>CAKZQY010000132.1 GCA_937142015.1 uncultured Halobacteria archaeon
TCACGCAGCGGACCGATCGAGCCGCGTTTCGCGGAGATCGGCGCGACAGTGTCGTCCCACTGCTGCCACGGCGGGTAGAGCCCGAGTCGCTCACACAACGCGTCGAGTCGCTCGTCGCGGTCGTCCACCTTGTCCATCTTGTTGACGGCGACGACCGCGGGCACGTCGACATCACGGAGGAAGTGGAACAGCTCTACGTCGTGTGGCACCTCGTCGGGACCGGAGTGGCGGTCGATGATGTCGACCGCAGCCTTCCCGTCGACGACGAGAACACCGGCGAGAATCTCGTCGGCGTGCTCCTCGACGTACCGCACCACGTCTGTCTTGATGCGTTCCCGAACGTGCTCCTCGACGCCAGACATGAATCCGAACCCGGGGAGGTCGGTGTACAGAAACTCCGGTCCGGTCCAGTCGAAGTGGTTCGGCTCCCGGGTGACGCCGGGATTGCGACCGACTGCCACGTCGTGACCCGTCAGCTCCCGCATGAGTGTCGACTTGCCGACGTTCGAACGACCGACGAGCACCACTTCCGCGTCGCGGGCCGGACGTGTGTCGAACGACATGACCGCGAGTACGACGAGCAAGGGCATAACGCTGTCCGAGCGAGTCTCCCTGGACGAACTGTCGATCGATACTGTCGCTGACAGAACTATCGAACCGTGGTCGACAGAACCGATGCGAGACGCGTTGGAGCCCGAGCTGGGCACTACCTGTCGACACGTATCTGCTCGGAGTCTGCCGTCTCGGTGTCACTAGCAGATGCGGCCGACGGTTCTTCGAATGCACCGCCGACAGTGAGAAGGTACAGATAACGCATAAGATACAACATGACAATTAGATAGTGGAACAAGGCGAAGTAGGTGAGTGCGGACAGCATCGTCGCGGCGGTGTACCCGAGGCTGTTGTACTCTGTGACACCAATCGAGATGGCGACGACGGTGAAAAGTGTGAGAAGATTCACCAACAGGGCGTAGGCGGTGCCGAGTCTGGTCTGTTTCACTACCAGTTCCTCTACCCTGTCGTTCTTTGGTGAGTACCGAGCAGTGGTGAGGAGCGAACTGAAAGTAAAGCCGAATAAGATCGCCAGTGTTGTTGACATTGTCGAGACAAACGCTCTGTCAACGTGTCTCACGACAGCAACCTGTGCGAGAATCGCAGGTATCACGACGAGTGCGTATGCTTCCCAATCGGATCGCTTCTCGTCGTTAAGGATGTCTCTGTAAAAGTTGTTTACAATCGATCTGACATCGAATGCTCTCATTAGTCCCTCTGTACTGCTTCCTGTTCATCACTTTCGTCTGGTGCTCCTACTGTTTTTGGGATTAGTGACTTCGTCGGCAGGTCAGTATTTTCTGTATCCATCAAGTCGTTAGCCAGTTGACGTGCGACACACCCCAACGAGTGTGGCGTCGGATGACCACCGTACACGTCAATGTCGTCTTCTTCCGGGTCGAGATCCATACGCATCTGAATCTGCTTCTTCCAGAGTGAAAAGGTGAGATCAGACTCCCCTTCAACGACAGTGACACTCGCGTTGCTGAAGTCCTGGTCTTCAATCTGTCCGTACTTGAAGTGCGCTGCGCTAGTGTCGGAGACGAGTCCTTTCAGAAATTCCCGGAATCCGGACTGATTGCCTTTCGGTGTTAGCTTGAGCTCTGCTCCGAGGTTGAGTTGTCCGCTGATTTCGTCTCTCGTTCGTTCGATGTGGTTACGATCAGCGTACTTTTCGCGCGCAGGTACTGTCTCGGTTCCGCGGAATCGAACACACGCCACTTCGTCTGCAGTCTCAATTTTGTCGATTACCTCGTCAGAATAGTGGGGTTTGATAGTCATATACGCGTCGCCCACATCAATGTCCCTCGTGTTCACATCGAATTGACTCTTGAATGTCGTCTTTACACCTTTCGTTTTGTACTTACTGAGAATTAGAAGAGCCTGTGATCGGTCCTCGTCCGGAATGTGGAACAGAAAATAGTACGGGATCTCCTCAGCGTGATTCTCCTCTCTCGCGTCCTCGATTCGTTCGTGCTGATCAATGTCCCAGAAGTCTGCGTTTCGTCCGTACTCTCCCGATTTAAACCGTCCTTCGACGGTATTCCCTTCTCTCTTCACCGGCGGTGCAACTGTGAACGTCTCTTGCTCCTCCTCGTCGACGTACACATCACCGGACTCTTGATACTCACTGACGAAATCGTGAAAGTAGTCTGCGAGATTGTCTTCAGGAAACGCCGGTTCGTTCGTGTGGATGCTTGTCTGGTCCCAAGCGCTGTCGGGTTCCTCTACCTCTCGAACCTTGATCCAGTACGGGATCAGTTTGTGAACTGCCACGATTATCAGTGCAGCCCACTTTCAGCACCCTTCGGTAGCTGGTGACACCTTTTTCGAGGGTGAAGTT
>CAKZQY010000133.1 GCA_937142015.1 uncultured Halobacteria archaeon
AAAGCGCGTCGTTGAAGCAGGAAGCCCCGGGGCTTGACCCCGGGGTGGGTTCACCACGCGGTCGTCTCGGAGCTCAGAGGCCGACAGGCGACGTTCACTACGCAGGAACCGGGCGAAGAGCTCCCGGAACGGGCGGAGGTGGTCGTCTCTGCGCCGACGGACGGCGTCTCCTACCCCGATGTGGCTGTCGAACACGTCACCACGACGGCCGAGACGATCCGCGGTGAGGTCGCTTCGGAGCCGGACGCGCTGGTCCGTGTCGGCGACGGCGCTCGACTCCACGGCGCACGACTCGTCAACGAGCTGGAAGACGTGGCCGTGGAGCTGGTCGACGAGAGCGGGACCACGCCGTCACTCGGCACGGGGGCGACTGGGAAGGGACTCGCCGACGTGCTCGCGGCGGTGAACATCGCTCGCAGAGAGGGGGAGCCAGTGGAGACCCGCGACGTGGAGCCGACAGCAGGGGAGATCCAGCGTGTCAAGAACCGCTCGCGGGAACTGTCCGACGGCGACCGCACGCTCGATACGGACCTCGCCCGACGTGTCGCGCTCGGCGAGTTGGACCTCTCGGAGGCGCTGACTCGCCACCGTGAGGAGTGACACTGTCGGCCACGAACGATCGAACCCGGCGTCGACAGAACCGGAACAAGACGCGTTGGAACCCCGGGTGAAGCGCAACAATCTATCAACACTTGTGACCGACAGGATAACAACCTCTCGACGCTCGTGACCGACAGTACAATCGGGAGCTACACGAGCGGAGCAACGAGACTCACCGCGAGACCCACCAGCACAAGCACGAGTGACCCAGTCGCTGCTCGCGTCCTCCGCTCGGAGCGGGCTGGTTGCTCTCCCGCCGTCAGTACGCTGTGTACCCGAGTCGCGGCCAGCGCCGCACCACCAGCGGCGATCAGCAGCACAGGCGCACTGATCCCGGATCTCGACGTCTCGACAACAGCGTAGAAGAGTACGACAACGCCGTGTCCGAGGAGGGCCAAATCGTATCTGTGAATCACGATCCACAGTTTGTATTCGAACGAAATACGTTGTTCGTTCTCCAGTGTAGTCGTCGACGGCCGAACAC
>CAKZQY010000134.1 GCA_937142015.1 uncultured Halobacteria archaeon
GGCTGTGACGACCCACGACAGGTCGTCTGGCTGTGACGACCCACGACAGGTCGTCTGGCTGTGACGACCCACGACAGGTCGTCGGACCCCGACGTGCCACGACAGGTCGGACGGGCGTAACGACCGTCGGCGCGTCGTGAACGCACTCCCACCGACGGCCACCACACCCGTTTTTATCGTTACCCGGACAAGTGACAGAGGTATGGATCGTGATCTCACACGGCGTGGGCTGGTGGGAGCCATCGCAGCCGGCGCGACGGCCGGGGGGTTCCTCGGCCCAGTTCGCGGCTACCTCCAGCGGTTCGCGCCGCTCTCGGGCGGTGTCTGGCGTAGTGCGCGCCGCGAGCGGTCGACACCCGGCACAGTCGCGTCGACGTACGGCTCTGCGGAACTGCGGTACGACGACTACGCCGTCGCGCGGGTCCGCGGCGACTCCGAGGCAGCCGTCTACTTCGCGGTCGGCTACGCACACGGCCGGGACCGACTGTTCCAGATGGACCTCCAGCGCCGTCAGATGCGCGGCGAACTGTCGGCGGTCGTCGGCGAGGCGACGCTGTCCTCCGACCGGTTCCACAGGCGGATGGACTTCGCGGCCGCCGCGGGCGCGACGTGGAACCGCGTCCGGGACACGGAGGCGGGCCCGCTCGTCGAGGCGTACTGTGAGGGCGTGAACCGCGCCCGCGAGGACCACCCGCTGCCGGTGGAGTTCCAGCTCCTCGACGCCGCACCCGACCCGTGGCGACCGACAGACGTGATGCTCGCGGAGAAACAGATCGCGTGGGGGCTGACTGGGAGCTTCCGCACGCTCCGCCGCGAGACGCTGGCTGCCGAGGTCGGTCGTGATGCTGCCCGGCAGCTGTTGCCGCGACGACTCGACCACGACGCCGCGATTCTCGGCCACGAGGGAGCGACTGAAGACTTCGAGCCTGACGCACCGGGGGTGTCACCGTCCGCCACCGACAGACGCGAGCCGCGTGCGACAGCGCCGGCATTAGAGTCCGATCTCGCAGCGTTGGAGCCACCGCCGTGGATCGGGTCGAACTCGTGGGCTGTCGCAGGGGATCACACCGAATCCGGCTCGGCGTTGGTAGCCAACGACCCACACCTCACGCTGATGGCACCGCCGGTGTGGTACGAGCAGGTGTTGTCGCCGCCGGAGTACCGCGTGCGTGGCGTCTCGTTCCCGGGTGTGCCGCCGGTCGTGATCGGCGAGAACGACCGGGGTGCGTGGGGGTTCACCAACGCCGGTGCAGACGTGATCGACTTCTACGAGTACGAGACGCGCGCCGACGGCGCGGAGTACCGCTACGGCGAGGAGTGGCGCGCGTTCGAGACGGACGAACAGACGATTGCGGTCGCCGGCGGCGACGACGAGACAGTGACGGTGAAGAAGTCAGTCCACGGCGCGGTGCTCGACCGCGAGGCGGACGGCGACGAACTCCGCTCGACTGTCGGTGTCGCGTGGACCGGCCTGTCTGCGACGGACACGACACTGGCCGTGCGTGCGCTCAACCGCTCGACGGGCATCGCGGACGTGAGTGAGGCGCTCCGGCAGTTCGACGAGCCGACACAGAACTGTGTGTACGCCGACCGCGACGGCGAGGTGTTGTACCGTGTGACGGGGAAGGTGCCGATCAGACGGACCGACGGAGAGGCAGTGTCCGCAGACCGCGTGTTCGACGGCTCCGCTCTGGAGGGTGAGTGGCCCGGCTACACCCCGTACGGGGAGTCCTCGTGGGAGGGAACGATCCCGTACGAGGAGATGCCACACGTCAGGAACCCGTCGTACGTCGGCACCGCGAACCAGCGAATCGTCGACGACGACAGCTACCCACACTACTTCGCGGAGGCGTACGGCGCGCCGTTCCGCGGCATACGGCTGTGGGAGCGGCTGGACGACCTCGTGGCGGACGGCGACGTGACGCCTGCGGACCTCCGTGACGTACAGCGTGACGTCGGCTCCACCCGCGTCGAGCGGTTCCGTCCCGTGCTGTCTGCGGCCCGCGAGACGCTGCCGTCGCGGCTCCGCGACGCCGTCGACGAGATACTGGACTGGGACGGACAGGTGACACGCGACTCTCGGGCGGCGCTGCTGTTCGTCCGGTTCCTCGACCACTACGAGCGAGCGGCAGTGACACCCGTTCTCGCGGAGTCACTCGGTGACCGACGTGACCCCGGCGCGTACACGCCGAACCACTGGGTGCTGGCTGGACTCCCACCCGACTCCCGGTGGTTCCCCGACGGACGAGACGCGGCGGTCGAGACCGCGCTCAGAGAGACGCTGACGGAGATCGACGAGGAAGGGTGGGAGACGTACGGCGACTACCAGCAGACGACAGTCACCCACCCGTTCGACCGCGGCGGACTCAACTACCCCGTCTACCCGACCGACGGCTCCGGGTCGACGCTGTTCAACGTCCACGAGTCCGCCGACGCCGGGAGTAGCTGGCGACAGGTGTGTCCCGTCGACGAGCGTGACTCACAGTGCGTGCTGCCGGGCGGCAACGACGGCGTCCCGTTCGCCGACAGCTACAGCGACCAGCTCCGGATGTGGGCCGACGGTGAGTTCAAACGGATGGACCGCACCCACCGCGGCACTGTCGCCGTCTCCTTCGAGGGGGGAGACCAGTGAGCGACCGTTCGCCGTCGTCTGACGAGACGGAGACAGACGCGACAGGTTCTCAGGTGGACTCCACAGACCCGATGGCGGAAGACGAAGCAGCAGTCGTCGCGGAGTCGACAGCAGATCAGGGACCGGCAGAGGTGGTCACCGACCGCCTCAACGGGATCAGAGCGACCAGTCGCACACGGTGGCAGGTCACTCTCGTCGCGGTCGTCGTCGGCCTCGGCCTCGTGTGGCTCCACTGGCTCGGGATGGTCGTCGGAGGCGCGCTGGTCGCGCTGCCGCGGCGCTCGGTCCGACGCGGCCTCACCGCGGGACTCGGGTTCGGGCTCGTCGTCGTGCTGGCCAACGTGCTCGCGCTCCTCCTCGTCGGTCCCGCTGCTGTCGAAGCCGCGGTGTCGATGCAACAGGTGTTCGGGCTGAGTGTCGTGCTCCCGCTTGCCGCCGGTGTGGTCGGCGGACTGGTTCGAGGCGTCGTCTGACTACCGACCCGAAGCGTCGTCTGACAACACAGCCGACACGATCAACCAGTCAGTTCGTGTCGCACAGCCGACACAGTCACTCAGTCAGTTCGTGTCGCACAGCCGACACGGTCACTCAGTCAGTTCGTGTAGTCGAGCGCGACCACGCGGCCGTCGCCGTACCGCACCAGCACTTCCACGTCACCGTCGTCGTCGAGGTCTGCGAGTGACGGCATCGTCCAGATCGGCACGGAGCGCTCCGACGCGGCCAGTTCCGCGCCAGAGGTGGGATCGAGCACGGTGACAGTGCCGCTGCCGAGCGCAGCGACGACTTCCGGTCGGTCGTCGCCGTCCACGTCGCCGACGACCGGCGCGGGGACGATGGGATCACTCTCTCCGGCGAGCGTCGTCGACCACTCGGTCTCGCCCGTCGCGGCGTCGACTGCGATCACGTCACCGCCGGGCACCCCGACGTACAGTTCCACCTGCCCGTCACCGTCGCCGTCGGCGGCGGTACGGACCCGCGCGTTCGGCAGCGACCGAGACCACTCCGTGCTCCCGTTTCGACCGTCGTACGCGGCGAGACCGTCGCTCCCGCCGGTGAACAGCTCGACTGCCGGGTCGTCGTCGACCTGCGCGGCCGTCGCGTACGTCGCCGAGCCGTCGCGGGACCACGCCACCTCGCCAGTCGCCGACAGCGCTACCGGTCCTCTGCTGGTGCCGAGCAGTATCTCGGGGTCGCCGTCCGCGTCGGCGTCAGTGACGATCGGCGCAGACCAGACGGAGAGCCGTTGCCACACTGTGCCGTTCAACTGGACGCGCCACGCGACCGTGCCGTTCCCGTGAGCGACCACCACGCCGCCGGTGATATCGCTCACGATCACCGCTGGACCGGGTGCGGGAGTGACATCTGCGACGGTCGGCCGTCCGTAGCCGTACGTGCGGAGCGGGACGCGCCACTCCTCGCGGCCAGTGTCGGCGTCGTGTGCGATCAACGCGTTCTCGGTCGTGGCGACGACCGCCTCCGCGTCTCCGTCGCCGTCCACGTCGCCGATGGCTGGCTCTGTGAGCGCGTGCGTGAAACAGTCTGCCGCTGGCACCCCGTCGCGCCACGACACTGTGCCGTCCGCCGGCGCGAGCCGGACCAGCGAACAAGAGGTGTTCGACATCCCGGCCTCGACACCCGGCGCTTCTGCGACCGGCGCGACGATCACGTCGCCTGCCACCCCGACGGCGTGGTGGTTCGACTGCGTCTCTCGTGGCGTGTCACTCACCCAGACCGTGTCGAGTTCCCCGCCGCTCGCCGGGGTGAACAACCCGACTGCGACGAGTCCCCCGAGCAGCGCGAGCAGTCCGACGACGGCGACGGCTGTTCGAACGCGCACAGCGAGCGTACGACTCGCCGCAACATACGCTCGTCGTTCGCTCTCCCCGAGCTCAAACGGCTGTGCTGTCGTGTAAAGATTTCGTCGGTCAGTCATCAGTGGTCACCTCGGTTGCAAGCGGTTCCTCAAGATCGTCCGCTGGCGGTGGCAACAATCTGTCAAATCCATCGATTGGCGTCTCTAGCTCGTCCCAGTTGAGGATCATACGTGGCCGATCCTCGTTGTAGAAGGCGAGGAACTCGTCGAGAGTTCCGAGCCGCCAGCAGTGCTTGTCGTAGGTCTGAAAGAATCGCTCGGTCTTCCCATTCGACTGGGGTCGTCCAACCTTGCACAGCGTGTGCTTGATGTCGTTTTCATGAAGATACCGCTCGAACCGCACCCACGGACGCCTCCGGCCCCGCTTGGTCGTGTTCTCTGTCACGTGTTCGTACTCCTTCAGAATCTCGTGGACATGGGTAGGGGTTTCCAGCTCGGGTATCTCACCATCCTCCCGGTATTCATTGTCGAGTTGCTGGACTCGTCGCCGATTGATCTCGAACTGCTCGGCGACGATCTTCGTGTCCACGTCATGATCGACAACTCGCTTACAGATCCGGGTAACATCGTCCTGGTCAAGCTTCACTTCCCTGGGTTGATCGTCGGGCAGATAGTGCCGACGAGATCTTTGGCGGACACTACAGTCCACAGAGAGGAGCCCACACAGCCTGATCGTGGTATTGCCGACACAGACTCTTGCTCTGTCACTCATGTGTTCTTTTAGTAACTAATAGTATAAGAAACCGTATGAAATACTGTACGTCTATTGACCATTAGACGGCATCAGACAGCGTCGTGAGAGCCCGTTTGGGAAGTAACGACTATCGAGCAGCGCAACGAGGAACTGAAGCAGGGAGCACCGCATTTCACTCCACAGTCACACTCTTCGCCAAGTTCCGCGGCTTGTCTATCGACCGACTCAGTCGGTCGGCCATGTGGTACGCAACCAACTGCAACTGCACGTTCGCCAACACCGGTGCCAGTCGCTCGTGTGTCTCCGGCACCGCCAAGACGTGGTCTGCGTACCGTTGGACTTCGGAGACGCCGTCCGTCACCGCGACGACCGGCGCGCCGCGGGCCTGTACCTCTTTCACGTTACCGATGGTCTTGTGTGCTCGCTCGCCCTCACCCGTCACCACCGCGAACACCGGGGTCTCGGGTGTCACAAGCGCCAGTGTCCCGTGTTTCAGTTCACCAGCTGCGAACCCCTCTGCGTGCTCGTAGGTGATTTCCTTGAATTTCAGCGCCCCTTCCAGCGCGACCGGGTGGTGGAGCCCACGCCCGATGAAAAAGAACGACTCCTTCCCGAGGTAGTCGTCGACGACTGTCGTCGCAACACTCTGGTCTAACACCGCTTGGAGGTCGTCCGGCAGGTTACGCAGCGCGGGGATCAGCTTCCGTGTTCCGGCGTCCTGTCCGGCAAGGTGTTCAGCGAGGAGATTCAGCGTCACCAGTTGTGAGGAGAACGTCTTCGTGGCTGCGACGCAGATCTCCGGGCCGGCACGGATGTACAGGGCGTGGGCACACTCTCGTGCGGCAGTCGAGCCGACGACGTTCGTCACGGCGAGTGTCTCGGCTCCGCGGTCGCGCGCCTCCCGGAGGGCAGACAGCGTGTCTGCGGTCTCTCCGCTCTGTGTCACACCGACGACGAGCGTGTCTGTCGACACCGGTGCAGGGGCTGTCGCGTACTCGCTCGAGAGCGACGCCTGTGCAGGGACACCAGCCTGCCGCAACAGTGCAGCACCGTACAGCGCGGCGTGGTACGAGGTGCCCGCTGCGACGAACTGGACACGTCGCGGGTCGCCGGGTTCGTCGAGTTCTTCCAGCGTCACACGCCCGTCGAGCGCGTCAGTCCGACCGCTGAGGCTCTGTCGGAGCGCCGTCGGCTGTTCGTGGATCTCCTTCAGCATGAAGTGGTCGTAGCCACCTTTCCCGGTCTGTTCTGCGCTCCAGTTCACGGTCGTCGACTCCTTCTCGACGCGGGTTCCGTCGGCGTCTGTCACACGGTAGTCGTCGGCAGAGACGGTAGCGAACTCCCCGTCGTTCAGGTACACCACCTCGCGGGTGTGTTCGAGGAACGCAGGCACATCACTCGCTAGGTAGTGTGCGCCGTCCCCGATTCCCAACACGAGTGGAGAGTCGTTGCGCGCGGCGAACAGTCGGTCGTCGCCGGCAATCGTGACGACGAGCGCGTAGCTCCCGGCGAGTCGGTCGACACCCTCCCGCACGGCGGTCTCCGGGTCGGCACCGGCATCGAGTGCGGCAGCGATCAGCTTCGGCACCACCTCGGTGTCCGTGTCGCTCTCGAACTCGACGCCCTCCTCGCGGAGATCGTCACGCAGTTGTTGGTAGTTCTCGATGATTCCGTTGTGGACGACGGCGACGCGTCCCGCCTGATCTGTGTGCGGGTGAGCGTTCACGTCCGTCGGGGGGCCGTGGGTACTCCACCGCGTGTGACCGACTCCCACCTCGCCTGTAGGGGGGTCCGCACGCTCTTCGAGAGCCGACTGTAGAACCGACAGTCGTCCCTCGCGTTTGGCCACGTCGAGCGTCTCGTCGGTCAACGCGACGCCTGCGGAGTCGTACCCGCGGTACTCGAGCGTCGAGAGTCCGTCGAGGACGACCGAGAGCGTCTCGTCACCACAGCCAGCGACGCCGATGATCCCACACATCAGTAACGCACCTTATGATGTTTCGAGATATAAAAGTCCGCATCGTACAAATACCGAGTGTCTATTGAGATCTTAAAGTAATATTATAGCAATTATAATAGATTTGCTATAGTAGATTAATTTTTCAAATACAGAATTTGGAGTATCAGTTGCGGAGGAACTGGTTGAGGAACTTGATGATCTGACTGACAAATGTATCGATCTACAAGTAGGCCGCTCAGTGTAGCTTCAGGCGTGGACCTGTCATTCGAATCGATAGGCGTAGCTGGGATAGATCCTACATCTGAAGCTACACTCAGATGTTGTAGAGGCTATTCTCACCGCGTACTTCCAGAGCAATGTCGATCACGAAGCACGGATGAGTGAGATAATTGTCTGGAGAAAAATAACACTTTAATATTCTGACATAGTTGTGGCCGCTGTAAAGGTGTTTAAGATCGTAATTTGGAAGTCGACAGTTGAGCGAACCACTAGGTTTTAAATACTCGAAACGCGGCGGGGACGCACCTCTGTTCGTGCCGCGATACTGGATCAGGCGGTTGCGGCCGGACTGACGCGTGCTTCGGGACCGACGAGAACACCCGGCGTGACGGTCGCGCCGTCGCCGAGAGACGCCGAAGCGAGCTCCAACAGGTCCCACGGGTACGTCGCCTCATAGGGTCGTGCGTAGAGATTTTCGCGTGGGTGCCGAGCACCGGACGGTACCGCGCTGTTACTACGCCTGTGAGTCGAGTCGGCGGTAACTATCTACGCACGACCCTATCAGCTCGTGGGCTGTCGACGCGGACGCCGCGGACGTTTCCCGTTCGCTCGACGAGTTCGGTTACGGCGTCGGTCAGGGCCCGTTCCCCGTTCGTCTGCGGCGTCGCCTGAATCTCGGAGAAGATCGACGGGCCGAAGGCGTACACGCCGGCGTTGAACAGTCGGTACGCGCCCGGCGTCGGGTTTTCGACCAGCGTGGTGACGCGATCACCGTCCAGCGACACCCACGCATACTCTCTGGGATTGTCTCCGTCGATCACGCCGAGTGTCGCAACACTCTCACGGGAGTGTGACTCGACGATACGACGGACGGCGGCGGCAGAGACGACCTCGTCGCCGTTGACCACGAGCACGTCGTCGTCGACGGCGTCGGCGGCCTGTAACAGCGCGTGTCCACTCCCGAGTTGTGTCTCTTGGACGTGGGAGGTGATCGTGCGGTCACGGTAGGTCGGGCCGAAGTGGTTCCGGACGCGGTCGCGGCCGTAGCCGACGACGAGGTGGAGGTCGTCGACGCCGGCGTCGATCAGGGCGTCGAGCACACGTTCGAGGATCGGACGCGTCCCCGCTTGCAGCATCGGTTTGGGCCGGAACTGCGTCAGCGGGCGGTATCACGTCGCTGCGGTGCTCTCTGTCAGTCGCCGGCGGTAACGATCT
>CAKZQY010000135.1 GCA_937142015.1 uncultured Halobacteria archaeon
ACCGAACATCTGGTCATACCTTACCGGTAATGACTCAGCTTAATCACTATGAGAGACGACGAGCCACCGAACCGGCGAGACGCGACAGTCGCAGCGACGACACTCGCCCGCGTCCACGACGTGGTGACCAGCGGCGGTGTCGCGGTGCCGGCACGACTCGCTACGGCGACCGAAGAACGACCACACGGCTACCGACTGAGCGTCACGCTGACAGCCGGGCGACGAACGTGGCACGCCGGTGCCACGCCGCCAGCCGGTGCGGTGACGGCACCCGCGACACGCGAGGTCGGTGTCGCCGTCGGTCCGGGTCGCATCCGACCCGGTCGTCTCCGCGTGGAGGTGTGGCAGTGACGAGTTCACTGCTCGACGCCGTCGTCTGCGTCCTCCTCGTGAGTGCCGCCGTCGTCACGGTGACGAACGCACGACGGGAGGCGGCTGTCGAACGACGAGGCGTCGAAAACCCGATGTCCGTGTCGAACACCGATAGCCCCGCGCCCGTGTCGAACACCGATAGCCCCGCGCCCGTGTCGAACACTGACCGCTCAGTGTCGAACGTCGGCGGCAGCACGACACTCTCGCTCCTGTTCACGGTGACGACGACAGTCGACAGCCAACGGGGAATACCTCGCAGCCAACGGGGAATATCTCGCAGCCAACGGGGAACACCTCGCAGCCAACGGGGAACACCTCGCCGGCTCCACGGAACCGTCGCATCGCTGTTGACGACGGCGGCACTCCACAGCGCACGTATCCGCGGAACACGGCTGGTCCCCGACAGTACCGAGTTAATCCAGAGCGTTCGGACCGTCACTGAGCACCTGATTCCAGAGCGGACGCGGGTCGTCGCGCGGTGGCAGCCGTACCGCGGCAGCGAACTCGCCGGCCGGGTCGTCGTCGGCTCCGCCCCACCGTCAGGTGCCCCCGTTCACACCGCCGGTGCGGTCGTTCCCGTTCGACGGGCTGGTGCGTGGTCGAGTACGGACACGACGGAGCTACCCAGGGTCTCTACACGGCGTGACCGAAGTGGCAGACCGGAGTCGATCACCTACTCCGACCTCGCAGCCGCCGTCGCAGACGACATCACCCGACTCCTGTTTCCGCCACAGCGTCTCGCGTGGCAGCTCCGTACGACACGCGACGCCGCGACAGCCGTCCGCGAGCGGTACCGGCGGCTGTGGCGTGCGCTCGGATCGGACCGCGGTACGTCGTCGTCCGTCGTCACTGACCAGTCGAGTGGAGAATCGGCCGGTCACCAGCCGTGGGAGTCTCTCGACACGGGTCGTCCCGCGACGGCACGCGTCAGGGCAGCCAACGACCGCCTCGGACAGCGGCTACGCGGCGTCGTCGAACGACGGCTCCGCAGCCAGTCCGTCACAGCCGTCGGCGCACGGCGGCTCGTCGGTGTCGGTCACGTCCGGATCACAGTTCGGTGGTGGTCGGCGTGAGTCTCCGGTCCGACCGACGTGGTCGCGTCCCGTTCGCTCTCGTCGGCGTCGTCTTGCTGTTGGGTTCGCTCGTGTACGCGAGCGGTCTCGGCGTCCGCGGGCCAGTTGCCCACTCACACACCGTCGACACGGCACTCGACCGTGCCGAGGCGACAGCGCGGACGACGGTCCGGGTTGCGAGTCGACGCGCGGTGCGCGCTGCGGCGTCACAACCGGTGGTCGTGCCGGCGAACACGACCGCCGGGCGACTGGTGAGCGACGACCGGCCGTTCGGAGACACGCTGGCGATCCGGACCGCACTCACTGTCGCAGACGCGCTCGGTCACTCCCGCACCGCAGTCGGAGAGATCCACGCCCGGAGCCGACTCCCGCCGCTCGGCACCGACCCGACGGCGAGCGCAGCACTCTCCCGAGTGACGGTAACGCCGACCGCGAACGACACCGCAGTCCGGGTGACCGTCCGGAATCTGACCCACACGGCACACCGCGACCGTCGACAGCTCGCCCGTCGAACGACGACGGTCTCCGTGGTCGTCCACCTACCAGTGTTCGCGGTCCACGACCGCGTCCAGCGGTACGAACGCCGGCTGAACCGCGGTCCAGTCGCCGGCCCCGGACTCGGGCGACAGCTCACCGCAGAACTCACCGCCCTCGCAGAGGCGCGTGGGCTCGCCCAGTACTCCGGAGTCGGCGTCGAGAACGTGATCGCGTCGAGACACGTCGCCGTGGCGAGCAACGGCGGGGCACTCCGACTCCAGCGGGCGACGTTCGGACACGCAGATCCCGCGGGCCGTGCCGCACTGGTGCGTGCGACGGCGAAGACGGCACTCACGGACCTGATGATCGGCGCAAAGAACCACACGGCACAGGGATCGTGGGCCCGAGAGCTGCTCACCGGCGGCCAGCGCGCCGTCGGTCGACTCCCGACGCTCGCCGCGACTGGTCGCAGCCGAACCACACGAGTCGGTGTCAACGGCTCGGCAGACGCCGCCTACGTCGACACGCTCGAACAGTTGGACAGCCTGACACGTCGCGCGTACCGCGGGACAGTGACGAGAGAGGTCGGCGTCGTCGAGCGCGAGCGGGGCCGAGAGCCACCACTCGATCCCCCCGGGGTGAACTGGACGCTCGGCGGGAGTCGAACTGTCGAGGAGACGACGGTCGTGGCCCGGAGTCGAGCGTCCTCGGCACGAGACAGCGTCCTCGACGCAGTGCGTCGGCGCGTCCGCGTGCGGCACACGGAGACGCGGGTGTGGACGAACGGCACCGCGTCTCGCCAGCGGCGTGTATCGTGGAGCGACTACTACACAGTACTCGTCGTCCACCGCGGAACTTACGACCCGAATCTCCCCGGTCCTGCACGCGTGACACGGCCGGTGTTCACCCACGGCGGCGCGTTCGACGGGCCGAATCTCGTCGAACTTCCACAGCGTGCCGGCCTCCCACTGGCTCCAGAGACTGTCGACGACCTCGCGCTCGCTGCCGTCAGTGCCGGTGCCAGCACGGACGACAGTCTCCACCAGATTCGGCGTCGGCAGATCACAGTCGACCCCCCCGAGGAGCTCCGTGCGTGGCTCCTCCGCGACCTGATCGACCTCCGAGAGCGTGTCCGTGAACTCACGGTGACAGTCGCGGACGACAGCCTCGTCGGCGGGGAGGTATCGCCCGCCAGTCGTCTCCGCGAGGCGGTACGAGAGCGACGGCAAGCACTCCTCGATCCGCCGCGGCGTTACCGTGGTGTCGCCGACCGACTCCGGGTGGCAGCGCGGGCGGCGTTCCTCACGCAGGTCCAGCGACGGCTGGCAGACCGAGCAGGGGCGACCGACACGAAGTCGACAGTCAGAGACACGCTCGCAGACGCGCTCCCCGTCGACAGCCGAGACGTGCAGGCGGCGAGCGAGGCCGCCGCCGACAGCGTCGCACCCGAGCCGGAGCCGGTCGGCACCAGTCTGAGGGGTGAGATCGTGCTCGTCCCCCACGCAGATCCGTCGTACCTCACTGTCTCACCCGTATCCGGGCGGCTCACAGACACCGTGCCGCTCGACGAGACAGTGACACCGCTGGCGACACGGAACGTCAACGCGTTCACCGTCCCGTTCGACGACGCGGGCGACGTCCTCACCGGGTGGCTCTCGTCGGAGTCACGTCGGGTGTCGCTCGGAACCGCCGGACGGGTCCTCGCCGCGACGAACGAGACGCTGGCGACGAGGCGACTCCGGGAGGGGGTGGCGACGAACGAGACAGCGGCGGCGACGGACGGGACAGCGGCGTCGACGAACGAGACAGCGGCGTCGACGAACGAGACAGCGGCGTCGACGAACGGGACAGCGACATCGACGAACGAGACAGCGGCGTCGACGAACGGGACAGCGACATCGACGAACGAGGCAGCGTCGGTGTCGACGCTCCGGTCACGCCGTCGGCGTCTCGTACGCGCCGTGAGACCGAACGTGCGACGGATCGAGCGGCGGCTCGCACGCGAACTGACCGCAACACTCGACAGCAGCGTCGACAGACAGACCGCAACAGCCGTCGTCACGGCAGCGAGTGACCACTACGACGGTCTCGGAGCGCGCGCTCGCGCAGCAGCCGACGGGAGGTACGCGGAGACGGTCGCACTCGCCGCCACCCGACGGCTCCGCCTTTCGCCCGTCCGGCGAGACGAGGTTGCGGTTCGCCTGCGTGTGACGCTCCGAGACGCGACCGCGAGCGAAGCGGTGACCGTGCCAGCCGAGACGGTGGAGGCAGCGGTCGACACTCGGCGACGGGTGGTCCGGCACGGGCTGAAGCGGCTGACGACGAGCACCGCAGAGACACGACTGAACAAACTCCGGAAAGAGCTCGCAGGGGAGGCGTTCGACACCGTCGTCGCCGGGCTCCCAGTCGCACCCGTTCCGGGCTACTGGTACGCGACAGTGAACGTCTGGTACGTCGCCGTCCGCGGAGAGTACCCACAGTTCGTCGTGAGCGCACGCCGCGGCGAGGACGGTGCCTCCGTCCTCCGGTACGTCCGGGAGAGCAGTACCGTCCGCCTCGACACCGACGGGGACGGCGAGCGCGAACGCCTCGGGTACAACCGACCAGTGTCGTTCCGCACACACGCAGTCGCAGTCGCCGTCGTGCCGCCGGGGAAGAGCGGCGTCGGCGACGTCGACGGGAACGCGGACGAACGGTCCGGCGGGTGGGCGTGTCCTGGTGGACCGGCCTGCGACCGGAATCGCTCGCGGCCAGACAGTCTCACGACTCCGGCGGCGCTCGGTACAACAGATCGAGTTGGTGTGCGAGGTAGCAGAGCTCTCCGTCGCGGAGCTGTTGTCGACGCGTCACCAGCCAGTCGCGGACCGCCGAGGGACCGACACCATCGGCGGCGTCGACCGCCGTCCGGGCGGTGGTAGTGAGTGCCGAGGTCGTAGCGTCGTCGGAGTCGACGAACAGAGCGTCGGCGACGAAGCCGAGAATACAGTCGAGGAAGTACCCCTCGTCGGCCGGGTACAGTCTGTCACCGCCGTCCGCACGCGCACGGACGATCCAGTCAGAGCTCCCGACCGCGAGCAGATCGCCGTCCGCACCGTCGAGGATCGAGAGGGCACGGCGGCCAGCCCGCGTGTCACGCCCCGGTGTGCTGTCGATCTCGCGGTGGTACGCCCGTTCGACCACCTCGTCAGCCGGGTGCGACGGGGTGAACGCCGTCGTCCCGTCGAAGGTGAACGGGGCGTACACCAACCCACCGGGCGCAGTCACGTCGGTGAACAGCTCCAGCGCCTCCCGAACGGACACCAGATCGAGAAACGAGCCGGCGACGACGAGATCGGGCTGTCCGTCGAGTGTCGCGTCGTCGCCAACCGAGTCTCGCAGGCGACGCGCGGCGGCGAGAGCGTCGGCGACGGCGAACGAGACCGACGTGGAGTCGTCGCCACGAGTCGACGCAGGGTCGGAGTCACCGGGAAGCGAAGAGCGCCCCTCGTTCGAGTGGCGGTCACGCGCCTCGGCAATCAGCGCCGGATCGGCGTCGACGCCGTGGTACGCACGCGGCGAGACCCCCCACTCTCGGAGGCGACGGAGCGCGACACCAGTGCCACAGCCCGCGTCGAACACACGGGGCGCGTCGGGGAGGGCAGTCAGCAGTCGTTCGCGTACTCGTCGGTTCACCGCTCGTTCGTCGACCGACTGCTTCGCGTCGAGGTACCGCACGTCGCCGTGGTCGTGACTGCCCTCGCCAGCCTCACCTCCTCCGTCGGCGTTCTCACCCGTCACAGTTCACGCGAGTGGCTGGCCCACGCGACATCGTCCTCCCACATCCGAACTGTCAGTTCGTCCGGTGTCGTGTCCGACAGGTCGGCGACAACGCGGTCCCCGAACAGCTCGGCGAACCGCTCGACACTGGGGTTGTGATCGCCGAACTCCGGGAGATCGTTCAACAGACTGTCGCGGTACCGGTCCACGAGACCGTCGAGTGTCGCTTCCACGTCGTCGATGTCGACGACGTAGCCGTACGCCCCGAGTGTCTCCGTCCGGAAGCGCACGTCCGCCTCGTAGCGGTGACTGTGCGGCTCTCCCTCGCCCGGCGGGGGGCTCGGAACCGTCAGGTAGTGTTGCGCGACGAAGTCGCGCGAGACTGAGAGTTCGTACACGACGGTATGTCGGGCGGAGGCGGCTTGAAACTCACTCCTCCTCCACGCGTCCGACACCGCGAGCGACAGTGAGGAGGTAGCCGAGACCTCGTTTCACCTCCGGGTCACGCAGACTCCGGACGAGCCCGAGCGTCCCGACCGGTTCGACGTCCGCACGTTCGGCGTCACCGACACTCTCGAGGAGGCGTTCGACTCCCTCTCGGGTGTCTGGCTCCGCCGCGGTGTCGGCGACTTCGCCCAGCGCCGAGCCGGTGCCTGCGAGCGAGGTCACCATCTCGTCGTCGAGCGCGTCCGTCACGAGCGAGATCACCTCCGCGAGCTCCGCGATCTCCTGGAGGGTCCCACTCCGCTGGAGTTCGACGACCGTCTCCATCGCCTCGCTCAGCTCCGCGCCGTTCGCGCCGACCGTCTCCGCGAGCGTGACTGTCTCCTCGGTCGCCAGCCCGTCTGCTGACTCCGCCAGCGTCGCACCCGTTCCCGCGAGTTCGACCGCCATCTCGTCTGTGAGGGCACTCTCGCCCAGCGCGAGCACGTCCAACAGCTCGTTGACGGCGTCGAGTCGTCTGACGAACGTCGCCACCGCCTCGGGGTTCTCGGCGATGGCGTCCGCCAGCTCCTCCGAGGCCGCGAGTTCGCCAGCGTCGACGCCGTCGGGTGTCTCGGAGGCCATCTCAGAGCAACCCCCGCGCGGTGAGCCAGTACGACTCGTTGTACGCCAGCTTCGACCAGTGGAGCTTCTGTGAGGGTGTCGCCGGCGACGGTGGACTGTCGTAGTCGAACTCGACGTAGGAGGCGCTGTCCATCCCAGTTTCGAGGAAACACAGCGTCTTCCCGTCGTACGTCGCCGTCGGCACCTGTCCGCGAACCTCGCTGGCGAGTCGCTGTGCGACCACGCCGGCCTGATAGTGTGCGACGCTCCCGGCGTTCGGCACGCCCGTGTCTGCCGTGTCGCCGAGCGCGTACACGTCGTCGGCCTCGGTCGCCTCCAGCGTGTGCTGGTCCACGTCGACCCACCCCCGGTCACCGAGTCCGGCGTCCGACACGATGTCGACGCCGCGGTGTGGCGGAATCGCCACCAACAGATCGTACGCAACTGCCGACCCCTCCATCGTCCGGAGCTGGTTCGACGCCGTGTCGACTTCCTCGACGTTACAGAACGTCTCGATGCCGATGTCGCGCTCGCGCATCCGCGGCTCCGCCCACTCTGCGATGTGTGGGTTGCCGTGGACACGCTGGATCGGGTACGTGTACGTGATCTCCACGTCGTCCCGGAGACCACGCTTCCGGAACCAGTCGTCGGCCATGAACACGAACTCTAGGGGCGCGGCGGGACACATGTGTGGTGTCCCGATCACGCTCAACACGATGTGACCCTCTGTGAACGACAGCAGCTCGTCCCGCAGAGCCACCGAGCCCTCCTCACTGTAGTAGTCGTGGCCGCCGTCGGCTAGTCCCGGGATTTCTCCGGGTGCCAGCGTGGACCCCGTGGCGAGCACGAGGTGGTCGTACGAAGTCCGGTCTGTCTCCCCGCTGTACTGGAGCTCTCGCGCGTCCGTGTCGATCCCCGTCACGCGGTCGATCCGAAGTGTCACACGGTCGTCCACGAGGCTCGACAGTTCCCGCCGACCGTCCGACGGCTCCCGCTTGCCGAACGGCACGTACAGCCAGACGGGCTTGTACACGTGGTCCGGACTGTCGTTGACCAGCGTCACGCGCACGTCACCCGCGTCGATCTCCGGCGCGAGCCGCTCTGCGAGGTCGTTCACCAGCACTGTTCCGCCCGTTCCGCCGCCGACGACGACGATGTGGTGTGTCATTGGAGGCTCCCGTCTCCGCCGTGGTTCGCGCCCGGTTCCGCCTCACCGTCTGTGCCCAGTGTCGTAGCCATCGTCTCGCCTGAACGTAGCCGGGTGTCACTGTTGATATTGTACTATGATCCCAAGTTTCTGGGAATCGGGGGGCGGCAGCGGCGACGAGTAGCCACGTCCGCTTCCGACAGGATTAAATTCCTTCGTCAGAATTGCCGGGAGAATTACTGAGACCGTCGGGTTGCCGACAGAGTGATAACAGTTCACTGTGACGGTGTTCCCGGAAGGCGAGATCAGTTATGGACGAGCGAGACCGACCGGGCGCGTCGTTCCCGACGCCTCGCCGCCGGGGATTCCTCTGTGGCGTCGGTGCGAGCGCACTCGGGACGTTTGCAGTATCGGCAGATCGGAGTGCAGCAGCGTCGGGGGGCGAACCACAGCGTCGTCGAGCGGCAGCCAGCAGGAACGGGGTGCGACAGCAGCAGCGCAACGGGTTGTCGATTGGCGGGGACGCACTCGGCTACGCGCAGGCCGGCTCCACACCCTCGTTGAACTTCTCGGACAGCTTGGAGGCGACAATCGAGCTGTGGATCAACCACGACGGGACGAGCGACGAGGACGCGATCCTCCTCGAAAAGAACGAGGGAGGCTCCAACGGCTACCAGATCAGCTTCGACGGCGGCGGGGAGGAGCCGCCGCTGTGGTT
>CAKZQY010000136.1 GCA_937142015.1 uncultured Halobacteria archaeon
GGGGCTGGGACGGGGCGCTCGTGAAGAACCCCAACTGCTCGACGATCACGATGGTGCCGACACTGGCGGCGCTCCGTGAGTTCGGTATCGAGTCCGTGCAGGTGGCGACGCTGCAAGCCGTCTCGGGCGCGGGCTACTCCGGTGTCACCTCGATGGAGATCATCGACAACGCTCTGCCACACATCGGCGGCGAGGAGGAGAAGATGGAGACCGAGAGCCGGAAGCTGCTCGGCGAGTTCGACGGCGCGACGGTGTCACACCTAGACGCCGACGTGACCGCCTCCTGTAACCGGATTCCGACTGTCGACGGACACTTGGAGAACGTGTTCGCCTCGCTCGAAGAGAGCCCGTCTGCCGACGACGTGCGCGAGGCGATGCGCGGCGTCGAGAGCGCTTCGCTTCCGTCCTCTCCGGATCAGTTGATCCACGTGTTCGGCCCGGACGCCCCGGAGCGACCACAGCCCCGGATGGATCGGGACCGCGGCGATGGCATGGCTGTCGTCGCCGGCGGCGTCACCGAGACGGACGCCGGTGTGAAGTACAACTGTCTAGCACACAACACGATCCGCGGCGCTGCCGGCGCGTCGCTGCTCAACGGGGAGTTGCTGGTCGAAGAAGGCTGGACCTGAGCGGCAGTCGGATTCACCACCCTTTTCTCTCCCGGCGGCGAGCGGTCGACATGGATCGGTTACGGCAGTCGTTACTCGACGCTCCGATCATCGAGAAGGAGGGGTACCACTACTTCGTCCACCCGATCAGCGACGGGGTGCCGATGCTCCAGCCGGAGCTGCTCCGGGAGATCGTGATCAAGATCATCCGGAAGGCGCAGATCGAGAATGTCGACAAGATCGTCACGCCGGCAGCGATGGGGATTCACATCTCGACGGCGGTGTCGTTGATGACGGACATCCCGCTGGTCGTCATCCGGAAACGGGAGTACGGTCTCGACGGGGAGGTGTCGTTGACGCAGGTGACGGGCTACTCCGAGGGAGAGATGTACATCAACGACGTGTACGAGGGCGACTCCGTGTTGGTGTTAGACGACGTGCTCTCGACCGGCGGCACGATGAAGGGGATTCTCACCGCGCTCGACGACATCGGCGCGGAGATTCTCGACGTGGTCGCGGTGATCAAGAAGGCCGGCGAGAACGAACTCGACGACACCGACTACGACGTGAAGACGCTGATCAACGTCGACGTGGTCGACGGCGACGTCGAGATCGTCGACCCGACTGGCGACGACTGATACTGGCGGCCGGACGTACTGCAGCAGTTTCGTCTCACCCGGTTCGGATCGTCGATTGCATCTCACTCGGCTCCGAACTCGTCGAGCGTCGCGTGGAGGCTCCCACTCACCTCGGAGACGGGTGCGGTCTCGGCGTCGAGTCCGAGCTCCTCGACCGCCGCAGCACCCACACAGTCCGTCGCAGCCGCGGGCGTGTACACCCCGAGTCGCCACCGGCGCTGTTGCGCGACGCGGAGTGCCGACACCAGCGCCGACTCCTCTTCGAGTCGACGCACTTCGTCGTTGACGATCACTTTCGAGGTCGACTCGCGCATCTCCGGCTTCGGCTCCACGTCGAGAATCACCTGTCGCGGAGAGAGCCCACACCGGTCTGCGATTGCCCGTTCTGCCGCGCGAGTCTGCTCGTGATCGAACGAGCGCACGCGGGCCGGCACGTCGTCGTACTCCGCCCACACCGCGCGCTTGAACAGCGTCCGCTCGTCGTACCGCCGGGCGAACGCTTCGGTGGCCTCGGTCCGCCGCAGCGCCGTCAGCAGGTCGTAGTCGTCCCAGCGTCTGATCTCCGCGGCCGTCGTCCCCGTCTCCGCGAGCAGCCGCTCGGTCGCGCGCCGGAGCATCGACTTGCTGATCCGTGCGGTGTGTTGCGTGTAGACTGTCGGGTTCATCAGCGCCCGCGCGAGCAACAGCGACTCGGCGGTCTGCACGTTGCCGTCGTCTAACACCAAGTCCCCGTCGGCGAACGTCAGCTCTCTGATCAGTCGCTCGTGGTCGATGGTGCCGTACGGCACGCCGGTGTGGTGAGCGTCACGGACGAGGTAGTCCATCCGGTCCACGTCGAGTTCACCCGACACCAACTGGCCGTAGCGGCCGTCACCGGCGATCAGCCCCGCGACGCGCCCCGGATCGAGGTCGTGGTCGCGGAGCACGTCACCGACAGCCGTCTCCGCGACGATGTCCGCCACGTCGTCGTGGTACAGCCCCGTCTCGCGGTGGATCAGCTCCTCGACGTTGTGACTGAACGGCGCGTGACCAACGTCGTGGAGCAGCGCCGCCGCGCGAACGCGCTCGGCCTCCGGACCCTGAACACCCAGCGAGTCGAGCGCGCGATCTGCGAGGTGGTAGACCCCCAGCGAGTGTTCGAACCGCGTGTGGTTCGCGGAGGGGTACACCAGCGTCACGGTCCCGAGCTGCGAGATGCGCCGGAGCCGCTGGACCGGCGGCGTGTCCAGTAAGTCCGCCGCGACGCCGTCCACTTCGATGTGGTCGTGGACGCTGTCCTTGATCGTCGGCACACCTCGGCGTTCGGCGGCGTCGTACAAAAACCGTCGTGACGAGTCGTGGAAACCGAGCCGGGGGAGCCGCCTCGGGGCCCGTCGGGGGCGAGGAACTATGTCGCTGCACACCGAACTGGCGGCTAGTGAGCGACGAGGACCACCCCCGCGACAGTGAGGGGGACGGAGAGCGGTCTGACCCGACGGTCGGCGACACCGACCGACCGGGTGACGTGGACGAGGAGCGCGACCGCTCGGTTCCTACGAATGACGAAGGTGATCGCTCGATCCCTGCAGACGACGAAGGTCACCACTCGGTTCCTGCAGACGACGAAGGTGACCGCTCGATCCCTGCGAACGACGGGACAGAGACTGGCGACGCCGAGACAGAGACTGGTGACGCCGAGACAGACCACAGTGCAGAGGTCTCGGAGGCACAGGCGTGGGCAGAGCCAGACCACGACAGCACGGACGAGGGTGTGCTCGACCCGGAGGAGTTGGACATCTCGAAACGGGACGGCGTCGAGACGACAGACGAGGGACAGTTCGTCATCTCCACGGGACAGAGCGGCATCGACCCGGACGTGCCGGCTGTCAGGGTGATCGACAGCGACACCAACTCGGACGAGGAGACGGAGCACGGGAACGCGGCAGACCGTGGCGAGAGCGTCTCGGGAGCGACGGCTGACGCTGTCGACACGAGCGGAGACACTGGCGACGCACAGCAGCGGAACGATTCACGGGCGAACGAGCCAGCAGCCGACGACCCACTGTCCGTCGTGGAGACCGATCTCGCAGCGCTGTCGTCACAACACGCTGCCGCGGTCGTCGCGCGCGACGGCCAGACGACCGGGAGCATCCAGACCGCCTCCAACAGTCGACCTGCGGTGCTAGAGGCCGTTCTCAGGTGGTACGCCAGCCGCGTCGACGACGAGACACCCCCCGACGAGACGCTCCGCCGACTGCTCGCGGCAACTGCGCTCGATCTCGGTGTGGACGACGACCGTAACGGGAACGGGTGATTGTCCTGTAACGAGTGACCGAAACGTAACGAGAGATCACCGCCGCGAGCCCGCGCGGCTCGTCGCGCGCAGATATTTCCTATACAAAAAATCTGTACAAATATTGAATCCAAGAATATCTGTTTGGAATATTCTAGTGTCGTCGGAGAGTGGGTGTGAACAGTGACCACGACCGTGAAAGGTAACACAGGGGAGTGCAAATAGGAGGGTAACAGATGGCGTCGGACCGGGACCGAGGGGCGACCCCGCCGGGCTTCCTCCAGCCCGACCCGACGAAGGAGTTGCCGGAGACGACAGATCCGGCGACAGACCGCGTCAGCGGGGTCGAACTCGGCGGCCACTACGAGCTCACGTACGACTGGCTCGACGAGCAGTTCGAGCCGACGGCCGCACAGATGCGGGTGTCCACACACGGCGGGAGCCTCCGGCACGCCGGTCTGATCGACGATCCGGAGCTGTCGGAGCTCGACGACGGGCTGGGGACGATGGAGACGTTCCCGGCTCCGTACCAGACGCCGGCAGACCTGTTGAGCGAGTACGTCGCTCGCAAGTACACCATCGGTCGCCGCGAGTTCGAGCGGATCAGGGAGTTGGACCAGCGGCTACGCCTGAGCAAGTCGACACTGAGTCGGGTCGACGAGCAGGAGTCCGCGGAGGCGACGCGTGGCGTGTTGATCACGCTCGGCGAGCAGCTGCTCACGCTCGGGGCGTTCCTGTTCGGTCGCTACGAGACGTTCGAACCCACGGTGGTCGAACCCGGGTCGCTCCCGTTGTTCCCGAATCCACGGCGTGCAGACGCGGTGACGGAGGTGCTGGCGGCCTACGACGAGGCGTTGCCGCGCGCGGGAGCCGCGGAGACGCTACTGACGACGCCGCCGGGACCGGTCGACGGGGTTCACGAGGCGCGGGACACACTCGCGCTCGCGGTGGCCGCCATCTTCTACGCCCGGTGGGACGCCGCGGTCGACGACTGCTGGCCGCTCCCCGTCGGAGAGTACCCGGTTCACTTCTCCTCGGCCAGCCCGGTCACGGGGATGGAGTCGCTCACGGAGTACCGCACCGAGGGAATCGTCAACGACGTGCGGACGTTCGACGAGCGACTCGCCGAGAGCGCAGACCGCTTCTACGAGGGAGAGTACCTCGACGAGTTCCGCCGGATGGCCGACCGCTACCGCGAGGTCGTCGGCGACGTCGGTGTCTAGTGAGACGGGCTGTGCGTTCACTCCGGCGGGCTGTAGTCGCCGCCGTACTTGACGAAGAAGTAGGCGAGCCCGAGAGTGGAGACGACACCGATGAACGTCGCCACGCCGAGCGTCTTGGCGGCGTCGGGCACACTCGGGCGGGACGCGCCGCCGCCACCGCTGCTCTCCGTCTCGACAGACGTGGTCGGCACGTCGTCACCGACAGCGATTGCGCCGAGCATCCCGAGTCCCTTGTGTGGCTGACAGTAGTAGTGGTAGATGCCAGCCGTCTCGAACGTGATCTCGTGGGTGAACCCGCTCGACTCCAGCGGCTCGTAGCCGGAGATTCCCGCTCCGTCGGGCATCTTCTCGAAGAGGACGTTGTGGCTCTGGTTGCCGACCCACTCGAAGGTGATCGTCGTGCCGGTGTCGATCCACAGTCCAGTCGGGTCGAACGCGACGCCGCCGTCACCCGCGCCGACGGCGACGGTGACGGAGTCACTCCCGCGTGCGTCCTCGTACGACCCCACCTTCGCGCCGTCGATGTAGCCGCCGAAGTCTGGCTGCTCGCTCTGTGCGGCGGCGACGCCCGAGGCGGACGCCCCCGCTCCCAGTGCCGTCGCGCCCGCCGCTCCACGGACGAACCCGCGGCGGCTGATCCCGTCGCTCATACCGGCCGTTGCCTGCTGGGGAACCTCAATCCATCGATACGACTCTCACGACTCGTCGGGTGGTTGCGGCCGACGGGCCGCTGAGTGCTCACACGAGTCACGACTCGCAGAGCGCCCACACGACTGCGGCCTCGACGACGTCCCCGTGACTCTCGAACGCGTACGCCTCGTTCTCGACGACGGCGTCCAGCTGCTCCCGGTGGTCGTCCAGTCCGCCGACGGCGGTCGTCGGGTCGTCGTCGCCGAGCGCCGACGCCAGTCCCGCCGCGAACAGCTGTCTCGGACTGTCCACGCGCTCGTCGCTCTCGGCTGCCGCCGCCACTACGCGCTCGACTGCGGGGTGTGTGTCGACTTCGAACCACAGCAACTCCGACTCGTCGCCTGCCGCACGTCCACCCAACAGCGCGACGAGGTACGAGTGGACGACCGTCCGTACCGCCTCCTCGGTCGGGCCGACTCCGACCCGAGTCTCGTCGGCTGACGTGTCCGACCCTGTGGCGGTACTGTCGGCCGCGTCCGACGCTGTGGCGATGCCACCGTCCGTGTCGACGGCTGCACGGCGTGCCAACGCGACTGCGAGCGGACTCACAGACACTCTGAACGTGCTCTCCTCGACCACGTGGCGCTCTGTGACGGACTCTCCCTCTGTGACAGACTCTCTCGGGGCGACTGATCCGCTCTCTGTGGCCGACGGCGTCCGACCTGTCTCGTTCGCGTCCGTCTGATCGACCGTGTCGCTGGCGGAGTCGGTCGCCGTCTGCCCCGCTGGTTCTGCTACAGCGTCCGCCGTCTCCGGAGCGTCGTCGCCGTGCTCGGCGTCTGTCTCGGCCTCACTCGGCTGTTGTGCGGCAGCTTCCGCTGTCTCCTCGGCTCCGACGACTCTGTCCGTCTCGTCGTCGGTCGTCTCGCTCGCTCTCGCTGGCTCGTCGGTCTCGCTCGCTTTCGCGGTCTCGTCGACGGCTTCGCTCGGTTCCTTGACCTCGTCGACGGCTTCACTCGGTTCCTCGATCTCGTCGGCGGCTTCGCTCGGTTCCTCGGTCTCGCTTGCCTCGCCGTCGGGAGTCTCACTCGTCTGTTCGCCCTCGTCAGTTTCCGTGGAGACCTCACTCGCCTCCCCGGCATCGCCAGTCTCGTCGGAGTCCTCACTCGCTTCCTCGCTGTCGTCAGTCTCGTCGGAGTCCTCACTCGCCTCCCCGCCGTCGTCAGTCTCGTCGGAGTCCTCACTCGCCTCCCCGCCGTCGTCAGTCCCGCTGGACGTGTCACCCGGTTCCGCAGAGCCACGCTGGTCGGCGTCACTGTCGGCGGATTCGGCGGTATCCGCGTCCGTCTGTTCTCGTTCTGCCGCGACACGGGAGCGGTGTTGTTCGATTCTCGCTCCGAACTCTTCGGGCGTGGTGTCACTGTCGGCCAGTGCCTCACGTGCGAGTTCGTCCGGTTCCGCGTCCGGCTGTGCGCCGGTCGTCCGGATCGGACTAGACGGGTCCGGTAGTGTGCTGTCGTCTGTCGGTATCTCTGGGCTGTCGTCGTCGTCGGCCATGGTCGTGTCCTCCGGTTCGCGTGTGTCCTCTGCCGTGCTCCCCGACGCCGGGTCGACTGCGCCGTCCGTCCGGACGCTCGACTCCGACGCCTCGCTGTCGGCAGCGCTCGCGGGCGAGGCTGCCCCGCCGGCCGTCGTTTCGCTGTCGGCAGTCGGATCGTCGGGACTCGCCGCGCTGGCGTCTGTCCCGCTGGCGGGAGCGACGTGGAGCAGTTCGGCGAGTCGGTCGGTGTCGACTCCCTCGGCGTCGAGGTTCGCGTCGTGGTGTCGTCGTGTGGTCGGGACGGACACGTCCCCGAGCAGGTCGCCGTCGGCGTACGCAGCCACCGACGTCCTCTCGCGGCTGTAGAACACGCGATCACCGTTCATCCACGGCGGGAGTCGCCAGTGGGTGCCGTCGTACAGCGTGTACTCCGTCGTGTCGCCCGTCCCCCAGACGACACTGTCGAGATCGTTGAACGCCTCCTTCGCGCCGCCGTGTGCGTGGACGATCACTGTCTCTATCGGATCGACGGCGTCGTGGACCGCCGTGAGTGTCTCCCGTCGTGGGTGGTTGACGAGCTGGTAGTCGTGGAGCGTGCAGCCGGCGTCCGTCACGGGGTCGACGCCGGAGCCGACCAACTGGAGCACGCTCCCGTTGGGGTCGTCTCTGAGGACGCCGAACAGCCGCCCGCTCGACCGCTCGATTGGAATCTCCGGGCCGGCGATGGTGATCACACCGTGTCCGAGGCAGGTGCGTGGGTCCTCGAAGTGCGTGATCGTCTCCACGCCCGGCATGTCGTACTGGAGCCGCTCGTACAGCTTCGCCACCTGTCCGACCACCCTGATCGGGACGCGGAGGTCGTACTCGTCGACGACGACCGAGAGGAGGTACGCCGCGTGAACGCCCACGAGTCCGCTGGTGGTGACGAGTGTTCGCGCCCCGCCGTGTGCGTGTTCCACGGCGGTGCCGACCGCCTCCGTCAGCGACGACTCGAACGACTCGTTCGTGGAGGCTGTCAGAAACAGCGCGTCGACCGGCGGCAGTTCCGCGGCCGGGAACCCCGGAAAGCCGGCGACCCGACGCTCGGTAAAGTCGCCCGTCGCGAGCAGGTTGTGTGTCTCCGGCCCGTCGTCGACGGCGACGAGCCAGCCGACCGCACCGGGTGCGTGACCCGCAGGCACTGGGTGGATCTGCACGTCGTCCGTCACTCCTGTCCACCCGTCGACCGGCGTGAGCGACTCCGTCACCGCCGTCGACTGCTCGACGCCGTACTCCGTGCCCGCCACGTCGAGGACGTCGCCGAGGATCGCCGCCGTCGCGGGGGAGGTGAACACCGGCGCACCGTCTCGGTGCGCGTCCGCGAGCTCCGCGTAGTGATCGAGGTGAGCGTGGGTGAGACAGATGCCGACGAGCCTGTCGTCCGGCTCGGTGAGCGCGTCGAGGTCGACGCCGTTGCCCGCGTCGACGAGGAGACACGGGGTCTCCGCGCCGACCGAGCGGAACCGCAGCAGGAACGACTCGTTGCCCGCCGCGGGGTTGGCGTGCTGATAGGAGACGCGCATACGTGTGCTACGCGTTCCCACCCTGAAAGACGTTCCCCTCCGGCCGTGCGTCCTGCACTTCCCGACGGCTATCACCTTGGATGTACAAGCGGTCCAAGGCAACTGCCCCGGGGCCGTCCGAAAATCAGAGATTTTC
>CAKZQY010000137.1 GCA_937142015.1 uncultured Halobacteria archaeon
GCCGGCTCGACTCACAGGTGCAGTAGCAACGCGGTACCGTCCAGTACTCCGCACCAATCGAAAATCCCTACGCACGACCCTATCAGTGACAAGAGTTTACTCCTGGCTGTCACCCGAGACTTCCCGCAGCATCCTCGTCAACCCCTCACGAACCACACCCACTCCGTGAGCCTTAAGTCGTGGAGCGACGTTGGCTCGGACGCAGACCCTGTAGGGGCAGCCGCCCCGAGTCCGCGAGGGCGACGATACCGACAGGCGAGTTGCGGTAGCCTAGCCTGGTCCAAGGCGCTGGGTTGCTAACTCAGTGGCGTAAGCCTCCGGGGTTCGAATCCCCGCCGCAACGCTGTCTCCACCACAAGACATGAGTGCAGAAGATCACAGAGACGCGCCAGACGAACAGGAGGACGACGAGGACCTCCAGTACTTCGTCCGGATCGGCCAGACCGACCTGGACGGGACGAAGACCGTCGAACGTAGTCTCGCAGAACTGAAAGGTATCGGCAAACGGGCGGCCCGCTTCGTCGCGGAGACCGCCGAGGTCGACCGGACGGCGACGTTCGGCCGACTCGAAGACGACGAGATCGAGGGGGTCGTCGAGGTCGTCGAGAGCCTCGAAGACCACGTCCCCGAGTGGATGGCGAACCGGCAGAAAGAGTTCTACACCGGCGAGACCACCCACGAGGTCGGCTCCGATCTCGACGAGGCGCGGCGCCACGACATTAACCGGATGAAGATGATCGACTCCTACCGCGGTGTCCGTCACAAGCGCGGCCAGAAGGTCCGTGGCCAACGGACGAAGTCCACGGGACGGACGGAGGGCACCATCGGCGTGAACGTCGAGGAGATTCGGGAAGAACAGGAAGACGTGGGTGAGGAAGAATGACAACCGGCTCGTCTACCAAGCGGTACGAGACGCCGAACCACCCGTACCAGGAGGACCGGATCGCCGAGGAGTCGGAACTCGTCGGCCGTTACGGCCTCCAGAACAAAGAGGAGCTGTGGCGCGCCCAGTCGGAACTGCGGAACTACCGACGCGAGGCGCGACGGCTGATCGGCGAGGCGCAGGGTGATCTTGAGGCCGCCCGCGCGGCCGGCAGCGAGTTCGTCGAGAGTCTCCAACGGGCCGGTATCCTCGACGAGACGGAAACGATTTCGGACGTGTTGTCGTTGGACGAGACGGACGTGTTGGAGCGTCGGCTCCAGACGGTCGTCTACCGACAGGGGTTGGCGAACACACCCCAGCAGGCACGCCAGTTCATCGTCCACGGCCACGTCACGGTCGCCGGCGCCCGGGTGACGAAGCCGGCCTCGCAGGTACAGGTCCACGAGGAGGACGCGATCGAGTTCGACGACACGAGCCCGCTCGCGGACGAACTCCACCCAGAACGCGCGGAGGGACAATAGATGAGCGAAACAGAAGACGGCAAGTGGGCAGTCGCGCACGTGTTCGCGTCGTTCAACAACACCCTGATCACGATCACGGACGTGACCGGCGCAGAGACGATCGTGAAGTCCTCGGGTGGCGCCGTCGTGAAGCAGAACCGCGACGAGGCGTCGCCGTACGCGGCGATGCAGATGGCAGAGAAGGTCGCCGAGGAGGCACAGGCCGACGGCATCGAAGGTGTCCACGTACGCGTGCGCGGGCCGGGGGGCAACGCACAGAAGTCCCCCGGACCGGGCGCACAGGCTACGATCCGAGCGCTCGCTCGCGCGGGACTAGAGATCGGTCGGATCGAGGACGTGACACCGATCCCGCACGACGGCACACGCGCGCCGAAGAAGAACAGGCTGTAGCATGACGGACAGACTGTAGCATGACAGACCAGTTCGACGTGTCGTTCGTCACGCGAGAGGAACGGTCGGCCCGGCTGTTGATCAGAGGGCTGACGCCAGCGACGGCCAACGGCGTCCGCCGGGCCATGATCGCGGACGTGCCGACGTTCTCCATCGACACCGTGCGGTTCGTGGAGAACTCGTCGGTGATGTTCGACGAGATGGTCGGACTCCGGCTGGGGTTGGTGCCACTCACCACCCCGTTGGAGGACTACGAGGTCGGCGACACGGTGACGCTGGCGCTCCAGAAGACCGGGCCGGGAGTCGCCTACTCCGGGGACTTGGAGACGGCAGACGACCGAGTCCAGCCGGCAGACGACGACATCCCGATCATCGAGCTGAAGGAGGGACAGCGGCTGGAGTTCGAGGCCGACGCCGTCCTCGACACCGGGAAGGAGCACGCCAAACACCAAGGCGGGGTCGCAGTCGGCTACCGTCACCTCCAGCGGGTCCGCGTCGTCGGCGACCGCCAGGAGTTCGACGATCCGGAGCCGCAGATCGTCCGTGGCGTGATCGAGACGGAGGACGGCGACGTCGTCCACACGGACGAGTTCGACAACGACCTCCGCAACCGCTACCCCGGCAAGGAGGTCGCCGTGGAGGACGTGCCCGGCGCGTTCGTCTTCCACGTCGAGTCCGACGGCTCCCTCTCGGTCGAGGAGCTGTTCGTCCGCGCGGTCGACTCCCTGCGCGACCGAGCCGACGAGCTGGCGGAAGCAGTCGCAATCTGACACAGAGCGCACGCAGGAATCCACAGAGGACGCGGACACACGGACAGACGAACAACACGGACACACAGACAAACGACGCGGACACACAGACCGACGATGTTCCCGACACAGCCACAGACGGCACACGCCCGCGGACAGCCGCCAGCAGCGGCTGGTGCCGCAGACGCGAGTCGTCAGTCGTCGCTCGCAGGTGGTGACGACAGCCGTCGTCGGTCCGTCACAGACTCGTGGCAGACCGAAACGGATTTGTCGGGAGCAGCACAACCTCGGAGTGCGAGCAGGGATAGCCAAGTTAGGTCAACGGCGCAGCGTTCAGGGCGCTGTTCCATAGGGATCCGCAGGTTCAAATCCTGCTCCCTGCATTCTACGGCTCGACCGAACGGGAGAGCCGTCGGTGTAGCGGGCAGATTCGATCCCCGAGAGTCGCAGCGGCCGAGCACAGCGAGGCCGACCGTCTCTCGACTGCACTCCGTTCTGCGGAGACGGCTCGACACGGTGTCGACAGACACGACACACCGTCGGGCGACGACTCCGTCACGCACGCGACACAGTGCCGCCCACGTGCGGCAGCGTGTCGTCCACACACGGCACAGTGCTGCCCACGTGCGGCAGCGTGTCGTCACCCAACAACACAGGAGGTCACTATGAGTAGCAGCAAGACCAATCCACGACTACAGAATCTCGTCGCCGAGTTGAAGTCGGTCGCACGCGAGACCGACGCCGGCGTCTGGCACGACGTCGCAGAGCGGCTCCAGAAGCCGCGCCGCACACACGCGGAGGTCAACCTCGGTCGCATCGATCGGTACGCGGACGAAGAGGCGGGCGAGACGGTGATCGTCCCGGGCAAGGTGCTCGGGTCGGGCGTCCTCACGAAGGAT
>CAKZQY010000138.1 GCA_937142015.1 uncultured Halobacteria archaeon
TTCTGCGGTATCGGGCGGTACCACGTCGCCGCGGTGCCCTCTGTCAGTCGTCGGTGGTAACGATCTACGCACGACCGTATGAGTCGAGAGTGAGAGAGAATCGGTAGCTGGGCGGTGGAGTCCAACTCGTCGATAGCGGAAAGAGAGACAGCGGAGCGAGAGGGACAGCGGAGCGAGAAGGACAGCGGTGCGAGGGGTTTTGTCGGTGGGGACCCGTCGAGTACGTATGCGAGTGGAGTTCGACCGAGACACCTGTGTCGGCATGTTCCAGTGTGTCGCAGAGTGGGACGCGTTCGAGGAGAACCGCGACGACGGGAAGGCGGACCTCCCCGGCGCGGAGGAAGTCGAGGAGGATCTGTTCGTCGCGGAGGTGCCGCCGGACGCGGAACTCGACGCGAAGTTCGCTGCGCGCACGTGCCCCGTCGACGCCATCGAACTGTACGACGACGACGGCGACCAAGTCGTCTAGCTGTGTGAACGAGACCCGCTAGTCGTCCGCGGGCGAGGCGTCGAGCGCGCCGGTCGTCCAGACGTCACGGCTCCGCAGGAGCAGGAAGCCGAACCCGACCTTGGCGAGGAGGTCCAGCGCCGCGAACAGCGCGGTCTCGACGCCGAGACCGAACAGCTCGACACCGCCCTCGGTACCCAGAATCCACAGGACGGGGTACAGCAGCCACAGCGCGATGGTGAGATTCCGGAGCTGTGAGAACAGCGCCGCGCGGTCGGTCGACAGCCGACTCGCCTGCTCGGAGAGGGTGCCGAACAGCACGTACAGCAACACGAGGAGCGCGCCGGTGCTGATCGCCCACCAGACGATTCGGACTGTCTGTCCCTCGCGTGCGAGCGCGCCCGCGACACCAGTCCCGACCATGAACACGTCGAGCCCGATCAGCGTGTAGATCGTGTTCCGGTCGGCGTCCGCCAACAGACAGAGGTCGATCAACAACAACGGGGTGGTGAACAGCCAGTCGGCGTACCGCGCCCAGTAGATTACGGTCTCACCCATCCCCTGCCCGGCGTCGAAGGAGATCACGCCGAACCCGGTCGCCATCGAGAAGTACGACGCTGCCGCAATCGCGGGCACGAAGATCGTGACGACGTAGTACTCCTGCTCTTCGGGGTCTCTGACCGACCACCCCTCCCACAGGAAGTACAGCGTTCCCAGCGCCATGCCGACTGTGCCGACCCAGAGACTGATCGACTGGAGTGATCCGGGGTCTGGTGTGACCATACGACAGCCTCTGGGTGGGAGAAACTTGTACGCTTCGTGCTCGACACGCGAGCGAGAAGACTGTCGACAGTCGAACGAGCGAACTCGGTCGCGTGAACAGCCGTCTCAGAAGGGAGCCTGCGGGCCTTCGTCGTCCTCGCCGTCGTCGCCGGAGTCACCCGGGAACGACGGGGACATGCCGCCACCACCGCCGTCGGAGTGGCCCATGCCGCCGAGGTCGCCGTCCGCGCCGCCGCCCATGCCGGTGTCGGCGTGGACTTTCGTAATCTCCGGAATCTCCTTGGTCATCCGCGACTTGATCGCTTGGATCGTCATCGGTGAGATGCCACAGCCGGAGCAGGCCCCGCCGAGTTGGATGTGAACCTCGCCGGACTCCCGATCCAACTGCTGGATCGCCGCGCTCCCACCGTGCATCTGGATCTGCGGGAAGTTCCGCCGCAGGAAGTTCGTGATCCGCTCGCGGAGGTCGTCGTCGCCTCCCTCGGAATCGACACTCATGCTGCCACGTTGGCGCGGACGGCCTATATGGCTTGCGGGGCTCGCCGCGACGACCGCGCGAACTGCCGACGGGCTGTCTGGACGCCTCCCCTCTGCTCTCGGGCGGTCACGTGCTCGGGTGAGTTGTCCTATTGTGTGCGTGATACGAATACTTCTACTGATACTCGAAAGGTAAAACAAAAGTGGACGGTAGTGACTACAGTCGTGTACAGACGGATGCGTCTCCAGTGGACAGCCGACGGATTCCAGGTGATCGACGACGCGAAGAACACGGTGACGGTGACCACAGAGGGGTGGGGTGGGGGCGGCGATCCACCACCGATCACGAGCGCGCTGGCAGCCCAGGACACCGGTCCGGACGAGCCGGCGCTGACCGTGACTGGCGTGGCCGAGGCGGTCGAGTTTCCGCCGGTGTACATCGCTGTGATGCCACTCGGCGAAGACGACCAGTACAGCTTCACCAACCGACGGGAGACACTCTCACTCGACGACGAGGCACACCTCCTCCGGGTCGACTCGAACGTCAGAGTGTTCGTCAGGTTCGACGGCGCGGCCGAGTTCCGCCGGGTCGGGTCGGAGTCGATCCAACTCGCCTTCGCGGAACGAACGCCGGTGTCGATGGGATTCGAGAACAGTGTCAGTCTCACGAACGACACGATCACCGTTCCGGAGACGCCCGACGGCGTCGCCACGGCGCTCTCTGCAATGACCGCGGCGAACGAGACGACGTCGCCTGACCGTACGTGGCCCACCCAACGGAAAGAGCCGCCGCGGATCGAGTTCGGAGAGTCGACACACGTTCCCTCGACACTCCGGGATCGACGCGAGGATACCGACATCGAGATCGTCGTGCCGCCGGAACTCGAACAGCTTCTCGGCGTCGCTCCCCTCGGTCACTATCTCGGCGCAGTGACGCGTGTCGTCGACGGTGCGACACCGCGAGTCGATCTCGACGGGCGAACGGAACAGCTCGGTGAAGACGGGACGTTTCACGAGGAGGTTGCCGGTCTTCTCCGGCGAACATTCTACCTCGACTGTCTCGCCCGCTCGGCCGGGTCCCACGGCAGAACCCTCTCTGTGTCACACGTCGCGGACGAACTCGGCGTGAACCTCGAAGAGCTGTACAGCACCCCGATAGCCGAGCGGGTGCGTCGGTACCTCGATCTGCCGTACGACTCCGTCGCGGACGAGTTCCCGGAGTGGCACCTCACGATGCACGTCGCACCGACGTACGACAACGTTCAGTGTCTTCCGTACCTGCTCGACAACGTGCCACACATCGTCCCTCCCGAGTCGGAACCGCTCCCGAAGAAGGAGTGGCTCAAGATGAGTGTCAATGACGGTTACGACGAGGTCCGCGAGAACGCGCTCCGTGCGGGCGATCCACGGACGAGAGTGAGTGAGGCGTCCAGTCAGCCAGACGAGAACACGTCGGTGCCGCCAGAGACGACGGCCGGTGACACGACAGAACAGGACGCCGTCGGCGGAGACAGTTCGGAGACGCCGACGGAACACCCGAGTGCCAGAGACGACGCACAACTGCGGGTGACACGCGAGATCTCGAACGTCGACCTCGTGCGACCACAACTCGGACACGGATGCACCCACGGGTGGCTCGCCGAGAAAGTGCCCATCGACGTGTTCAAAGCGCTCCCAGAGGGGTACGAGAACCGCCGAAAGTACCTCGAAAACTCGGGATCGAAGCTGTCGGTCGTCGCCATCGTCAACGACACGAACCGGATGAGTCTCAACCTGACCGACGAGGATAGGCCCGACATGCGCGACGAGCACGACGAGATCGTCGAGCAGTACGAGCGACGGGCGGAGGAACTGAACATCGACCTCACACTCCACGAGAACGTCTCGACGGCACACCTCACCGAAATTTTCGAGGCGCGCAACGACCTCGTCCACTTCATCGGTCACCGTGACGAGAACGGGCTGAAGTGTGTCAACGGCTACTTTTCCGCCTCGACGCTCCGCGAGTCGAACGCACAGACGTTCTTCCTGAACGCGTGTGGTTCCTATCCAGAGGGTGAACAACTGATCCGCAAGGGGAGCGTCGCCGGCGGCGTCACCTTCGAGAGCGTGACGAACGACGACGCCGTGCAGGTGGGGACTGCGTTCGCTCGACTGATGATGAACGGGTTCTGTATCGAGCGAGCCCTCGAGTACGCACGCGGCCAGATTCTGATGCCGAAAGACTACGCGGTCGTCGGCGACGGAACGCACGTGCTGACACAGAACGACTCGATCGTCGCTCCTGCCGTGTACCTCTTCGACGACGGCCCAGACTCCTTCGAGATGGTCGTGAGCTCTGCTGCTCCGTGGATCAAGGGGGTGCGGTCACAGGGTTCGCTTGACAAGTCAGATGCGTATCATCTGGGTGATACTGATAGACTCTACAGTCTCACATCCACACAGTTGACAAAGTACATGACTGCACACGATGGCCCAGTGATCTATGATGGTGATTTGTACTGGCCTACAGAAATAGATGATCTGATCGACTGAATCCTCGTTTCACCGAGGAAATTGCACTCCATTCAGCGTGTACTCGTCTACGGGCCAGGGGTCGTATTGTCGTCTCCCGAGGTAGTCGCACAGAACGTACAGTCACCCGACCCGAGGTCGCCAGCAGCAGCAGCTCCGCCTTGCACTGCGAGCAACAGTGTCACGAGGAGGAGGAACGTCAGCAGTCGTGGTCGTGCCGCCAGTACACCTGTGATCCGGGAGCCGAGCACCCGATCTACCAGTTCGCTCTGTGCCATGTTTCCACAGTTCACGCGGACATCCTTATATCTTCTCCCGAAACTCGTTAATTGCGGTTTTCAATTTTGCACGCAGCGCGTTGCATCGGTAGATTCCTATTGCTACCAGTCAGTATTAAGTATGAGCAGGAGATACTAGCCCTACGGCATGTGTGCCGAATTCGCGCCGGACGGTCCAGCGACGACCCTCGCGGACCTGTTCGGGGAGACGACAGGGACAGTGTACCTGACGAACGCCAGCGCAGACGACGTCGAGACGGTGGTCACGGCGGCTGGAGAGTACGACGGCGAGCTCCCGCACCTGCGCGTGTTGGGTGTCGGCGAGGAGCTCCGGAAGGTGCGGCGGAACTTCCTCGTCGCCTCGCGCGCGGCGGATCTCGTCGACACCGGGGTTCTCGAGTTGCACGAGCGGAAGCCGAGCCACAACACCACGCTGCTGGCAGCGCCGGAGGCGGTGTACGTTCCGATCCACATCGACACGGTCGACGGGACGGCGGTCACACGCCACGAGGCGTTCCGTGAAGACGTGTACGACTGGTGTGAGCGCAACTGGGAGATCACGGAGCCGTTCGACCTCCGGACGCCGCCGCTGTCGCTCGTACGCGAGACGCTGGACGGGGAGTTCGACCCGGCCGCCCGCGAGGACTTCGATCAGGTGCTCGACAGCACCGTCGACGTGCGCGACACGGGCGATCTGGACGAGGTGATGGCGTCGCTTCTCGTCGCCGCCAAGCACGAACTGCTCCACTACAACCTGAGCAAGTGGGGCGAGGACATCGGACTCGCCAGCAAGGCGACGTTCTCCCGCAAGAAGGGGAAACTAGAGGAGATGGGCGTCCTCACGACGGAGAAGGTGGCTGTCGACATGGGACGCCCGCGTCAGCGGCTGGTGTTCACCGAGGAGTACAGAGACGAGGTCCAGCGCGACGGCCTCTCGAACCTGATCACCAACGTAGTGTACTGAGAACGTGCGGTCGACGACGGTCCGCGGCCCCTCCGCGGACGACTCTCCCCGAACACTGTCGACTGTGACCGACACCGCGTCTGGACCCGTCAGGACTCGTCACTCGGCGGTTCGAGATCGAAGACGTCGTACAGCTGTCGTTCGATCTCCTCGACGTAGCGGTCGAGCGTCGTCTGTAGCTTCGCCTCGTCGACGACGATGGCCGTGAGTCGCTCCGTCGGATTCGCCGGCAGTTCGACGCGGAAGGTGCCGGTCTCGGCGTCGTAGAACGGCTCCGACTCGTTCAGGATCTGCTGGTCGATCCCGTGGATCAGCTCGGAGTCGTAGCTGTCGTTCATCACCTCGAAGGCGTTCTTGTACGCGCGCTGGAGCTCCGTGAAGTAGTGAGCGTACTTGTCCTCGAACCTCTCCGGGTCGAACTCCGTCATACCCGCCGTTCGGTCGGTCGCGTCGTAAGCGCGTCGGTCACACGGACTCCGCGTGGGTCCGCCACCGGACTCCGAGTGCGTCGGTCGAAAACCACTTATCCGCCGGCACACCCGTTACGGTCGATGGAGTACGGTCTCGTCGCGGTCTGGTTGCTCGTGTTCCTCGGTCTCGCCCTCGTGGCCACGCCGCTGGTCACGCGACTGTTCCCGCGCTGGCCGACGGGTGGTGTCGGCTTCGCTCTCCCAGTCGCGCTGCTCACTCTCGGTGTGACCGCGTTCTGGGTCGGTCGTGTCGCCTACGGCCCACCGGCGCTGGTCGCCGGACTGCTCGTGCTCGTCGGGCTGTCTGTCGCTGTCGGTCTCGACCGCGACACTGTCCGGACGGAACTCGCTGCGCTCGGTGGGTCGTCGAACGACGACCACTCCGGTGCCGAGTCGGCAGTCGTGACACGACTCCGGGGTCTCGCGGACGCGCTCCGCGCGGGGCTCCGTGTCGACGACAGCGCGATCAGTCGCGTCGCGGTCGCCGAGACGGCGCTCGTGTTCCTGCTGGCGTTCGGGTTCCTCGTCGCCGTGCGGGCAGTCGATCCGGCGATCTTCCCGCGGGCGGGCGAGAAGTTCCTCGACTTCGGGCTGTTGCAGTCGTTGACGCGGGCAGACACCCTCCCGCCGGAGGACATGTGGTTCGCCGGTGAGCCCGTCCGGTACTACTACGGCGGCCACCTCGTGAGTCACCTGCTGGCGATGCTGACCGGAACGCCGCCGCGGTACGCCTACAACCTCGCGCTGGCGACGGTGTTCGCCACGTACGTCACCGGCGCGTTCGACCTCGCCGGCGCGGTCGCGGCCTCGCGTGGCTACGACCGGCGAACGGCGGCGTGGGTCGGGGCGTTCTTCGTCGGTCTCGCCGGCAACGTCCAGACTGGCGGTCGGCTGTTGTTGCAGGCGCTCCCCTCGGGCCTCCAGTCGTCTGCGGTCGCGGCGATCCAGCCGCACGTCGAGGCCGACGTGGCGGCGATGCTGTCGCCGGACTACTGGGGACCGTTCCGGACGATGTGGAACTCCAGCCGGGTGATTCCCGGGACGATCAACGAGTTCCCGCTGTTCGCGTTCCTCAACGGCGACCTCCACGCCCACATGGTCGGGCCGACGTTCCTGTTGCTGGCGGCTGCGGTCGCTTTCGCGCTGTACCGGACGCCTGCCGAGGAGAGTGGCCGCCGGCGCGCGCTGTTGTTCGGCGTGGTTCCCGTGATCGGCGCGTTCCAAGCCGTCGTCAACACGTGGGGCTTCCCGACCGTCTTCGGACTGGCGTGGCTCCCCCC
>CAKZQY010000139.1 GCA_937142015.1 uncultured Halobacteria archaeon
GACAGCTAGAGCACTCGCCGGTTCGGGAAGACAGCTAGAGCACTCGCCGGTTCGGGAAGACAGCTAGAGCACTCGCCGGTTCGGAACGGCGAGAGCTAGTCTGCGACGGCCGCTGGGTCCAACTCCGCCGGTCGCTCGCCCGGGAGCGAGTCACGGTCGTGTGACTCGGTGAAGTCGATGTCCGGGCCGGTCGGCACCAGTCGCTTCGGGTTCAGCGACGTGTGGCTGCCGTAGTAGTGACGCGTGATGTGCTCGAGGTTCACCGTCTCCGCGATGCCGGGCGTCTGGTAGATGTCCTTGGTGTACCCCCAGAGGTTGTCGTACTCGTGGATTCCGCGGCGGTTACACCGGAAGTGGGTGTGGTAGACGTGGTCGAACCGAACCAGCGTGGCGAACATCGCCAGATCCGCCTCGGTGAGTCGCTCGCCGACGAGGTACCGCTGATCTGCGAGGTGCTCCTCGTACCGGTCGAGCGTCGTGAACAGCTCCTCGACCGCCTCGTCGTACGCCGCCTGTGTCGTTGCGAAGCCGGCACGGTAGACGCCGTTGTTGATCGACGGGTAGATGTCGGCGATGGTCTCGTCGATCTCCGCGCGCAGTTCCTCCGGGTAGAGATTGACACCGTTGCCCAACTCCGAGAACGCGGTGTCGAACGTCCGCATGATCTCCTCGCTCTCGTTGTTGACGATGGTCTCCGTCTCGGTGTCCCACAACACCGGCACTGTCACGCGACCCGTGTACGCCGAGTCGGCACGCCGGTAGTTCTCCCGGAGGTAGTCGGCGTCGTACAGCGGGTCCGGGTACGACTCCGAGAACTCCCACCCGTCGTCGTACCGCTCCGGCTGGGTGAGCGACAGCGACACGTGTTCCGTGAGACCGTTGAGCTGTCGGGCCATCGCCACGCGGTGCGCCCACGGACACGCACGACAGATGTACACGTGGTAGCGCCCAGACTCCGGCTCGAACTGCGGGTTCTCCACTGGCTCTGCCCCGGCCTCCGGCACCGCGCCGTCGATCCAGTCGCGGAAGTCCGTCTCCGACCGCTGGAACTCACCCTCCTCGTCTGTCTGTTTCACGTTCGTCCGCCACTCTCCGTCCACGAGCATGTTCCGGCCTTCACTCATTGTTCGTTCTACGAGACGGAAGCTGATAAGGAACTGCGTCACCGCGCGCGACCGACACACGGGCGTCGAACCGCGACTCAGCCGTCACCGCGGAACCGAACCGCGAGACCGACGAGCAGGAGCACGAGAAGGACCGCGAGCGTCAGACTCCCGCCGAACACGCCACCGCCGCTCGGAGCGAGAAAGCCCCCAGACGTGCCGTTCCCGGGCGTAGTGACAGTGCCGCTGGCAGTCGTTCCGTCGCTCTGTCCGAGTGCTTCGGTCACCGCCGTCGGTGTGGCCGCCGGTGACCCCCCTCCGGGCGTCGGTGAAGCTGTTCCAGAACCACCCGGCGTCGGAGACGGTGACGGACTGCTGGCGGTCGGACTTCCGGCGGTTGGACTTCCGGCGGTCGGGCTGCCGGCGGTTGGGCTGTCAGCGGTCGGACTATCGGCGGTCGGCGACGACGGTGTCTCGGTCGTCGGCGAGGAGTCCTCAGTCGTCGGCGAATCGGAGGGACTGCTGGGGGTCGGTGTCGGCGTGGGAACCGGTGTCGGTGTCGGTGCCATCGTCGGCGTCGGGGTGCGAGTCGCGTTCGGATCGGGCGGTTCGCCGATCACGACGAATCCGCTCTCCGTCTCGTTCCCCACGAGGAACTCGTTCGTCTCCCGATCGATCGTCAGATTCGCCGTGTGGTCGCGTCCCAACGCGTCGGTGACCCCGACGACGACCTCCGTTCGCTGCTCGTCCACTGGCACCGTCTGGTCGAACACGACACGGCTCCGGTTCCCACCGTCGTAGGCGACCCGGAAGAAGCCGGTCTGACGCGTCGTGAGGCCGCGCCCTTCGACGGTGACTGACCGGACGATTCCGTCCGCGACGGCAACGTACAGTCGAGCCTCGTCACCGCGGAGGCGTGACCGATTGCGGTAGAATCTGATCTCGGGGTGGACACGCTCTGCGAGGGTCACGGGGTCGTAGACGATCCGGTACGTCCGCGTGAGTGTGTTCCCGAACAGATCGGACGCTGTCAACTTGACCGTGTTGTTGCCGGGTTCGAGCGACACTGAACGCGAGAACGACGCTGATTGCCGTCCTGCTGTCCTGTTGTCTGGCGGCGGAGAGAGCAGTGTCGTCTTTTGGTTCAGTCCGCCAGGGATGTCCGTCGTGAGTGTCACTCGTCGCAATCCCGTCTGATCTCGCAGTGTTCCATCGAGTTGGAACGTGTCCGTCTCCGTCGTCAACGTCACAGAGTCACTGTCGCCAGTGAAGTTCACCGGAGTCGTGAGGTTCGGCGGCGTCCCGTCGTTCGTAAGTATCAGATCGAACCGTTTCGTACGGACGTTCCCGAACCCGTCCTCAGTTTCGACCGCAATACTGTTCAGTCCGGGCCCTAGGAGTAGTGTCCGCTCGAACTGTCGTTTCGAACTGTCGAACGTCACTTTCATTTGCTCGCGGAGCCGGCTCCGGTTCTGGCCGTCCCCGTCGGTCTCTCCCGATTGCTGTCCGTAGTACTTGAGGGTCATCTCGACTCGCTCGACATCCACGAAGTCGCGGGTACTGAAACTGATGGGGTAGGTGGCGTTCGTCGTCTCGAACTCGTCGACACTGAACAGACTGACGTTCGGCGGTGAGGAGAACTGGATCACTGGCCCCTGTCGGTCCTTGATGAACCTGACAGTGTGGGTCTCGGTCTCGTTGTTGGTGCTGGCGATGACCGTGATCGGGTGCCGTCCGGGCCCGAGGCTGAGGCTGCGGTCGAGAGTGAACGTCGTGTTGTTGACACTCAGAGTTCGGAAGCGGTCGTCATTGTCGACACGGAGTAAGACCCCTTGGATCGGCTTCGTGGCGCTGACCGTGATCGACAGCGACGGATCGGTGTCGTTGACGATCCGCTCGCCGTCGTCAGTCCGGTTTCCGTCGAGTCGCATCGAGATCCCGATTTCGCCTCTGACGTAGTCGATTTCGTGTGTCGCCGTCCCGTTCGCGGTCCGAGCCACGACGGTGATCGTGTGCCGTCCGGAGTCGAGTTGGAGCGGTTCGGTGAGACGCACCGTCCCGTTCCCGACGGAGTCGTTTCGGACGCGTCGACTGCCGTCGACGACAATCTCCACCGATTCGACGGGCGACACGGACGTAACGGCGACAGAGACGTTGGGTGACGACTCGTTCACCAACAACTGTCCGTCTGTGGTCTCGGTGCCGTCGACGGACACTGTCAGGTTGATCTCTCCCGCCTGTCTCTGCCGGTCGAGTGACGACTCGTGTGGCTCTGTGTCGTGGTTCTCTGCGACCACCGAGGTGTCGTGAGATGCCGTGTTGCTGTGTTGGCTGTCGTCAGTTCTCGGCTGTGAAACTCTATCTGACGACGCTGTCGAGGCCGTTACAGTCCCGTCTGTCGAGGCCACACTCGTCTGGCCGCCGACGAGTCCGACGATGGTCGACGACACCAGCACGGCGACCACGAGAACGGTGAGACAGACGGAGCCCATCCGAGACGCCGACGGACGACGTACCATCGTCTCACTGTTCCCCAGCCACTCACAAATAGCTGTTCGTTACAGTGCTCACTCCGTTGGACCGCCCACGCCGCCTGTCGTGTGCCGTTCTCGGTGATGTGAGGCGTTCTCGTCGTTGTCTGCGGTCGAATCCAACTCGAACACTTAACAGACGGGGTAGACAACCGGTGGGCATGGTTACAGCGTCACCAGAGACACTCCTCGCGCTCGGAATCGTGACTGCCGTCGGCGTCGGGTTCGCCTTCTTCGGGTACGATCTCACAGACCGGCTCCTGTCGTGGGTCGGGTGGATCGCCGGCGCAGGTGCTGGGGCCGCCGCTGGCTGGTTCCTCGTTCCACGCGTCCTCGCGGTGACCACGCAGGCACGACTCGTCGGTGTCGTGGTCCTCCTCGTCGCGGGGGCGATCTTCGGGCGCGTGCTGATCCCGTTGTTCAGTCGGTTCACCGTCGTGATCGCCGGCTTCGTCGCGACCGCCGGAGCCGTGTTGGTCGTGCTCGCGGGGGGACAGGTTACGAACGCGCTCGTCGGCGTGTCCGTTGCCGACCCTGTGGGCGTCACCACTCGGCTCACCGCACTCCCGCTGTTCACCGACCAGCGCTTTCAGCAGCTGTTCCTGCTCGCGCTGGTGGCTGGGGTGTTCGGGGCGGTCGCCGCAGCACGGTTCTACGAAGTCGTCGTCACCCTCGCGGCGACGGGGGTCGGGGCTGCGCTGTTGGGGGCTGCAGCACCGATGTGGCAGGAGGCGCTGTCCGGCAGCGTCTCGCTCGGTGGCGGTCTCGGACGAATCTCGCCGCTGTGGGCCGGCGTCGCGTTCGCCGTCGGCATCGGGTCGCAGGTGTACCGCCACCGCGAGGAGATCGACCTCCCACTGTCCGACGAGATGGAGGAACCACTGGAGTAGCGGGCGACGCGACAGGGAGTCTCGGGTTCCAGCGGAGCGGCAGGGCTCTCGGATTCCAGCGGAGCGGCAGGGCTCTCGGATTCCAGCGGAGCGACAGGGTTCTCGGGTTCCGGCGGAGCGACAGGGACCTCGGGTTTCGACCGTCCGAGAGGTAGCTTTTTGCACGCGGGCCGCTCGGTGAGAGACATGGTGGGGCTCGACGTCGACCGGAGCCGGCTCGCGTGGGGAATCTTCGGTGTGGCGCTCGCAGCGGCACTCGCCTTCGTCGTCTACTCGTTCGTCGGGACGCTCGTGTTCGGGGTGTTCCTCTACTACGCGACACGGCCGGTGTACCGTCGGATTCGGCGGCGCGTCGGACAGCCGACGGTCGCGGCCGGGGTGTCGCTGTTGGCGCTCGCGGGTCCCGCGCTCGTGTTGGTCACGTACGCGCTGTTGGTCGTGGCCACCGAGACGGAGCGGCTCATCGGCGAGCTGACTGTCGTCGACCTCCAGAGTGTTCCCGGTGTCGATCAGGAGACGCTGGAGCTGCTCTCGGACCCCGAGGCGCTGGCGACGGTCGACTGGAGCGCGTACCTCTCGCAGGACGCGGTCGCCTCGCTGCTCTCGTCGGCCGGTAACGCGGTCGACACGGTCGCGTTCTTCGGGACGGGGCTGGTCCACCTGTTCGTGATGTTCGCGCTCGCCTTCTACCTCCTCCGCGACGGCGACCGACTCAGACGGTGGCTCGGCCAGTTCGCAGACGACCGCGGCATCGTCCTCGCGTACGCGGAGGGCGTCGACCGTGACTACCGGAACGTCTTCTTCGGCAACATCCTGAACGCGGCGCTCACGGGCACTATCGGCGTGATCTCCTACTCGCTTCTGAACCTGTTCGCGCCACCGAGCGCGGCGATTCCGGCCGCAGCGCTCGTCGGGCTGCTCGCCGGCGTGGCGAGTCTGATCCCCGTCGTCGGGATGAAACTCGTGTACGTGCCGGTGGCGGCCGGGATGGCGCTCAGAGCGGTGCTCGCCGGCGCGGCCCCGGCGCTGTGGTTCGTCGTGGCGTTCGCCGTTGTCTCGTTCGTCGTCGTCGACACGATCCCGGATCTCGTGTTGCGGCCGTACGTCTCCGGGCGGTCGCTCCACGTCGGGGCGGTGATGCTGGCGTACACGCTCGGGCCGCTGTTGTTCGGCTGGTACGGCATCTTTCTCATGCCGATGCTGTTGGTGTTGATCGTGCGGTTCGTCCGGATCGTCCTGCCGGAGCTCGTCGCCGGGCGGGAGCTCAGACCGTACAGCGTCGATCCGACGTACCTCGGTGAGGTGCCGCTGGCCGGCGAGGCACCGACCACGGTCGGTCCGGAGCCGGGCCCCGGCGACGAAACGGACGGTCTCCCACAGTCCGACGGTGGTGGTCGTGTCGACGACCGAGATGCCACGGACAGCGAGGAGACGACCGCCGACGACAGACCCACGAGTGGGGAGAACGTGTCGGAGTGAGCGGCTGCTCTCTCGGGAGACGACGGAGAGCCAGACGTTTCCGTCGCCGACTCGGAGCCCGTGATATGGGCGGAAGAGACAACGTCGAGACGGAGGGGACACTCACCCCGGAGACAGTCGCCGAGGCACGCGCGGAGTACGAGTCGCTAGTTCCGGCCGCGAAGGCGGCGACACGGGAGGCGGCCAAGGCGATGTCGTTCGACCGCGCGGAGTACGACGAGCGAGTGACGCCCGACGTGATCGCGTCCGTACGCGACGCACTGTTCGTGTCGCTCCTCACCGTCCACGTCGGGAGTCGGGAGGCGTTCGAGACGTGGCGCGAGGACCACCCGGGGTACGAGACGGTGTTGGCCGGCAGCGGCAACGCCGAGTGCGTCGTCTGGCACGCGCCGCCGTTCGCCGACCGCGCGGTGGCGGCGACGTTCAACGAGGAACGGGGGGCTGCCGTCGGGACGCTCCGTCGTCAGGCGTTCGGTCGACTGTACCGCGACCGGCTCCCCGAGAGCGACGACGATTCATCTCGGGGTGACGACACGAGCGACGACCTCTCCGAGAGCGACGACGCGAGTGACGACGACCGCTCCACCGAGAGCGACGACGTGTCGTAACGAGTTTGCACGGGCCGCCCGAAGTCGGTGTATGCGGCCGATCACGCGGAAGTTCGCCTACGGGCTGGTGGCAGTCGTGATGTTGCTGCTCGCGCTCGGTGCGGTGCCGTCGTTGTTGGGCTCGGGTGATCCCTACTACCTCACTGTCGAGCCCGCGGCGACGGACGGACCGGCGTACAACCTCACGACGGAGGGCGACGACGACCTGACGCGCCGCCGGTTCCAGTACTTCTTCTCTGCAGTCGACGCCGCCGACGGCCGCTCGAAGCCGTACCGGCGCGGACCGGTCGGGATCAAAGAGTCGTTCAGCCACTCGCCGTTCGACGAGGTCGAGTCGTTCCGCTCGTTCGCACCGCCGAACGCGACGACGGAGGACGCCGTCTTCGTCTCGTTCGAAGGGCAGCGCTACCGTGTCCACGTGGAGCGCAGCGAAGGCTGATACGGTCGTGCGTAGTGATTTTCCGCGACTTTCGCGGTATCGGGCGGTAGCACGTCGCTGCGGTGCTCTCTGTCAGTCGTCGGTGGTAACGATCTACGCACGACCGTATGAGTCAGCTACCAACGGCTGAAGCCGTTGGCTTGTCGGTGGACTCCCGTTCTGCCGA
>CAKZQY010000140.1 GCA_937142015.1 uncultured Halobacteria archaeon
ACTGGATCGTCCACACGAACGACGTGCCGGAGGATCTCGTCGCGCTGTGTGACCGCGCCTCCGACCGCCAGAAGGACGCCGAAACTGCCGAGCGACTGTACAAGGAGTACATGGAGGAGCTCGGACTCGACCCGTACGCGGTGAACAACCGCGGCGTCGAAGTCGTCGACGACCCCGAAGCGGCGACACACGACGCTCCCGAGACGCTCCCGAACTGAAACCACGACCCGATAGAGGCACTCTGCGACTGAGACCACGACGCTGCCGAGACGCCCCGAGAGCGTAACGACCGACAGACGGCCGCCTCGGCGTCTCACAGTGATTACTGCGAATAGTTCTACGGAGGGCGTCGAAACCCGACTGCTCAGACGCTCTGCTCACCGACACGAGTCGCCACGGCGGTAAAGACTCGCAGTAATCACTATCAGGCGTCGTCAGTTTCGACGACGACCACGAGAGCGTGCGCTTCGTCGTCGACCGTCACGGGTCCGAGCCGGAGGTCGGCAGTCGTCTCCGTTCCCGGCACGCCGACGGCCTCGACGACGCGTGCAGGTCCGTTCGCCTCGTCAGTGACCGACTGGCTCGCCGGCTGCGTGTGTTCGGTGAGCATCTCCTCCGGAGAGGTGTCACTCGGGCGCGCGCTCACCGCGCGGAAGCCGCCGTCCTGTCGCGCCCGTCCGATGACAGTCTGGATCGCCGAGGTGACGCGGTCGGCGTCCGGCTCTGCGACGACGGAGGCGATGTTCGGACCGACCGGACCGTCCGGGAGCGCCTCGACGCCGAGTCGTCGCGTGGCGGGGTCGTTGGCGAACACGACCTGTGCGTCGGCGTCGACGACGAGCGCGGGCGTGCCGACGCCGTCTGCGACCGCCGCCAGCGAGTCGTGGCGGGCGACTGCACGCCGGTACTCCGTCACGTCGTCCGCGTAGACGATCACCCCGCCGTCCTCGTCCGGGTAGACTCGTGCGCGGACGCGGCTGTCTCCCACGTCGGTCTCGACTGTTCGCGGGTCGCGGTCTGCCGTCACCGACCGACACGCCGCTTCGATCTCGGTCGACGCGAACGCCGGCACCACCCGCCACAGCGACTCCCCGGCGATCGCTGTGCGGTCGAGGTCGTACCTGTCGGCGAACGTGTCGTTGACGAAGATGATCTGTCCGCTGTGGTCGAGTGCGGCGACCGCCTCCTTCGTCCGCTGGTACGCTCTCCGGAGCTCTGCAGCGGTCGCCTCTGCACGACGCTTCGCCCGGTACCCCTGTGTGACTGTCCAGATACGCTGTGCCAACAGCTCGAAGTTGTTCTCTCCGGCGCGCACTGGGACGTACGCGCTCACACCGGCCGCAATCGCGTCTGCCGCGACCGTCTCGCTGCCCGCGCCAGTGAACAACACGAACGGGAGATCGTGGTAGCGCTTGCGGAACTGTTCGAGGAACGAGACTGCATCCGTGTCCCGCAGCGCGTACGCGCTCACGACACAGTCCACTGTCGCCGCTTCCTCCGGGTCGTCGCTATCCGCTGTCGCCGCTTCCTCCGGATCATCGCTATCCACTGTCGCCGCTTCCTCCGGGCCGTCGCCACTCACAGCGGTCACGTCTCTCTCGGGGTTCGTCTCGACCGTCCCCGACGCCGCCTCGACCGGCGCGTCAGTCTCGCCCGTCGACCCCGCTGTCGGATCGTCCGGTTCGACGACGTCGAACGCCGCAGACGCCGACTCGACGTGCTGGACCGACACCGTCGGATCGAGCCGTGTCAACGAGCGTTCGACTAACTGCGCGAAGTCTGCGTCGCTGTCGACGTACAACACGTCCGTCGGAGCGACCGGCGACTCCGCACGATCCCGCATGTCAGATTCTGTCGGGGTCATCGTTTATCGGTGTATCGGTCCAGCGTGTGAACCAGATTATTAATTTAATTTCTGAGACCTAATACGAGTGCTCGTACGAGGTGCCTGTGGGAACTAGTTACTGTACGACAACATATGTTTTTTGGGACAGGAGCGAACTGACAGGCGAGACAGTCACCACGCTGCGGCGAGCACACGCCGGGCAGCCGACTCAGTCAGTTCGAAGGCGGGCGGTGCGTTCACACGTAGTGAGTCGGCAGCAGTTGCGGCAGCCGCTTCCTCGAGCGCGGCCGCCACGGCGTCGTCGTCGGCGGGGCCGTCCCAGTCGGTCGCTGCTCGGAGCGTCGCCGGGAGACCGAGTGCGTCGCGGATCGCCTCGACACGGTCGACGACCGTCGTCGAGTCGTCGACCCCGAACGCCTCGACCAGCGGGTCCGAGTCGACACCGGCGTCGAACAGCGCTCGGAGGGCCTCGGGTGCGATCACCGCGTGAGCGACACCTTGCTGGAGGTCGAACGTGTCCCGCAGCGCGTGCCCGAACGCGTGGAGCACGTTCAGCGTCGTCTCACCCGGCCGCGAGATGCCGTACTGTGCGAGCACGACGCCCGCGACGACGCTGTCGACCGCCGTCGAGTCGTACGTCGACCCACTGTCGGTACCGTACGTCGACCCACTGTCAGTACCGTCCGTCGACTCACTGTCGGTACCGTCCGTCGACCCACTGTCGGTACCGTCCGTCGACCCACTGTCCGTGTGGGGGTCGTCCATCTCGTCGAACAGTCGTGGAAGTCCGTCGTCGAAGTACGCCACCGCACGCCGCGCGGTCGCGTCGGTGAGCGGTGTTCGGTTGGCAGCGTACAGCGACTCGATAGCCTTGTCGAACCCGTTCATCGCCGAGCCGGCGAGGACACTCGGTGGTGTCGTCTCGAACAGCGCCGGATCGTAGACGACAGCCGCGGGCATCAGCGCCGTGCCGCCGACACCAGTGGCGACGACGGTGTCGTCGAGTTCCACGGTGATCCCGGCGAGTGTCGAGAGGTCCGCGCCCGCGAGTGTCGTCGGCACCGGCACGAGCGGCGTGAGCGCAGACTCGTCGTCCGGGAGCGCGATGCCGCCCGTCTCGCGTACCTCCGCACGGACGGCAGCCGTGTCGCGGCCGTCCGCGCGGACGACGCTGGCGACCGTCGCAACGTCGAGACTCGATCCGCCGCCGACTGGGACCAACACGTCCGCGTCGAGGTCGTCTGCACGCTGTGCGACGGCGACGGCCGTCGCCGCGCGCTTGTCCGGTGTCGTGCCGTCGAACGTGCCGTGGTGTGTCTCGCCGAGTCCTCGTTCGATTGGCTCCATCAACGCCTCGTTCGCTCCGGTGTTCGACCCACAGACGACCAGTGCGCGCTCGTACCCGGCGTCAGTGAGGATGGCCTCCAACTGCTCCGCCTGTCCGCGCCCGTAGTGGATCGCTCCCGGCTGGTAGTCGAAGCTGAACGACTCTGTATGCACGCCCGCTCGTTCGCCCGCGCCGCGGGAAACCTCTCGGGTGACGGCAGAACAGTGTGCGGTGTCGACAGCCGGTGAGTACGCCAGCCCACGCGTTTCGTTTTTGTTCTTCCGTCCGGACTGTCGGAGTATGGCCGACCTGCGCGACGTTGGACTGTCGAAGTACGAGGCGCGGGCCTACCGGAGTCTCCTCGAGGTGGGGCCGACGACGGCGAAGGAGCTCTCGGAGGCGAGCGGGGTGCCGATGGGACGGATCTACGACGTGCTCAACAGCTTACAGCAGCACCGTCTCGCCCGGAGTCAGACCGCCAGCCGCCCGAAGAAGTACGTCGCCGTCGAGCCGGAGACTGCTCTCGACCGGCTGTTGGAGGAGAAACGACGGGATCTCCGCCAGCGAGAACGCCAGTACGAGGAGGCGGTCGAGGAGCTGGCGAGTGAACTCGACTCCAACGATCCGGCGGATCAGGTGGACGAACAGTTCTGGACCGCCGCTGTCGGTGCCGAGGAGACGGCTGATCTCCTGTTGGAGCGACTCTCCGCGGCGGACGACCGGATCGTCATGGTCTCTTCGACCACCTCCTCCGGGCTGGAGCTCGGTGACATCGGGACGGCCGTCACCGAGGAACTCGCGGCTGCGGTCGATCGCGGCGTGACCGTCTCCGTCCTCCTCGCCGACTCCGTCCCGGCACAGCTCTCCCCGCAGGTCGGGCAGCGCTACGCCGACACGCTCGCGGACCACGACGAGTTCGCGGTACGGACCCACCCCGAGGTGCAGGGCACCGTCACGCTCGTCGACGACACGGAAACCTGTCTGGAAGTTCCCAACCCCGTCGAGGCTGGCAGCACGTTCGCGCTGATCGACCTGAAAGACCCCGAGTTCACTGCCGACGTGCGCGAGCGGTTCACGGAGCGGTGGGCAGAAGCGAAGCCGTTCACCTTCTCGCTCGGGTGACAACTCCACCGTGTTTATGTCCGCGACCGACCGAGGCCGAACATGAGCGAGTCGCGCGAGCGCCGGGAGTTCTGCCCGGAGTGTGGCGAGACAGTGCCGCCGCGGTCGGAGCCGTTGCCGGGGGAGCCGCGGGACCGCGACCGGCTGCTGTGTGACGACTGTTACTTCGAGACGTTCGACCTCGTCGACGCCCCCGAGCGTGTGGCGGTGCGCGTCTGTAGCCAGTGTGGCGCGGTCCACCGGGGTAACCAGTGGGTGGACGTGGGCGCACGTGACTACACGGACGTGGCTGTCGAGGCAGTAACACAGGCGCTCGGCGTCCACCTCGACGCCCGCGAGGTGTCGTGGGGCGTCGAGCCGGAGCAGGTCGACGAGACGACGATCCGGATGCACTGCCGGTTCGACGGGATCGTCCGCGAGACTGCGGTCGTCGAGGAGACGACTGTGCCGGTGAAGATCGCCCGCGAGACGTGCAAGCGCTGCGGTCGGATCGCCGGCGGGTCGTACGCCGCCACAGTGCAGGTGCGTGCGGCGGGCCGGACGCCGACGACCGAGGAGCGAGCGAGCGCAGTCGAGATCGCACGGGAGGTCGTCCGCGAGCGGGAGGACGCGGGCGACCGCGAGGCGTTTCTCACCGAGGTCGACCGGACCGACGACGGCCCGAACGTGAAGCTCTCGACGACGAAGCTCGGCGGCCGTGTCGCCGACCGAATCGTCCAACAGCTCGGCGGCAGTGTCTCCGACTCGGCGACGCTGGTCACCGAGGACGGCGACGGGAACGAGGTGTACCGTGTCACCTACTCCGTCCGACTGCCGCGCTTCCGCGAGGGTGACGTGATCGACCCCGAGCCTGCCGACCTCGACGCCGTCGAGGGCTCCGGACCGGTGCTGGTCCGCAGTGTCGGCGACGCGGTGTCTGGCGTCCGCCTCGACAGCGGCGAAGCGTTCTCGACGGACGCAGACCTCTCGGAGGCACGACAGCTGACTCACGTCGACGACGCCGATACGGTGACGGTCGTCACCGTCGAGGACGACCACGCGGTGCAGGTGCTCGACCCCGAGACGTTCGCGGCGCGAACGGTGCCGAATCCGAGTTTCCTCACTGCCGAAGAACTGACCGAGGGCGCGGAGTTGCCGGCAGTGAAGGTGGATGGTGAGGTGTTGTTGCTGCCAGAGAGAGAGACCGAGTGAGTGGGTGTCGAACATCGTCGAGAATCGTACCGCCATTCTCACCCACTTCTGTTCGTGGGCAGGCCCGGTCGACAGGCTGCTCTCGTCGACGTGACGAGCGGTTCTCCACGCCGCCGCAGTCGGGACTCCGAAACAGCCAACAGCGGCGGCCGCGAAGCGCGGTCGTGACACCACTGGATCGGTACGCGGAGTTGGTCGCCGACGAGTCGGCGTTCCGCGCGGCTTGCGACCGGCCGTTACCGCAGGTCGTCCGCGTGAACACGCTGGCAGCGACGCCAGAGCGGGTGGCGACCGCGCTGTCCGAGGAGGGGGTCGCCCACGAGCGCGTCGACTGGCACGACGGGCTGTTTCGGTTGCCCGACGGCTCTCCCGGCACCAACTGGCCGTACTTCCACGGCTGGATTCACGGGCAAGAGGAGGTGTCGGTGCTCCCGACGCTCGCGCTCGACCCCCAGCCGGGGGAGTTGGTGTGGGACGCGGCAGCCGCGCCCGGGAGCAAGACCTCCCACGCGGCCGCGCTGATGGCGGACCGCGGCACACTCGTGGCCAACGACTCCAACCTCGGGCGACTGTCCGCGCTGCGACACAACGCGGAACGGCTGGGCCTGACGAATCTCGTCGTCACCAACCAGGACGCGCGCAACTACTCGCTGAAGCCGTTCGCGTTCGACGCGTTCGACCGCACACTCGTCGACGCCCCCTGCTCGTGTGAGGGGACGATCCGGAAGAACCCGGACGCACACGAGGAGTGGACACTGAACCACGTGTTCGAGATCGCCAGCGTCCAGAAGGGGATTCTCCGACGTGCGATCCAAGCCACCCGACCGGGCGGAACTGTCGTCTACGCCACCTGCACGTTCGCACCCGAGGAGAACGAAGCCGTCGTAGATCACGTCTTGAACGCCGAGAACTGCCGTGTCGTCGAGTGGGACGCCCCCCTCGAGACGCGTCCCGGCGTGACGGAGTGGAACGGCGAGACGTACGATCCAGCCGTCGAACACACCACCCGCGTCTACCCACACCTGAACGACACCGGGGGCTTCTACGTGGCGAAACTGGAGGTCGGAGCGTGACCGACGACGCTGTCGACGAGACACCCACCAACGACGGGCAGGTGTTCGACAGGCTCCCCGCGACCGCCGACGACCGGCGCGTGCCGGGACGACCGACGCGGGACGCAGTGCTCGACTGGTGGGACGAGCGGTTCGACATCGAGCCGGAGACGTTCGAGGAGTACACGTTCTGGGAGAAGGGCAACGGGAAGATCTGGGCGTTCGCGGGGTCGGTCCCGGAGCAGGTCGACGTGGAGGCGGTCGGGATCACGTTCCTCCACGCCAGACAGGAACACTGGAAGCCGACGACGGACGCCGTCCAGCGGTTCGGCCGTCGGGCGACGCGGAACGTGATCGAGCTCTCACCGGGGGAGGCTGCGGCGTTCGCGGCAGGCCACGATCAGGATCTCCCGCGGTGGGACGGCGACTGGGGCTACCTGATCGCCGCCCACGAGGTCGCCGGCGAGCGTGAACCCATCGGCGTCGGTCTCTACCTCTACGGCGAACTCCGCTCGCGGATTCCGAAAGGCCGCCGCGAAGAACTCGGGGAACGGTGAACACCGACGGCGCGACTGTGTCGACGCAGATCTCCGACACACTACCTGTCACACAGCTCTCCGACACACTACCTGTCACACAGCTCTCCGACACACTACCTGTCACACAGCT
>CAKZQY010000141.1 GCA_937142015.1 uncultured Halobacteria archaeon
GATACCGCCCGATACCGCAGAAGTCACGGAAAATCACTACGCACGACCGTATGAGTCCGTGGTCGCTGCACGTCTCTCCCCGTCGAGCGACCACGAGTACGCGGCTGTGACTCCCGTGAAGAAGTTACTGTGCGTTGCACAATTTGTAATCTTCGGACAGACTTACTTTCTCGTCACGCAACGTACCACCGTGACACTCGCTGCCGTTCCCGAGTACGATCCGAGTCGAGTCGAACGGACCGGCGACCGCGCAGTCGTCGTCGGCGGGAGCATGGCCGGACTGTTGGCTGCCCGGGTCCTCTCAGACGCCTACGAGACAGTAGTGGTGCTGGACCGCGATCCGCTGCCGGACGACTGCGTCGCGCGCAGAGGCGTCCCCCAGTCGGCACACGCACACGCGATGATGGAGGCTGGTCGTGCGACACTGGAAGCGCTGTTCCCCGGCTACTGCGAGGAGGTGTCGGCGGCAGGCGGTGTCGTCGTCGACATGGGGAGTGACTTCCGCCAGTACGAACACGGTGGGCTGATCACCGAGACGCCGTCAGAGATGCCGATGTACTGTGCGAGTAGACCGTTGTTCGAACAGTTGGTCCGACGACGAGTGCGCGACCGTGACGGCGTGCGGCTCCGTGGCGAGACGCACGTCACCGGCTACCTGTCCGACGAGACAGACGGGGCTGTCGAGGGCGTCACCGTCGTCGACGACGGCGACCAGCGAGAACTGACGGCCGATCTCGTCGTCGACGCGACTGGACGGACCTCTCGGACGCCCGAGTGGCTCGAGAACCACGGCTACGAGTCGCCGACCGTCGAGGAGGTGTCCGTCGATCTGGCGTACACGACGGCGATCGTCGAGCGGCCGCCCGACGACGACCGAGTCGTCACGCTGTCGCCAGCGGCACCAGACCCACGGGGTGGGACAGCAGTGCCTGTCGAGGGTGATCGGTGGATCGTCACGCTGTTCGGACTCCACGGTGAGCACGCCCCGACGAACGTCGAGGGGTTCGAAGCGTACGCCGACAGTCTCTCACAGCCGGACATCGCACGAATTCTCGAGAACCACGGGTACGTGAACGACGAGATCGAGAAGTATCCGTTTCCGGCGAGTCTCCGGCGTCGGTACGAACAGCTCGACCGGTTCCCCGAGGGGCTGGTCGTCACCGGCGACGCCATCGCCAGCTTCAATCCGATTTACGGGCAGGGGATGTCGGTAGCTGCACTCGACGCGATGCAGCTACACCGCGTTCTGACCAGCGGGGCTCGTCGCGCGCTCGCGGACGACTTCTTCGACGGTGCCGCGGAGGTGGTCGACACCGCGTGGCGGATGGCCGTCGGATCGGACTTCGACTTCGATCGAACTGACGGCCCCAAGCCCACCGGGACTGACCTGTTCAACCGGTACACCGCCGCAGTGATGGAGGCCACACACTCCGATCCCGTGGTCGCCGAGCAGTTCTACCACGTGATGCGGATGGAACAACCTCCGACTCGACTGCTCCGGCCGCGCATCGCCGCCCGTGTCGCCGCGCGAACGGTTCTCGGTCGGTGACCGTCCGCGACGACAACACACTTCCACGCGGCAACCGACAGTTCGGGTGGCCGATGACGAGGCACTGGGCCGAGCTGGTTGGCACCCGGCGGTGACGAGCCCTATGAGTGCCGATTGGCCCGCTGCTGCCGTCGTCCCGGCGGCAGCGTCACCGAACTCGCGGAGTTCGGGTCACACCGCGTACAGCGACGGAACGGGCGAGAGCGCGACTCGACCGCAGCCTCACTCTTCGGTCGTGTCCAGTCCGAGCAGAGCGTTGAGCCCGCAGAAACACGTCACCGCGTTGAATCCGGCACCGACGGCACCCAGTGCTGCAGCGGTGCCGACAGTCCGGCGGCCGGAGACCAGCGCACGGACCGCGACGACACTCAGGACGACTGCGAGGACTACTCGGAGGAGTCGATCCGTTCCACCGACGTTCTGTTCGGGCATGTCCCCAAACACGGGCGCTTTGCTCTTGACTCCTCGGTTGTCCTGTGGCCGACAGCCCCGACAGACAGCGTCAGGGATCTCCTCCGGAGGCGGTGTGAAACGCCGTGCCCGTGTCGAAGCTGGTGAGACTGTCGATACGGGCTTCCAGTTCTTCGATCTCCCGTTGGAGCTGGTCGGTCTCTTCGTCGACGTTCGCCAGCCGGTCTTTCAGTCCTTGGAGTCGTGTCTCCTTCTCCTCCTCGTCGACCTCCGCTTTACGAACGTACTCCGTCTGGCTGATCTCGTACACGTCGGACGCCGAGAGCGGCGTCACGTCGAGCGCGTCGTCGACCTTGCTCGCGTCGACGCTGGTCACCTGCTCGCGGTCGATGCCCGCGGCCGACAGCGTCTCCAGCACCTCCTCCTCGTCTCTGAGCGACCGACGGCGGCGTGTCGTTCGTTGCACGGAGCCGAACTGGGCGGCGACGGGCTGATCGTGGTGGAGTCGGTCGAGTAACACGTCGGCCACCTCCTTTCGGAGGTCGTCGGCGTTGCGCTGGACGTCCGACAACAGCGTGTAGAGGTTCACCAGCGCGGCTGTCTCCAGCTCCGCCGGCGCGGTCGGGTCGTGACGCTCTAACGCGTCGATCAACAGTAACGCGTCGGCGTACACCGGCACGTCCGGCTCGCTGCGGTCGGTCGATTCGCCCCGACTGGCTCCCTCCTCGCCCGCTGGTCCGGTCGACGCGTCTGTCGCCTCGTCGAGTCGCGCGTCGACGAGCGGGGAGCCGGTTGGCGTGTCCGACTCACGCAGGTACCCCTCACGTTCGTCCAGCTCGAACCGTGGGTGGACGCTCAACACGGTCGCGTACGGCTCTGCGTCTGGCGGGAGGCGATCCAACTCGAACCCGTCGGCGTCGGCGTAGCTGTCGGCTGCGTCGGTGACACGGCGGTAGAGCGTCTCGAACTGCTCGCGCTGGAGCGGTACTGTCCCGTCCTCGTCGTGGAACGACACGAGCACGCGGTGTTCCTGCGTGTCGGCGATGCGGAACGCCCGCCCGGAGAACGGCGTGGTCAGCGTCGTGTCGCCGTCCAACTCGTCGAGCGTGTCGAGCAGTGTGTGCCACGTCGCCGTGAACGCCATGCCGTGTGGTTGCTCGTGATTGGACAAAAGACTGTGGCGAGCGTCGTCGAGCGGGCGCGACTCGTCGTTCAGTCGAGTGCAAGTCGCCGGCCTCGAAGTCGAGAGGCCGTCTCGGCAGATCAGAGGTACGCGGAGTCCCACCGCGTCGCCTTCCGTCGGTTCCCGCAGTGACACTCTGCACGACCCATCGCGTCCATCGTCTCGACGACGCCGTCACACGCGCCACAGAGGAAGCCGCGTCGTTCCGTCCGCTCGCGGTCGTCGTAGGTGACGTAGAAGGGCGCTTTCCCGCCGCGGTCCGCCTCGTCGAGCGCGACGTACATCACGTTCCCGTCTTCGTCCGTCCGACGCTCCGTCAACAGCTGGTCACCGGTGCCGTCGAGGAACTTGGAGTAGACCCGCTCTGTGAACGTCTCCTCGCCGATGTCGACGCCGCGTTCGCCAGCGGTGTTGAACCCTTCCTCCTCGTAGAACTCAGTGCCCGCCTCGTTGGCCGTCAGCACGCGGCCCTCGATGCGCTCGACGCCGTGACCGCGGAGTTCACGCTCACACCGTGTGAGCAGGTCGTGCCCGATTCCTCGCCCGCGCTCGTCCGGCGCGACGTGGAGCCAGTCGATCTCTCCGACCGGCTCGCGCCGCTCGACGAGGTAGCTCTGGACGAATCCGACGATCTCCTTGTCGTCGTCCGCGACGAGGAAGACGGCGTTGTCGTCTTCGATCTCCTCGCCCAGTTCCTCCTGTCCGTACCACGACTCGACAGCCTCCGCGATCACCGCCTCGTCGAGAGCGTGACCGTACGACGCCTCCGTAGAGACACGTGCGAGTTGCCTGATTCCGTCGATGTCCGCCTGTTCGGCAGGCCGAATCTGCATGTGCGAGTCGTTCGTGTTGCGAACACAAAACGGTACGTGCCGTCGGGTGTTTCTGACGGGAACCCGCAGCGTGAACTGTCTGCGAGAGATGCGGAGACGCTGTCGACGCGGGTGAGCGGGACGACTACCGAAGCGCTACGGTTAAGTGGAGCCGACTGGAATCAGTTCGTGCGCGCCAGTGGTCCAGTGGTAGGACAGTGGCTTCCCAAGCCACTAGCCCGGGT
>CAKZQY010000142.1 GCA_937142015.1 uncultured Halobacteria archaeon
CGGATCGTGTCGCGGCGAGAAGAACGTCTCGTCCGCACGGGCCTCCTGTTCGTCCCACCGGATGCCGGAGATGATCCCGTCGATCTCCTCGGCTTCCAGCGTGTGGTTGAGCGCCACCGTCTTCAGCAGGTGGTTGCCGACGTACGTGTCCAACAGGAACGGGAACGTGTCCTCCTCGTACTCCAGAATCTCCCGAATGTGGTGCTGGTTGTGCTCCGACAGTTCCGCGACCGGGATGTCGTCACCCGGATCGAGACCGTTCTCGTCGACGTACTCGCCCACGTCCTCGTTGCGGGCGTAGACGACCTCCAGGTCCCACTCGTCTGCCCACCGCTCGACGAACTCCATCAGCTCGTCGAAGTGCTGGAAGTGATCGATGAACACTGTCGTCGGCAGTTCGAGATCCGGATCGTTCTCGACGACCTCCTTCACGAAGTACAGCGTGAGTGTGGAGTCTTTCCCACCGGTCCACATCACTGCGGGGTTCTCGTACTGTCGCAACCCCTCCTCGACGACCTCCAAGGCCTTCTCGATCTTGTGCTCGATGCTCGGGTACTCCGCGGGCGTCTCTCCCTCGCCGTCCGTGTAGTCGACGTCGAGGTAGTCGGGGAACTGCTGTGTCTCGGACATCGTGTAATGAGATGTAATTAGGAGGGTGAAGTGTCTTGTGGAGTCAAGTTGTGGTCGGATTCTGTTCACGCTGGAACTCCTGCCGACTGGCTAGACACTTTTATTCTTCCATCGGCTAGGTACGCCGTCGTCATGCAAAAAGCAGCAGGTTTCACGGCTCTCGCAACACTCGGAGAAATCGCAATGAAAGACGGAGAGGTGACTGACCGGGAATTTGCCGTGTTGGCAGGGGCTACTGGAGTGTACTTCTGGTCGAAACTCAAAGACCAGTAGATACGGCTCGATCCGGCCGACACACAACAGATTTCCACCTTTTACTGCGACGAGAACGGAGTCGGGATTTCACCAGTTTCAGGACTCCGATCCAACCACGTCCCGAATCCGGTTTGGAATCTTCTTGTACCCCATGATGTACAGCCCGATCACGAGCGCGACGACCGGGCCGGCCACCCCTAGTTGCGGGTCGAAGCCGACGACCGGCGCGGCGATGCCGGCGACACCAGCGAGGAAGACGATCATGCCACCCACCTCGACGACGACGTTCTGTGCCTGATCGATGACGCCCATGCCCAGACGGTCGAATTCAACTCAGTGAACTACCCCACCCTACTCGCTCACCGCTTTCGCGGGTCGCTCCTTGAGGGTG
>CAKZQY010000143.1 GCA_937142015.1 uncultured Halobacteria archaeon
GAATCTGGGTCGACGAACACGGAGCCTGCGAATCTGGGTCGACGAACACGGAGCCGGCGACCCGACGTGAGTCGCGCTGAGAACCGGGTCGAGGCGCGACAGTCTGACAGTACGCCCACAGGAGGCGAGACACTTACTACCGCGGGGCCGTCCACCAGAGACGTGAAGCGACGCGCCCTCCTCCGAACTGGCAGCCTCGTCAGTCTCACAGCACTCCCCGGTTGCGCCGGGCTGTTCGGTGAGAGCGCTCCCAGTGGTCGGACGGAGACAGTCAACCCCGCACTCGAAGGCACGCCGACGCCGCCCGGCGACGTCGCATGGACCGTCCAGTTGGACAGTGTCGAGTACCTGCGTCCGGCGGGCGACAACGCACTCGTCGTGACCGACCGCGGTGACGACGGCCAGATCCACCACGCGCTCGACAGCCAGACAGGAGCAGAGCAGTGGCGTGTCGCGTTCGATACGCCGCGTGACGTGGTCCCAATCGGAGACGTGTTGCTCCTCACGGAGAGCGGAACCGACCCGCGGGGCGACGGGAAACTCCGCGTGTTCGACCCCGAGCGTGGCGTCGAACTGTGGAACGAGGGAACGTTCACACAGCTGCGCGGCTTCCCGGCGGGGCTCCTGCTCACGGGGAACCCGTTTCAGGAGTCCCCGGAACAGCTGGTGGCGTTCGACCGCCAGACGGGTGAACGACGCTGGTCGATCCCGGAGCCGGCGTACTACTTCTGGGGTGCCGGACAGCGAGTGCTCGGGCTCGTCGACCGATCCACGACAGCAGACACCGCGACAACCACGCCGCGGCGAGACACTGGGGAGTACACGCTCACCTCGTGGGGGCCGGCAGACGGCACAGTTCGGTGGCAGCTCCCAGTTCCGCGGCTGCTCCGTCGTTCACGGGCGATCACTCCCGGCGGTGGCCGGCTCGTCGTCGCCGACTTCGGTCACGCGTTCCTGATCGACACGGAGACGCCACGCGTCGTCGCCGAGGCCTCGCTCCCGTCGGAGCTTCTCCCGTACGCGACAGTGGAGACAGACGAGGGGGTGTTCTTCGGCGACTGGGAGTTCCGTGGCGTCGACGAGACACCGGCGATGCTCGGCCGCCTGTCGCTGACGGACGGCGAGACGACGATTCAGACGTTCCCCGGGACCGCGGTACGACCCCTCGGCGGCGAGGAGTCGGTGATCGCCGTCCACGGCACTCCGAACGGTATCGCCACGGTCGCACACGACCCAGCAGACGGCTCCGAGCGCTGGCGACGCCGCGGGGTCGGCATCGCTACGCCGGAAGCCGGTCCGGTGGTCGGGCGGGAGACGGCGGTCGTCGCGTACGACACGGACGGCCGCGAGCGCTGGCGCGCGCCGAACCCGTTCGGTCGCCCGTTTCAGAGCACCTTCGGCACCGAAGAGGGCGTCGTCGTCCGGTCGCGGGCAGGGCGACTCGTCGCGTTCCACGACGCGGGTGTCGTCAGCTACGACCGCGAAGCGGGCGACGTTCGAACCGAACAGACCTCCTTCGACGACGTGTCTCCCGACCGACGACTCCTGTTCGACGACGTTGCCGTGATCGCGTCCGAGAACCGACTGTACGGGATTCCAGTCTGACGAGCGTGTTCTCTGCTGGTGTGTGGCTGGACAGAACACACAGACGAGTCTCGCCACTCCGCAGTGAACACCCGGTCGACAGCGTGAACTGACAGGCGACACGAGAGCGGGTGTGAACGTTCGCCCGTATCAGACGGCAGACGCCGACGAGCTCTGGGAGATGAAGCAGTCGTTCGAGACGGGACTCGGCGCGGCTGCCGACGACGCGAAGGCGGCAGCGTACGACGAGAAGCTCACTGTCGAGTACCGGACCCGGTGGCTGGGTTGGGTCGGGCGGTGTGTCGAGGAGAATCCGCAGTGTGTCCAACTGGTCGAGATCGAGACCGGTGAGGGGGCGACCGACAGCGGCAGCCCCGGCGGGAGGGACACGACACGACCGCTCGACACGGCCGGGTACGTGTTCGTCCTCCCGGAGTCGATGGCGTTCGTCTGGGACGCGGCCGTCCTCAACGAGATCTTCGTCTGGCCGCGCTACCGCGGCACGGACGCGGCCGACGAACTGATGACTGCCGCGCTGGACGTGATGGCGAATCAGGCACTGCCGCTGGACCGTGTCGTGCTCGACGTAGACCGAGAGAACGACCGCGCACGGGCGTTCTACGACCGGTACGGCTTCGACCACTGGGGAGAGATGGTCGCTCGCCCGCTCTCACCAGACGAGATGAACGAGGGCGCAGAGAACGCAGACGCCGGGCGAGGTGACGCTTCCGAGTAGAAGCGGTCACAGGAGCTGTTCCATCTGGACGATCCGCCTGTCGAGGTCGAAGTGCGGAGCGACGCTGTCGGCATCGCGGAGTCGTTCCAGCGTGAGTGTCACGTCGACGCCCGCCCGCTCTGCGTGGTCTCGCACTGCTGTCACCGCGTCGCGCTCGAGCGTCAGCGACGGGAGGAGTCCGAGCAACACCGCGACGGCGATACCACCCTCGCCTGCGGGAATCGAGCGGTCGACGCGCTCGAACGTCGCGTCGCTCGGGTCGTCCGCTGACTCGGCTACCGTCGCGTCGGCACCGTCTGTCGTCGTCGGTTCAGCTGTCGTCGCGTCGACGCTGTCGGTCGCCGTCGGCTCGGCGGAGGCGAGTCGGAGACATCGCGGGCAGATCGCCGCCCGCGCGGCTGACGCTGGTGTGTACTCGCGCAGCGGCTCGGAGACGGGGAACACGACGGCGTCTGGCGGCGCTGGTGTCCCTGCACACGTCGAACAGTCTGTCGTCACGGTGTCGAGTGGGCTGCGGGAGCGCAAGAAGGTTGGTGCCGACGGCGGCCCGCGCCGGCGACAGGGCAGCAGAAGCGACCGGAAACTGTCGCGGAGACGCAGCCGACAGAACGACACAGCCTGTCGCGGAGACGACGCAGTCAGTCGTCGGCAGACACGCGCTCGGGCGTCTCCTCTTCTTCGGACTCCACCTCGACAGTCTCCTCTTCGTCTTCTTCGGCCTCTTTCTTCGCCTTGATCTTTTTCAAACGGAAGATCTCTTCGCGCTCCTGCTCCATCAGCTTCTGTTCGATGTACTCTTGATTCTCGCGGAGTTCTGGGAGGAGTTTGAACTCCAGGGCGTTGACACGGCGCTTGGTGGTCTCGATCTCGTCGAGCATCTTCTTCATCGCAGTCTCGACTTCGGCGGCGAGGATGATCGACTCGATGAGTTCCTCGTAGGCGTCTGCGGCCTCGTCGATGCGGGCAGAGGAGCCGAGCAGCCCGTAGCCACGCTCGTCGATGTTCTTCTTCACCTTCGAGGAGTCGATCTGCGGGACGACCACACCCATGATGTTCTTCGACTGTGTGGTGAGTTCGGGGTACTCCTCGAGTGCGGCGGCGGCTCCGCGGACGGCAACGTCACCCTCCATCGCACGGGCCTTGTTGATGCGGTCCTGTGCGCGCTCGTAGTCGGCTTCGAGCTCCGAGCGAACGTCCTGCGCCTGATCGAGGATGTCCATGAACTCCATGATCAGGCCGTCACGCTTCTGTTCGAGCGTGTCGTGACCGCGCTCGGAGAGTTCGATCCGATCCTCGATCTCCATCAGGTTCTTCCGTGTCGGCTTGACATCCTCGGCCATTCGTTGCTCGCGGTTTGTCGCCGTGGGTGGTTAATCCTTTCCGGTCGTCGGCTGCGCTCCCGGACGGGAAGATTAAGCCAGTGGAACGTAATCGTCCAGTCGTGCCGGAGAACACGACTGACCGGGTGCTGCGAGAGCTGACCGGGAGAGTCGCGGACGGCGCTGCCCTCCGGACCGAGTACGACGGCGGACGACTGCGGTGTGTCCACTGTCGCACGACGCTGAACGCGAACGACGAGGTCGTCGTCGTCGTCCGCAAGCACTACCCGGAACGGTGGGACGGCGAGTTCCCGAAAGACGACACGGAGGGGTGGGAGCCGTCGGGAGTGTGGTGTCCGGAGCACGCTCCCGAAGGGCTCGACGACCGTCGCTGTCCCCGCGACGACTACGTTGTCGTCTCTGCGACGCTGGAACCGACCGGATACCACGACGCGTACGGCATCTACCACGCCGACGAACTCACCTTCGGGGGTCTCTCGGTCGAAGAGATCAGCCTCGCACCCGACGACGACGAGTGATCCTGTCCACCACCTGCTGAACGTGATGTCGGTAGTGTCTACGAGAGTTCGACGCACACGCGGACGCGACTCGGGGGTTGCGACTCCGACGAGAGCGCGACCTCGACGAGACAGTTAACTCGGTCGCACTCTTCTGCCGAGTCGTGTCGGAGGACGCTACCAGCCGTCTCGCGCGGGAGCTCACCGGACTGGTCGCCGACGGGTTCGGGGTTCAGACCAGCTTCAGCGACGGCTGTGTCCGGTGTAGTCGCTGCGGGACGGCACTCGGCGCGGGCGATGCCGTCGCAGCGCTCCTGCGGGAGTACGAGGGCCACACCTGGGAACCGGTCACCTTTCGGTGTCCGGAGCACGCACCGGACGACCTCGCCAGCCTCACTGGCATTCACGCAGACGATCAGGCGCTCGTCTCCGCCCGACTGGAGCCGACGGGCTACCACGACCCGCTCGGGGAGTTCCACCCCGACGCGCTCACGCTCGGCGGACTGACTGTCGAGGAGTTCAGCCCTGCACGCGATGGGTACCGGTGACTGGTAGTCTCAGAATCCCGGTGACTGGTAGTCTCAGAATCCCGGTGACTGACAGTCTCAGTATCCGACTTGCACGAACTCGTAGGTGTACACCCAGTTGAGCAGGACGTACGTCACGACACCGAGCGTGAGCGAGAGGAGCCACGAGCCGGCGGCGATACGTCCGACAGTCTCGTGCGGCGTCTCCGCGCGGAGTTCGGGGACGCTGTGGGTCGCAGCGAGCGTGATCGCGTACAGGACGACCGGCACGGACACGACAGAGAGGAGGATGTGGACCGCGAGCATCCCGAGATAGACGGCCTTCACCGTGCCGGCGAACGCGCCGAGGAACATCGTCGACTCGATCACGATCTGTTTCTCTCCGGGGCCACCGCCCACCTTCAGGAGGTACAACACCAGAAACAGGAGGATGAGTCCGAAGGCGGTGCCCATCGCGGCGGCGTGCTTCCGCACCTCGTCGCGGCGAATCCAGTACCAGCCGAGCGCCAGTGAGACGGTCGCAATCGTGTTGACGACCGCAATCGCGTGGCTCAGGAGGTTCACCTGCCCCTCCGTCAGCTCGGGGAAGATCGGAAACACGCCGGCGAACGTCCCGATCACCAGTGCGTAGCCGATCACGGAGACGACGGCGACGGTCGCGCGCGGGTACTCTCGTACCCGTTCGAGCGGCCCGCTCGCGCCTGCTGTTGCCATACTGCGCGGTTCGGCTCCGACGGTATTCCGTCTTCCGTCTTCGACCGTCCCACACCGCTGTCCACCAGAACACCAGTCTGAGACCGACAACGGACGATAGCGTTTCGATGCGCTGACACGAATCCACACGGGAACTGCCGTCGGAAGTTCGAGAGTGGGCCGATGGAAACCAACACTTTTGTATCTCGTACAGCGAATGTAGGAACGACACAGGCAGATGGTCCGGAAGAAGACGCTCAGCCCGAGTGGGGCCAAGGACGAAGACGGTCAGTACCACAACGTTCACGTGAACCTTCACGAGGACGAACTCGCCGTCGCGGGGATGGAGATCGGTGACGAGGTCTTCGTTCGTGTTCGGGACGGGAAGATCATCATCCAGAAGGCGAACCCGGACGAAGTGGATCACGACTTCTGACCCGATCACAGGTTGTACCGTATCGGACGAAGACACGAGAACCGAGTCAGTTCCCACGCAGTGGAACCAGAAGACACGAGACACTGGGCCACCGAGTCGAGCGTGGCTGTGAGTCTCTACGACGCGGTGAAGCCGGTGGTGTTCCGTCTCCCGCCGGAGACGGCTCACCGGCTCACACATCGAGCGATGCGTGCTGTGCAGGACACACCCGTCCAGTCGCTTCTGCGGCGGCAGTTGTCGGTGTCGGACCCACGGCTCCGGACCGAGCTGTGGGGGATGGAGTTCCCGACGCCGGTCGGCGTCGCGGCGGGGTTCGACAAGAACGCGCACGTGCCACGGCTGCTCGCGGCGCTCGGCTTCGGACACGTCGAAATCGGCGGTGTCACGGCCGAGCGTCAGTCGGGCAACCGGCGTCCGCGGCTGTTCCGACTCCCCGACGAGGGGGCGTTGATCAACCGGATGGGGTTCAACAACGAGGGCGCAGACGCCGTCGCGCGGCGGCTCGCTGCCGAGCCGTCCCCGCCCGTCCCGCTCGGACTCAACGTCGGGAAGTCGAAGCGCACGCCGCTGTCCGACGCCCCGGCGGACTACCGGTACACGTACGAACAGGTCGGTGACTACGTCGACTACACCGTGGTCAACGTGTCGAGTCCGAACACGCCCGGTCTCCGGTCGCTACAGCACCGCGACGCTCTGGAGGCGATTCTCGGTGAACTGCGCGACGCCGGTGCCGACCCGCTGTTGGTGAAGCTGTCGCCAGACCTCTCGGAGTCGGCGACGGAGGACGCGCTGGCGGTGGTCGACGATCTCGCCCTCGACGGCGTGGTCGTGACGAACACGACGACGGAGCGCCCCGACTCGTTGTCCGCGCCAGCCCGCGCCGAACGCGGCGGTCTCTCCGGCGCGCCAATCGAGGAGCGCGCCACGGAGTTGGTCGCGTTCGTCGCCCGCCGCGTGGACGTGCCGGTGATCGGCGTCGGCGGCGTGCGCGACGCCGCCGGAGCGTACGCGAAGCTCCGCGCCGGCGCGAGCGTCGTGCAGTTGTCCACTGGACTGGTGTTCGAAGGCCCGACGCTGGCGCGTGACATCCACCGGGACCTGCTGGCCCTGCTGGACCGCGACGGGTTCGACGCTGTCGAGGACGCCGTCGGTGTCGACCTGTGACACGGTGCTCCAGCACGTCTCATACGGTCGTGCGTAGATCGTTACCACCGACGACTGATACGGTCGTGCGTAGATCGT
>CAKZQY010000144.1 GCA_937142015.1 uncultured Halobacteria archaeon
CAACTTCCTCGTTGGCGACAACTTCCTCGTTGGCGACAACTTCCTCGTTGGCGACGACCTCCTCGTTTTCGACTGTGTCTGGCTGAACCTCCGCGTTGGTGACGACGTTCTCGTCAGTAGCGGTGTCGGCCTCTGTCTCTTCGTCACCGACGCCCGCCGAGCCCTCGGCCGCAGCGACACCGTCGTCACTCTCTGGGTCGTCAGCGGCTCCAGACCCGTTCGAAACCCCCTCCGCTACCGTCGACTCCGACTGCTCGTCGGTCATATGTCCTCCTGTGAGGGTCACGACTACGGAGTTAAAAACTCCCCGTCGGGTCAGCGGTGCCGCTCGATTGCGGCAGAGACGGCGTCGAATCCGTACCCGTCCGTCACCGCCTCACCGTTCACGAAGACGCTCGGCGTGCCCTCGACACCGAGTTGTGCGCCGCGCTCTCGGTCGGCTTCGATCACCGGACGGTACGTCTCGCTGCGAGCGGCGGTGACTGCGGCACACGGGTCGACGCCGTCGAGGCTGTCTGCTGCGTCGCCGACGGCTTGGAGACTGTAGTTGTCCTGCGCCTCGTACAGCGACTTCGCGTACGCGAAGAACGTCTCCCCGTCTGTCGCCTCCGAGACAGCCCGCGACGCGCTGGCTGCGCCCCACGCCCACTCGCGGACTGGAATCGGGAAGTCGTGGTGCTCGAACCGCACGTCACCTGTGGCGACGTACTGCTCGCGGATGCGAGGGAACACCTCCAAGCTGAACGTCTTGCAGTGGGGACACGCGAAGTCCTCCCAGACTTTCACCGTCACGGGCGCGTCGGCAGCCCCGATTGCGGGCTGTGCAGCCTGTGAGACGGTCTCGCTGCTGTCGCCGCAGTCGTAGCTGGTTCCGCTCGATCCGCCGAGACAGCCCGCGACCGCGACGGAGCCGGTCGCGGCGACCGCCGCCAGACACCCGCGTCGCGTCACCTCGTTCCGCCCGTCTCCTGTGTCTCTGGTCACGTCGCCGCCGATACGTCGCCAGAGTCTAAAACCTCCGAGTCGTCTCCGAACTCGTGGGACTGTCCCGTCGACCACGGAGACGACGAGGACTGTCCTGTCGGCTGCGGGGACGACGAGGACTGTCCTGTCGGCCACGGAGGCGACGAGTGCTGTCCTGTCGGCCACGGAGACGACGAGTGCTGTCCTGTCGGCCGCGGGGACGACGAGTGCTGTACGACAGTAGGTAGCGACACGACCGGCGGAGCTTTGTCGCCCGCAACACAGCCACCAACACGGATGGACTTGGACCACTGTCGGGCAGCGGCGGTCGTCGGCGCACGCCGGGCGCTGGCGTCGTTCAGAACGGACATCGAGGCGGAGTCGAAAGACGGCGGGGTCGACAGCGTCACCGAAGCCGACCGCGCGGCACAGCGCGAGGTGATCGAGCGAATCGGAGCTGCGTTCCCCGACGAGACGGTCGTGGGCGAGGAGGACGACGCGTCGAAGTCAGTTCCAGCCGAGGGACCAGCGTGGGTCGTCGACCCCATCGACGGGACGAACAACTACGTCGCCGGGCGACGCGTCTGGGCGACCAGTGTCGCCCGCGTCGTCGACGGCGAGCCCGTCGCGGCGGCGACAGCCGCGCCCGCACTCGGCGACGTCTACCTCGCGGACACCGAGACTGCGTGGCGTGAACCGTACCGGCAGTCTGTGGCTGCAGTCGACGAACGGTCGGGTGACCCCGCGGCCGTCGAGCAGCCGGCGGAGGCGGACGTATCACAGCGAGGTCGGCTCGCTGTCGCCAGCGAATCCGACCCAGAGCAGTTCTTCGTCAATCCGTTGTTCGGCGTCGACGAGCGCCACCGTCGGGAGTGTCGTGGCGTCGTCGAGACAGTGCTCGCCTCGTTCGGCGACCTCCGACGACTCGGCTGTGCGCAGCTGGTGTTGGCGGGTGTCGCCGCCGGCCAGCTCCACGCCGCCGTCTCCACCGTCGAACTGAACGACTGGGACACGATTGCCGGTGTCCACCTCGTCCGACTCGCTGGCGGACGCGTCACGGACACGGCTGGCGACCGCTGGGTCCCCGGCGCGACCGGACTCGTCGCCTCGAACGGCGAGGCTCACGACGCGCTGCTCTCGACTGTGACGTCCGCTCCCGAGAGCGATTGACGACCCGCGGCACGCCCGACGAGAGCGACTGACCACCCGCGTCCGCCGGAGCCGTGTTCGCGGGACGGTGACCGACGGGATCAGTACGAGTACGCCAGCACCTCTGTGCCGGTGTCGTCGAACACGTACACCGTATCTCCGCTGTTGTTCCACACTGGGGAGCCGTAGCCCCAGTAGAGGTCGGTCTGCGTGTCCGTCCCGCTGCCAGTGTGGAGCGTGACAGTCTCACCACCGCCGAGTGAGAACCCGCTCGGGAAGTCGTAGTGTTTGCCGACCTCGTCTTCGACCGCGTACCCCGTCAGATCGATGGCGCTCGACTCGGGGTTCTCGAAGACGACGTACTCGTCGTTCAGGTTGTCGTACTCGTCGCCGGCCGCGTCGGCGTGGACCCGCTTCACCGCGATAGCGCCGCCGGAGTCGCCACCGCCACCCCCTCCGCCGGAGCCGTCGAACGCGGCGAACAGCGGGAAGCTCGTGTCGAAGACGGTGGTCTCCGGCACGGAAGCGTCGCCGTTCACGTTGTTCGTCCCGTCAGTGACGCTGCCGCCGTTGAGTCGGAGGTCCGTCCCGAGCTGAGAGGCGACGTAGTTCAGGTTGTCACGAGCGGCTGCGGTCGCGGCGCTCGACCCGAGCAACACCACCGCGCCGCCGTCGTCGCGGAACGACGCCAGCGTCGCCAGTTCCGCGTCGGTGAACCCGTCTCTCGGGGCGGTGACCAACAGCGCACGCGCCGGTGAGAGGTTACTCGACGAGAGGGTGTTCACCTGATCGAACGCGATACCGACGCCTTCGAGGTAGCGCTGGTAGTAGGCGGCGTCTTCGGCCGACAGCGCGTAGTCGGCACCGAACTGCCCGTGGCCGCCGTCGATCAGGAGCTTCCCGCCCGTGTCGGCGAGCCAGTCGACGAGGTTCGTGAGGAAGACGAAGTTCTCGTAGCCGCTGGTGTCGACCGCGTACCCCTCCGCCTGCTCGTAGTCCTCGTCGACGAACGGACTGCCGACGACGGCGACGTTGCTCGCCTCGTCGACGCCGACCAGCGGCACGTCGGAGCTGTAGCTCACGACGCCGCCGGACTGACTCGCCTCCGGCTCTGCGGTCACTGGCACGCGCGACTGACTGATCGCGCCGCCGGTCGTCCGCACGCTCTCCGGTTTCGGGAGGAACAGATCGTCCACGTCGCGGTTGCGGATCTCCGTGGAGTTGGCCGGGTCCGACTGCGCCCAGAGGCCCCGGTCGTTCGCCCGTGCGGTCGCCTCCGCCGAGCGGAACGTGTCGTGACGAGAGAAGCTGGAGCTGTACAGCCGAGCGTACCCCTCCTCCACCGTCCGGAGGTTGTACTTGTCGTCCCGGGTGCCGTCACCCGTCGCGTCGTAGTCGATGTACGCGAGCAGTCGACCGAACTGATCGAAGATGCCCGGCTCCGCGTCGTCGAAGGAGATCTCGATTGTCTGGTTCGACAGCTCCTGTCTGCCGAAGTCCGTCGCGTTCTGTCCCCACGTGTCGAGGTACGGCTCCGACTCGATCCCCTCCCACTCTTGGAGGCGTTCGAAGCGATCGTTGCTGTTCTTCTCCGGCGTGTCGATCCCGAGCACGCGGATCGGCTCCTCGCGGCCGCTGTCGAACCGCACGTCGACGGTGTCCCCGTCTGGGATGTCGATCACGTCGACCGTGTGGGTCGCGTTCGGATCGATCTCCATCCCGGGTCTGTCGTCGAACACCCCGAAGCTGGTGTCGAACTCGTTCGTCGTCGGCTGGTAGAACGCGCCGCCGTTGTACGTGTTGTCGATCACCTGATCGTCGTTGAACCGGAAGCCGACACCCAGCGCGTCGGCCACGTCGTTCAGGTTCGCCGTCTCGTCGTAGTCACTGTAGTCGGCGGTGTCGTGGAGCATCACCGCGCCGCCGTTCGCCACGAAGTCGCTCAGCGCCGACAGTTCCGTGCTCGTGAACGCTGTCGTCGGACTGGAGATCATCACGCCGTCGGCGTCCGAGAGGTCGGCTGTGAGATCGGCGGTGTCTCGGACCGTGTAGTTCCCCTGTGTCTCCGCGTAGTTCGCCATATTGCGGAAGTCGTACAGCGTGTTGTACGCGTCGTGACTCTCGTCGTACAGCACCGTCCCGCCGGGACCGACGAGCGCGTCCCAGACGTTCAACAGGAACTCCTCGTTGCCGCTCTGGAAGTCGGCGTCCTCCGTCACCAGCTGTGAGCCGAACCCCGCGACACTGCCGTCGATTGCCGCCAGCGGAATCGGCGTCGAGTCGCCGTAGATCACCGCGTCGCCGTTGCCGTCCGAGTCCTCGTTGGTCGCGGTGTCCTCTGCGACCACCGCCACGACGGAGTCGTCCGTCAACTCGCTGCCGTCCGGCGCGATCAACGACGAGGTCGAGTCGAACTGGAGATAGTCGACCGTGCCCGACGCTGCCACCGCTCTCTCTGCCGTCTGCCCGATACCCCCCACTGCTGCGACCGTGCTAGCACCCAGCGATGCTAGGAAACTGCGTCGTTGCACGACGTTACCGTCCTGTTACTCCACCCGTATATCTGTTTCTAAGAGGAATATTTAGTTGTATAGAGCAAAATGTGCTTCCCTAGCTACGAAGACACGGTGGGAGAACGGAGAACACGGCACGATGGCTGTGTGTGTTGCGTGACCCTCCACGACCGACTTCGAAGGTCGTGTAGGTCGCCACGCCGAGTTCGAAGGTCGTGTGAGTCGCCACGCCGAGTTCGAAGGTCGTGTAGGTCGCCACGGTGAGTGTGGGAGTCGCGTGACACGCAGTCGGAGTCGATTTGAGGGACGGCACCCGACACCGGCACGTGATCACACTCGCCTCGGACTTCGGCAGTCCGTACCCCGCGGCGATGCGGGGCGTCGTCCACAGGCGGACGACAGGACAGGTACAGGTGAGCGACGTTGCCCACGACCTCCCGCGGCAGGACACACGGCAGGCGGCGTTCTGGCTCCGGTTCGTGCTGCCGGAGTACCCGCCGGCGGTCCACTGCGTCGTCGTCGACCCGGGCGTCGGGACAACGCGAGACGCACTCGTGATCCGTGCCGGTGACCACGCGCTGGTGGGGCCAGACAACGGGGTCCTGCTCCCGCCGGCACGAGCACTCGCCGCCGCGGACGGAGAGACACACCCCGGCAGAGCGCCGCGGTCGGCGGGCGGGGCGACAGACGAGCGTGACGCGTCACGAATCGAGGTGTTCACCGTCGAGGTCGAGAACCCGGCGAGTGCGACGTTCCACGGCCGAGACGTGTTCGCGCCGACCGCCGCGGACGTGTTCGAGACGGGTGTCGACGGCCTCGACGCTCTCGACGCGCTCCAGCCGACGAGCGACTACGAGGATCTCGTGTTGCCGCGCGCGACGGTTGGCGAGACAGACGAGGAATCCCCGAAGGACACCGACGAGGGAGGGCTGAGAGGAGACACCGCCGAGGGAGAGGTGTTAGTCGTCGACGACTTCGGCAACGCGGTGACGAACGTGCCCGGGTCGTTTCTCGCGGGCCGACTCGGCGAGACCGTGCGTGTCGTCGGTCCCGAGCGCGAGCGGACCGCGCCCGCAACGGAGACGTTCGCCTCCGTCCCGACCGGTGAGCCGCTGGTGACGGTCGGGAGCCACGGCTACGTCGAGTGTGACGTGAACCGGGGTCGCGGCGCGGAGGCGTTCGGACTCGGCGCGGGTGACGCGGTGTCGCTGACGGTCCTCGACTGACGGAACTGGCGCGGGAGTGTCGGGGTGGCGAGGCGGTGAGTCGTCGGAGCGCGCAGGAAGACAGCGACTCCGCGGAGCGACAGGTTTTGGTCGGTGCCGTTCGTGGGACGGTTATGCCACTGTTCTGGCACCGTCGTGATCTGCGGGCTGCAGACAACCGGGGCTTACACGAGGCGACAGCAGACGGGGCGGTCGTGCCGGTGTTCGTATTCGACGACGCAGTGTTGGCACACGCGGGACCGCCCCGCGTTCGGTTCATGCTCGACGCGCTGGCGGCGCTCCGGTCGTGGTACCGCGACCACGGGTCGGAGTTAGTCACCGTCCGCGGGGACCCACGGGAACAGCTCCCCGCGCTCGCGGAACTGCTCGACAGTGAGTCCGTCCACTGGAACGAGGACTACTCCGGGCTGGCGCGGGAGCGTGACGCCGCCGTCCGACGCTCGCTGGCGGACGCCGACGTACAGCGGTACGACCACAAAGACGCTGTCCACCACGAACCGGGGTCGATCACCACGAACGCCGGCGACCCCTACTCCGTGTACACGTACTTCTGGAAGAAGTGGCGTGACCGACCGAAGGCGGACCCACTCCCCGCCCCCGACGGTACCGACCTGCAGGACGCCGACGAGATTGCGGCGGCACTCGACGGGAGTGGTGGGTCGGACGGAGACACGGACACGGTCGGCGGAGCGGACGGGCCAGCCAGTACACTGAACGTCCACACGGGGGGACACGCCGAGGACACACTGCCGACAATCGGCGAGTTGGGGTTCGACGAGCCGGAGGCAGACGTGCAGCCAGCGGGGACGGACGTCGCCCGCCAGCGGCTCGACGCGTTCCTAGACGAGGCGGTGTACGACTACGAGGACAGACGCGACTACCCGGCCGACGAGAACACCTCACGGCTCTCGACGGACCTGAAGTGGGGGACGATCGGCGTCCGCGAGGTGTACGAGCAGACGGCAGCGGCGAAGGCCGCCGTCGCGGGCGAGGACGCCGACTCAGTCGAGGAGTTTCAGGCACAACTCGCGTGGCGGGAGTTCTACACGCAGGTGTTGTGGGCCAACCCGGAGGTCGTGACGGAGAACTTCAAAGAGTACGAGGAGGGGCTCTCGTGGCGCGACGGGGAGACGGCCGACGAACACCTTCGGGCGTGGAAAGACGGGGAGACGGGCTACCCGATCGTCGACGCCGGGATGCGACAGCTCCGCGAGGAGGCGTA
>CAKZQY010000145.1 GCA_937142015.1 uncultured Halobacteria archaeon
CGAGGAGACGGGACACCCAGTCGAACCCAGCGTGACGCCGGGACACGACGCGTCGCTGCGGTCCGTCGCCAGAGACACTGCGGGGGTGAGCGACTGATGGAGAATCGACCCGGAGTTGAGGAGATCGTCGTCGATTTCGCGCAGGGAGTGCCGTTGCAAGTCGTCGAGGTAGCCCACCGTTCTGTGGGGGACCATCCGCAAGTGAGCGTCGACGAGGAGACGCGCGCTCTGTGTGGAGTGACCGACGACGGACGTGTGTTCGACTGTGTGGTCCTCCCGACCGGAGAGAACCGAGTCGACGCGCCGTCGAAGTCGTACGCGTACTCCGGGAGCCGTCTCGCTCCCGTTCTGGTCGACCGGGCCGTCGACGGCGGCTGGGAGTGGGTCGTCGTTTCTGATCAGGTGCTCGACGTGCCACAACCCCGTCACGTCTCGTCGACCGCGGTGTACGCGGGTGAAGCGGCGTGGCACGAACGTGCTGGAGGCGAGACCAGTCGCCGGATGGGTCGACGCGTGACTCGGGATTTCGACGACTCCGAAACGGCCCTGCGGAAGTTGGACGCGTTCTGGACACACGACGGACCGATCCGTCTCCACACGATCAGCGGCGTGTGGCCGTCTTCCGACTACCGGGCTGACAGTGGGAGGTGGGCGTGATGCTCGTCGACGAAGAAGACAGCACGGAGGAGAACACCTCGGGCGCGGACCTGACGACCGAGGAGCGCAACATCTTCGAGCGGCTCAGAGACGAGTACGGCACCGACGACGAGATCGGCCGAATCGCAGCACACGTGATTCAGGCGTCGGAGTCGAGCGAGGAGGCCAGATCGTGAAGTTCGTTCTCGTCCATGACGTTGGGCTTCTGTTCGAGCGTCTGTCGTCCCCGGATCAGATCCTCTCGCACGTCGGGGTCGTCCTCGTCGACGAGGCGGTCGTCGAATCGGGACTTCACTTCGTCGAGGAGTTCCTTCGTCGAGAGGTCGAGACTCTGCGAGCAGTGCATGCAGAAGTCGAGATCCCGCGGCGTCTCCTCGCTACACCGCGGACAGGTGACGGGTGCGACTTCCTGCTGGTCTGCAGTCTCTACCTCCCGACCGTGCGCCTGCGCGTACTGACGTTCGAGCGAGTCCGCACCGAAATTCGCCATGTACCGCGCGGTCTGGTCGGAGCCTCGGACGCGTCCCTGTCGATCCTCGATCTCGGGCTGGCCCAGGTCTCGGAGTACCAGCCACCGCATGTTGGACTTCCGGAAGTTGGTCGGAGTCACGTCCTTCGAGACCCCCGCGCGGTCGGCGGCGTTCTTGAAGTAGCCCAGCCACGTGTTGTAGCTCGGCCGCTCCCGCTTCGACAGCTTCGACCACAGCCAGTCGTCGTCGTTCCCAGTCGGATGCTCCGACAGCCAGCGTTGGAGGTGCGGAACGGCGACGATCAGGTGGACGGCACGTTCCCCCTCCTTTCCGTCGACGTGGACACCCATCGAGTGGGTGCTGTCGAACACGTCGCCGACACGGAGGTCGAACAGTTCCCCACCACGGAGACCGGCCTCGAACTGGACGGCGATCAACGCCGCGTCCCGGGGGTTGCGCGTCTCTTCGATCATCGGCTGGATGTCGTCGTTCCACGAGAGAAGATCTCGCTCGGAGGGCACCGGGTCGAAGTTGTTCGACGTGCCCGTCGGAATCCACGACAGACTCTCCGGCGGGTCGTCCTCTTGCAGAACGTAGCGTCCGAACGACCGGAGCGCCGACCGGTAGTCCTGGTTAGTGTGTTCGTTCTCGTACGTCGAGTGAATCCAGCGTACGACTGCCTGCGCGACCGCTCGCTCTTCGAGCGCCCAACCGAGGAGCCCCCTCTCTTCCAGCTGGTCTTCGATCTCGTCGTCGTCGTAGCCGGGATCGTCGCGCTCCGGGCCGCGGAAGTCGGACGGAGTCGGAGGGGTAGCGAGCGCCGCCATTCGGGTGCAGTGCCTGAGGAGTTTCAGATGCCGGTGATCGCCGATCTCACTCGGGAGCAGACGCATGTGATCGGACATCCGGAGCAGGAGGTCTCGATCACGCTCGTACTGGACGTACCGGTCTCCCGACTGGAGATCCGACCGCAGAGTTTCGATCTCTGCGTGTGGGTCGTTGTTGCCCATAGCTCTGTATTGTGCTTTTAGATTGTAAGGTTTATCCTTAAATCTGTCCCGTGGTTTTTTATAAAAGAGTTTACAACACAACCGACCGCAGTCTACCGATCTACGGTGAGAACGGCGATGAAACGTGGGTTTCACCGACCACTTCAAGCAGACAGATCTCGACGAGGTCGTGTTCCCGTGCAACTGGGTGCTCACTCACCTGCCTACCAATAGCGGGTGGTTCGGCGACGACGGGCGTGACACGGTGATGGTACACGCCTCCACAACACCGTCGAGAGCGTCGGCGACGACGAGGTGTACGGCGGTCACAACCTACGGGTCATGTTGAGCACGTGATCCACCACCCGATCGCCGACTGACCCGAACTCACCGTCGACGGCTCGGTACACACATTCGCGGCCTACGGCGACGCCGTTCACCTCGGCAGTGTCTGGCGGATGATCTCGGTTCTCGACGGGAGGTCCTCGCTGACCGTCCCCGCCGGTGGGAACGACGGCAGCCCGCTGTCGCCTCACCACGACGGTCAGTTCGAGACGTGATAGTGATTACTGCGAGTCTTTACCGCCGTGGTGACTCGTATCGGCGATCAGAGCGTCTGAGCCGTCGATTTTCGATGCCGTCCATAGAACTATTCGCAGTAATCACTATCAGTCGGCACTGTCCGTTCCTCGCGGCGACGCCCCGGTGAGACGGCCGGGAATCTCCGGGAGCGTTCCGTCCGAGGTCAGCGTCTGGACACTCGCGTACAACAGGACGACCAGCGCACAGGCCCAGTAGAACACGAGCTCGCCAGACACGACACCGAACACTGCCGGCACTCCGCCGCTCACGCCGACAAGGGTGGGAACGTTGTGTGAGGCGTGTGCGACCATCACGACCGGCAACCCCCCAGCCGTGTTGTTGTACAGCCACGCCAGCAGGATCGAGATGGCGACGAGCTTCAGAGCGTACTCGTGGAACACGGCGAAGTTCCCGACTCCGGCGGCGATCATCGGGAGGTGCCAGACGATCCAGACGAGCCCGACAGCCACGCTCGCAGCGAGTGCGCCGAACCGGCGCTGCAGTCGCGGCTGCAGGAATCCACGCCAGCCCAACTCTTCCAACGCGCCGGCGAGAAGCAGTGTCACGGCGAAAGTGACTACGTACGCAGCAGGCGGAGCGAGCAGTCCTGTCACCTCCGCACCGAGTACCACCGCGACGACCCCTTCGAGCTCGTCGCCAGCGAGCATGATGCCGGCACCGACGAGATACCAGTGGACTCCAACTCGGAGGTTCCGGAGCTGTCCGAGCCAGTCTCGAACGCTCTCGTCGACTATCCAGACGGTCACTCCGGCAGCGACCAGTGGCCCCCACGCGTACGGGAGGGCCGTCAGACTCGGCAGATCAGTTCCGAACGCCGCGTAGAAGCCTCCGAACACGAATGCAGAGTACGCGACGGTCACCGCGAGAAACGTCCAGACTGGGTGGTCGGCTGCGGTTCGTCTGAGTGGTGTGATCCGGCTCATGGACGCCTCCCGGGGCGACTCTCTCCGACGGTTGTGAACGGAGCGACGGTCGTGGTGTCTGACATTGCACCTGAACGGGAGCACGCTCTCCCTGTGAGCGGACATGCACGTAGCTCAGACTGCCGTCGCCGATCGACTCTGCGTATCCAGACCGGCTCGTGGTGTCGATCACGAGCCACCGAACGCTGCAGCCGATTCGACACGTGGACGCCGATTCGACGCGTGGACAGCTCGCGTCGTGACGACGTGGACAGCTCGTGTCGTGACAACGTGGACAGCTCGTGCCGTGACAACGTCCGCATCGTGACAACTACTATCACGATAACGAGTATCACGGAATCCCCAGCCTTTTGTCCGGGCCGTCAGAGCAGACCACAGATGGAGAAGATCAGCTTCGACGAGGTGACTCCAGAGGCACCACCGGACGAGAACGTCCCCGAGGGGGCAGCAGCCACGTCCATCGGTGACGTTCGGCAGATTGGGAGCGACCTCGGTATCGAGGGGTTCGCGCTGAACCACTTCGAACTGGACCCGGGGCAGAGTTCCGCTCACTCCCTGCACAAACACCCCGCACAGGAGGAGGTGTTCGTCGTTCTCGACGGGGAGGTGAACGTCGAGACGCCAGCGGGCGAGACGGACCTGTGTGTCGGTGAGGCGGAGGCGGTGCGGGTGCCGCCGGACACCTACCAGTTCGTCGTGAACCGCAGCGACGAGCCGGCGACGATTCTCGCACTCGGCGCGCCACGAGAGTACAGCGAGGAGAGTCGGTACCTGATCGAGTGTGACAACTGCGAGGAGTTGACGACACAGACGTTCGACCTCCGAGAGACCGACGACACGAGTCGGACGATCGTCTGTGAGTGTCTGGACTGCGGCGACGTGTCACACCAGATTCCGATCTGAACGCCCGGCTCCCGACGCAGGAGAGACCAGAGTTCACCGCAGGACGGCGCGCCTAGCTGACAGCAGAACCTCCGCCCAGCCGACAGCAGAACCTCCGCCCAGCCGACAGCAGAACCTCCGCCCAGCCGACAGCAAGACTCTCCACACGGCAGTCCCACCACGGCAGTATGGCACGCGTGATCGTCCACGAGGAAGACGGGCCACTCTACGTCGACGAAGACGACATCCACCCGGAGAAGGGGGACATCGCCATCTGTCAGTGCGGGCTCTCGGACGAGCGACCGTTCTGTGACGGGAGCCACGACCGGACGGCCGGCGAAGACCCGGCGGAACTGTACGCTTACGACGGCACAGACCGCGAACGGGTCGACATCGAGCCGCGAGACGACGCTCCGGAGTGAGACAACTCAACACCAGTCGCGGAGAATTCGTGCGTCCCCCTCGCGGACGGAGAGCCAGGCGTCGTCCCGGCCGATGTCCGCGATCACGAACTCGGAGGTGGACTCGTCGAGCGCAGCCACGACCTCGCGTTCCGTGTCCGTGGGGGAACGTGTCATGGTTGACACTGCGTACCAGACCCGTAAAAGAGCGTCGGAACTGGATCAGTCGGCGTCGACGACGAACAGCGTCTCACCGCCGCGGAGCGGGACACGCTCGACAGCGACAGTCGGCTGGTCGCCGCCGAGCGTCGTGAACAGAGCGTCGGCGTCGACGGCGGCAGCGACAGTCGCCAGCGGTCGGTGGAGCTCCGGCGGACAGTTCAGCGCGTAGACGGCGTCGGCGTGGTACGGCTCTCCCGGATCACCGGCCCCGCCTCCGTCTCCGGAGTCGTTCGAGACACGCTCACACGCAGCGAGGAGGTCGTCGCGGACGAACCGGACAGACTCGGGCACCGCACGCGGACGGAGGTCAGTCGCGGTGACAGCGACGCCACGGTCGGCGAGTCGGCGCGCGACCTCCGGGCGGCGGCCGATTCCGACCTCACAGACGGAGGCGTAGCGGGCGAGGACGGCGGCGACACGGGCCCGTCGAGAGGGAGTCACGGCGAGAAACTTATGTCTCGGCCACACAAAAGCATACGTATGCTCGTCGACATCGTGCCCGTCGGGGAGGTCCCCGCGAAGGTCAAGCGGGAGGCGTCGTCCGCCCTCCGTACGATCTACAACTGCGAGGTGACCGTACACGACGAGCAGCGTGTGCCCGAGGGCGCGTACGACCGAAGCCGCGACCAGTACCGCGCCGAGCAGTTCATCGAACTCGTCTCTCGCGTCGGAGGCGGCGAGAAGAACATCGGCATCACGAGTGAAGACCTCTACTACAGACGGCGCAACTACGTTTTCGGGTTGGCGTACCTCAACGGCGACGGCTCCGTCATCTCGACCAACCGGCTCCGCACGACCTCCGACGGCGGCTTCTCGGCGAAGTCCGACGAGTCCGTGTTCACCGGCCGCGTCCGCAAGGAGATCGTCCACGAGATCGGACACACGCTCGGCTTGGAGCACTGTGAGGACAACCGGTGTGTGATGAGCTTCTCGCCGACTGTCCGTGAAGTCGACCGGAAGGAAGAGGAGTTCTGTGGCACCTGCTCGCGCGAGGTGTGGTGAGGTCGTGACGCAAGCGGGTGTCGACTACCTCGCGGCGGCAGCGACGCGCTCTTTCTCTTCTTTCTGGTTGATCGCGTAGGTGTTCACGTCGTTGCGCGACGCGCCGATCAGCTGTTGTGCGAGCACGCTCGACGCGGCGGTCGTCGTCTTGTAGCTGCCGGACTCCACGCCGTCGGCGAGGAACTTCAGCGCCTGATCGACACGGCGCTGGGGAGCGACGTCGACCGCCTTCGGAACGGAGATGCCGCCGTACTTCAGTCGGACCGTCTCCTCGCGCGGGGCGGCGTTCTCGACGGCCTCGACGAGCACCTGCACCGGGTTCTCCTCCGTCTGGTCGTGGATCTCGTCGAACGCCTCGCGGACGAGTCGGGTCGCCTGCTGTTTCTTCCCCGTGTTCTCTTCCGTCTGCATCAGACGGTTGATCAGCCGCTCGACGATGGAGAGTTCCGACTTGCGGAACTGTTTGTCCGCGTGACGGCCCATCGTGTGTGCGATGGGTGTCACAGTGATGTAGTCGCGGGTGCTCGGGTCGCTGTACTCGATCTCGCTCACGTCCCACTCGCCGAACAGGAGCGCGTTCTCGCTGGCCTGCTCGCCGCCTGCCGGCGCGTCGGGATCTGGTTGCTCTGCGTCGGACATCTCAACGCACCGGCTTCTCTGCGTTACCGCGAACCAGTTCGATCAGCGAGACGCCGTTGACCTTCTCGACCTTGTAGTTGACACCGCCGAGGTCGCCCATCGCACGACCCTTCGCGCCGCCGATGCCGGCGATAGTGACCTCGTCGTGTTCGTCGATGAAGGAGATCGCGCCGTCGCCCGGACAGAACGCCGTCACCTGTTTCCCGTTCTTGATGAGCTGGACCCGGACACACTTCCGGATCGCGGAGTTGGGCTGTTTCGCCTCGATGCCGACCTTCTCGAGGA
>CAKZQY010000146.1 GCA_937142015.1 uncultured Halobacteria archaeon
TATCGATCCAGCGAGTGGTAGAATGTGGTTGGATCAGGTGGGGCATCTGGATGGACCCCGAGCTGGTCGTAGATCTCTGGTATGAGGCTTAACCGGTCAACGAGTTCAGCGTAGCTGTGACCCTCTTCTTTGCGAATACAGTGTGCAACGATGTGCGTCTCGCGGGCAAGCCCGCCTGAGTCGGGCTTGCCCGCTCGCTTCCCCAACGCTTGTTTGGCCACACGTAGTGCTGTCTCAACGAGGTCGAGTAACGCGACTCCCATAATCGCTTCTTCGGCCTCACTTCCTCAAACTGTTACGGAGCAATCCTGCCGCTGTCTCCCATTTTCAATAGAGCAGAATCGACACCTCCGAAGCGCACGACGACTACTGCGAGGCGACCACGGACGGGGAGAGACGCCTCGAACCTTTGTACGCGCTCCAAAGAAATCGAACTATCTAACACCCCGAAGGTAGTGCGCGCCGCACGCACGCTGGAGCGCTCGCGCGGGTTCCCACAGGAGCGAGCGTTGGGAGTGATCCAGACGAGCGCCGGCGTGTCGATCCACCCGTGTCATCTCTCACGCTCGCTCGTCCGCGAGTTCGACGGCGATTGTGACCGCGACGACAGCCTCCGTTCGTCGTCGGAGGTCCGCCGCGTCGACAGGCGTTCCCTCGTCTCGGTGGGTGACTTCCGTCGTCGGTCCCTCGTCACCGTCCTGGGCGGCGTCGAGCAGTCCCGAGGCGACAGCGTGGCCGACGCCGCCGTTGTCGGACGCGGAGTCGAGCACGGCGTCGGTGATCGTCCGCTCGACGTCGCCGACGGAGACCGGCGTGTAGACCCTGTCGAGCGCGTCTCGAACCCGCGGTGTGAGGAGCGCTCGCGCGGTCTCGGCCGGGAGATCGCCACGCACGACGTAGTCGTCGACAGTGACGGACACTATCGACTCCAGATCGGACAGGTTCGTCTCTGCCTCTCCCACGTCGACAGTGTCCCCCGTCACCCCGAGCTGTGAAGCGAGCATCGCCGTCCACTCCACCGGGTGGTCGAGTTCCGTCGTCACCGTGGTGTACCGATCACTGCTCCCGCTGCCCCCGCCACTCGTCGAGTACGTCGACACGCGAATCGGTCGGTCGTCGACGACGCCTTCGAGATCCGATCGACCGAGTGGGTTTCTCCCTGTCGGCTCCAGACCGACGCTGCGTCCCATCGCGCGCCACGAGCGAGCGCGCCAGTACTGTGTCGTAACGACTGCAATGACGACGAGAGCGACGCTCGCGCCGATGCCGACCGTCGGCCCGCCGGGGAGCTGTGACGGGGTGACGACTGCGGCCGCGACACCAGTGTACGTGACCACGAGTGCCACCGCGACTGGGATTGTCACGACCCAGATGGCGACCTCTGCGCTACGAACCATCGAACGTTCTTTTGTGGCAATCAAGTGATAAAAGTACCTGATACGACGAGGCTGGCCGTGTGCGTACTGCACGGAACCGTCCGACGACTGTCTGTGCTCGCAGGGTAGGACTGTCTGTGCTCGCAAGGTAGTCTCGATACGCGCACGATCCGGAGCGGGAGGCGTGGGCCGCGTACCCTTCACGTGGCTAACTGCTCGTACTTGTTGGATATACACCGACTCGAAGTAACAATAACGAGAAGCTATAATATGACCGGGTGACAGTCTCCACCCATGACACGTGCTGTGGGGCGCGGGGGCGTCGAGGAGTGTTGTCGTCGATCGTGGCAGCGAGGTCGAACGGGTGACTCCGGACAGTGACGACGTTCCCCGACACAGACGCCGTGTTCGACAGGTTTCCAGCGCCGATTGCGGTCCTCACAGTCACAGACGATCAGGTCGTCGTCGAGCGAACGAACCAAGCGTTCACCGAGACCTTCGCCGTCTCCGCTGCGTGTGACGCTGACGCGCAGTCGGGCAACACTGAAGCAGAGTCGGACGACACCGGAACAGAGTCGGGCGACACCGGAACAGAGTCGGGCGACACCGGAACAGAGTCGAGCGATTCCACCGGCACCTCCCCAGAGGGCGACGGTCGCGGCAGAGGCGACGCACTGTCGGTCGTCAGGCGGTCCTACGAGACGGCGGTCGAAGACGGTGAGCCAGCGGACGGCCGACCGGGAGGACCGATCGCGCTCACAACGACTAGCGGTGAGCGCGAGTTCCGCGTCACCCTCCTCACAGTCCCAGAACACTCCCAGACAGTCGACGCCGACCAGACTGCGACAGACGCCGACACCGACCAGACTGCCACAGACACCGACAC
>CAKZQY010000147.1 GCA_937142015.1 uncultured Halobacteria archaeon
CGAACGTGCGACGGCCCGCCGCCGTCGTGAGTTCGTACGTGTCTACCTCCGACAGACTGTCGACACCCGTGTCGAACGTCGTCTGCAACGACTCTCCACAGATCGTGTCCCGGTCGACGTCCAGCGTCTGCTCCGTCGCGTCGTTGACCGCAACCACGCGCTCGTCCTCGTCGACGATCGCCACGAGGTCGTCGGACTCGGCGACGATGGCCCGGCGGCCGAGCATCCCCGCGGCTGCCGTCCCCTCGAAGGCGTCGAACCGGTACTGCGCGACGGCGAGCAGTCCGCCGACGAACAGGAAGCCACCTGCAGCCACCCAGTAGAGGACGAGTCCAGTGACCGATCCGACCGCGAACCCGGCAATCGAGAGGAACCACGGCTCCACCGCGGCCGTGCCGAGAGCCAGCCCGATGCCGACGGAGAGGTAGCCGTGGCGTGCGGTCGTCTGGAGGAGCAGCGAGGCACCGAGCACGACAAGAACGATTCCGTAGAGAAAGGAACTCACCCCGAGCGCTTGGACAGCGCTGGTCTCGGAGACGACGAGGTTCGCGAGCCAGAGGACGGCTGTCGGCCCGGCGATCAGCGCGACAGAACGCCGCGTGACGAGGTGACCGCGGCCGGTGTACTGGAGCGCGAACACGACCCACGGCACGCTCGCAAAGCTCGCGGCTGTCGTGACCGTGACCAACACACCCTGCGGGGAGTCACCGACGACGGCCGCCGCACTGCCGACTGCCCCGACTGCCAGCAGTCCGAGAAAGACGAGGTACGCACGGAGTCCCGGCGCGTCCCACCGACGGGTGGCGTCGACGCCGAACGCGAGGACCCCGACTCCGGCGGCAGCGGTGACGACTGCGGCGGCTGTCCCGAGGAGACTCACCATCCGTGAGTTACTGTTATATTGTGCCGCTTGTATCTTCCGGCTCGTCGAACGACGGCCGAAAGCGACCGTCAGTCACGAGAGTCACACCTCGGAGTCGACAGAGTCAGTCGGGCGACCGGTCAGTCTCGTGCCCACTCCATCGCCGCCTCGAAGTCGGTCTCCTTGATCACGTCCAGTTCTGGCCTGTCGACGCGCTTCTTCACCGCCATCCGTTCGATTCCGTCGGCGACTGCCGCCCACTTCTCCAGTCCGTGTTCGACGCCGTGGTCTGCCGCGTCTGCCGCGCCGTCGAGCATCTTGTTTCCAGGTGGATTGTCCAGATCCATGTGTGCGACGTGTGCGGTCACTGCCGGTCGCTGGATCAGCTCGTGGAACGACCGCTCGATCTGCTCGATCTCCTCGAACGCGGCCCTGTCTGTGAACGCTGCGACGACGACGTTGCCCTCGACGTACATCTCCCACTCCGTGCCTGACGCTGACATAATCACACGGATCGTGTCATTCGATATGAACGAGTAGGTGCGTGTGCATATCTCACACACAAGGGCGTCAGAACCCGAGACTGGTCGTCTAGAACCGACACGACAGCGATGAAATCAGGTATCGACGTAGATCCGTCGCGCGCCGACAGCGGCAGCGGTGCCGACGAGCGTGAGTCCGACGATAGCCAGCACGAGCGGGCGCGTCCACAGCGGGCCGGGGCCAGAGGTCGCAGCAGGGGTCGTAGTCGCCTCTGCCGACTGCCCATCGTTCGTCGGCGTCTCGGTCGGCGTCGGCGACTCGACAGGTTCGTTCACGTCGAAGTACAGCGTCAGCCCAGAGACGGTTCGCTGGAGGTCCGGGTGTCCCTCGGGCCAGTACGTGATGTCTGCGGTGACCGGGAGCCGGCCAGTCTCGGTGGCGTAGACGTTCGCTCGGACGGACTTCACCGACGAGGAGCCAGCCGGCAGGGTGAACTCACTGGTGACGAGGCCGGCACCGCCGGAGCTCAGACGCGTCGTTCCCTGAACGTAGACGTTGTTCGGCACCTGCATCGTCACGCGAACGACCACGTCACACTCCAGCGTCGCTGGCGGGAGGAACCCACCCGCGATCACACCGGGCTGACCCGTCGTGATCGTGTCCTCGCGGGTGAACAGCCGCGCAGTGTCCATCTTCGGCGGGTCCTCGGGGTTACACTTTGCTGCCGGTGGTGTCGAGGTTGGCGTGCTGGTCGGAGCCGGGGTGGAGGTCGGCGTGCTGGTCGGAGTCGGGGTGGAGGTTGGCGTGCTGGTCGGAGTCGGGGTGGAGGTTGGCGTGCTGGTCGGAGTCGGGGTGGAGGTTGGCGTGCTGGTCGGAGTCGGGGTGGAGGTTGGCGTGCTGGTCGGAGTCGGGGTGG
>CAKZQY010000148.1 GCA_937142015.1 uncultured Halobacteria archaeon
AGATCGTTACCACCGACAACTGACAGAGAGCACCGCAGCGACGTGCTACCGCCCGGTACCGCGACAGTCGCGGAAAATCACTACGCACGACCGTCTCAGTCGAGCAGTTCGCGGGCGATGATCTTCTTCTGGATCTCGGTCGTGCCCTCGTAGATCGTCGTGATCTTCGCGTCGCGGTAGAAGCGTTCCACGTCGAAGTCGGTCGTGTAGCCGTACCCGCCGTGGATCTGGACCGCCTCGTTCGTCACGTCGACGGCAGCCTCGCTGGCGAAGTACTTCGCCATCGACGCGGCGACGCGGTTGTCCTGCCCGGCGTCACCCTGCCGTGCCGCCTCTCGCACCACGAGTCGACTTGCGTGGATCTGGGTCGCCATCTCGGAGAACTTGTGGCGCACGCTCTGGATCTCGTCGATGCTGTTGTCGAACTGTTCGCGCTCTGCGGCGTACGCCTTCGCCTCGTCGAAGGCCGCCTGTGCGAGCCCGACAGCCTGTGCCGCGATCCCGATCCGTCCGCCGGTGAGGATGCGGAACGCCGCGGACAGCCCTTTCCCTTCGGGTGTGAGTCGGTACTCCGACGGGAGTCGGACGTCGCGGAACTGCATCTGCGTGGTGTCGGAGGCGCGCAGTCCGAGCTTCTCCTCCTTGCGCCCGACCTCGACGCCGTCGAACTCCCCGGGAACGAGGAACTGTGTGATCGACCCCGGATCGTCCGGGTCCGTCTTGGCGAACACGACGTACACGTCCGCTCGCTCGCCGTTGGTGATCCACTGTTTGTCGCCCGACAGCACGTACTCGTCGCCGTCGCGCTCGGCTGTCGTCGACATCTGTGCCGGATTCGAGCCCGCGTCCGGCTCCGAGAGACAGAACGCTCCGACCGGACGACCGTCTGCCATCGCCGGAAGCCACTCCTGTCGCTGCTCTTCCGAGCCGAACTCCGCGATACAGGAGGTGGCGAGACAGTGGACGGACAACGCCGTCGCCACGGCCAACTGTCCGTAGGCGACCTCCTCGTTGACGACGGCGTACGTCGCTCTGTCCGCACCGAACCCGCCGTACTCCGCCGGGACTGTCAGCCCGGTGAGGTCGATCTCCGCGAGTCCGTCCCAGACGTCTTCCGGGAACGACTCCTGCTCGTCTGCCTCCTGCGCACCGGGTCTGATCTCTTCGACCGCGAACTCCCGCACCAGCTCGCGGATCGCCCGTGTCTCCTCCGACAACCCCGTCTCCGTGCCAGTGACCGCCCGTGTCATACCCGACGGTTGGCGGCCGGAGAGTTAACTGGTTTGGACAACCGCCGCAACGGTCGGAACTCACTGATCGGTCCGAATCACGAACGAGTCGTCGTCGACAGTTCGAACGAGTCGTCGTCGACAGTTCGAACGAGTCGTCGACACTTCAAAACAGGTCGTCGTCAGCCGAGGTGTGCCGTTCGCGGAGCCGTCACTGTTCGGCGCGGTCGAGGTAGACGCCGACGCCAGCCATCACGAAGACGAACAGCGCGAACAGCCCGACCAAGGCGAGACCCCCCGGCTGTTGGAGCACCACACCACCCGGGGTGTCGGGCGTCGGGTCCTCGGCGTACTCCATCCCGACGACGACGAGGAGGACGACGAACGACACAGTGGCGGCGAGCGAGACGGCGATTTTCCGACGCATCTCCGCGTCGATGTCCATGTCGTCCGCTTCCCGTGGCCGCCGCAAAAACGCTTCGAAGCGTCTCACCCGTGGTCGGTCGCGGACACACGGCGGTCGTGTGGGTTCAGATTGTTCGACGCGGCTTCACAGCATGTCGAGCGCGTCGTCGACGGACAGCGTGCCCTGTTCGACGGCGGTGAGGACACCACGCAGTCCGTCGGTCGGATCGTCGGGCTCGGAGACACCGTCCTCACCCAGCGCGGTCTGGTGTGAGTGGCCCGCCAGCGCGTCGATGTCCTCCCCGTCTGCGACTGCGCGTTCCTTCTTCACGCGCTTGTTGCCGCTGTCGGTCGTGTACAGATCGGCAGGGTGGAAGAACACCCAGTCCTCGCGGTCGAACCGCACGCCGACCCGCGCCTTCGCGCCGAAGTTGCGCGCGAAGTAGACCAACGACTCGACCTCCTCGGCGTCGAGGTAGATCGGCCGCCCGGAGGACGACTTCGCCTCGACCGCGTAGAACCGCTCCCCGTCGCCCGCCAACACGTCCGGGAGGTCCCGCTCTGTGGCGGACCCGCTCGCGGGCGCACGCATCACTGCGAACCCCGCCTCGTCGAGTCGGTTGACTAGCTCCCGCTCCCGACGGTCCCCCTTCTCGTTGCTCGCCATCTCTCACCCCTCGGTGGAGGCTGTATTTAAACGCCGGGGTCGGAGAAGGCCGACGCTGTCGGTCACGTTCGTTCGTCGAGAGAGTTGCGAGGGAAGATCGCCCCGAGGGACGAACTTCCGCGCACTGTGGGGTGTGGTGACCCCGTGCCGTGAGGGGTGTGGTGACCCCGTATTGCGAGGGCCGTAGTGGCCTAGCAGTGCGAGGGATGCGATTTGAACGCATGGACCCCTACGGGAGCGGATCTTGAGTCCGCCGCCGTTTCCCGGCTTGGCTACCCTCGCACGCGACGAGCACTCGGATGCCGACGTACTTTTGTCCTCCGATTTCTCCACCTCCGCGCCGCCGGTGGACGAGCAACGCCGTCTCGCCCGGCGGCGGCAGCCGGCTGTCGCGTTCGTTTGTTGTCGAAATTGTTTGATATATTACGCTAGAAATATACATCACAGGCGTACGCCCGAAACGGGCGTCAGGATACCACAATGGTTATCGACTCCATCATCCGCGGAATCAAGCGTGCGCTCCGCAGCGAGAAGCGGTCGGCAGAACGGAAAGCGAAGCGAAAGGCCAAACAGACGACCAAAGACGCCGTCGACAAGGCGAAAGGTGGCTCGGACGACGGAGACGACAGCGACGACGGACAGTCGAGTTCCTCCTCGTAGTCACCGCGAGTTGGGGGAACCCGCCCCTCGAAGTGCTCACCACCGTCGACGCGGTCGTCACAGACCCGCCGTACTTCCACAACGTGATGTACGCCGAGGTGGCGGACTTCTACCACGTCTGGCTGCGCGAGGTGTTGGCAAACGAGTACGACCACTTCACCGCCGATCTCGAACGCTTCGAACCGCACGGGCTCCCGGCACCGAAGCGTTTGTATGCATCGTGTACAGAGTACACAGCATGGGAACAGTCTCCGCACGTCTCCCCGAAGACATCGAGTCCGAGCTGGAGGCGTACGTCGACGCGGAACGTCTCGACCGGAGCACTGCCGTCCGGCGACTGCTCGCAGACGGTCTCGAAACGTGGCGACAGGACAGGGCACTGGAGAAGTTGGCGGCAGGCGAGGTGAGTTTCACCCGCGCGGCAGAGATCGCGGACATGTCCGTGTGGGACTTCGCGCAGCTCGCCCGCGAGCGAGACGTGACGTGGGTGGGCGAGGATCACCTCGAAGAGGACCTCGACGCGCTGTGAGATGTACGTCTTCGATGCGACACCGTTGATCTATCTCGGGAGAGTCGACCGGCTCGAGATCGTCGAGGCCGTTTCGGCGCGGTGTGTCGTGCCGGACCCGATCCACGAGGAGGTTGTCGTGGCAGGGCGGAGAGCGGGCCACCCGGACGCACGACGGGTCGAACGAGCAATCGAAGCGGAGACACTGTCGGTCGTCGCTGTCGAGGAGACGCTCACCTACGAGCGACTCTGTCGCAACCACCACCTCAGCGACGCCGACGCCGCGGTGCTCGCGGTTGCTGCCGACAGAGACGCGACTGCCGTCGTCGACGAACAGTACGGCCGCGACGTGGCCAGTGCCGAGGGCATCGACACCAGAGGGACTGCGTACCTCGTGTTGTCGGCGCTGAAGAACGGAGTCGTCGGCGGGACGACGGCCCAAGCGACTATCGACGCGATGGTCGAGGCTGGCTGGTACTGCTCGCCGGCGCTGTACGCGCGGCTCTCTCGGAAAATCGAGACGCTGTCGGCTCCGCGTGAGGAGGGGTGAGAGCGGACCGGCAGTCGACTGTGCCGACCGACGACGTTCGGTCGGACGAGGCGGTCCGCGAGAAGGCGGCCAGACTGCTCGATGCACGGCGGACCCGGGCTGACCGAGGTGTCGACGCCGCGGATCGAGGTAGAGAAATAAAAAGAGTCTATGGTGTTGGTGTGTCAGACGAGCGCCCAGTTACATTTCTGAGTTTACTTCCGATGTGGGAAAAGCTCGTAGGACCACTCGACGGCGCGTCGTGCTACGTCGGGGACTTCGGTATCGAGCATGATTGAGTACTGGAAGCTGTCAGCCCAAGATTTGGTTTCCTCAAAATCAGGGTGCTCTCGCACCTCTTCGGGAGTCTGACCGAACACGGAGTCCTTGGCTGTTGGGTCAACATACAGTCGTGGACCCGGAAGCACAAGGGCAAAGAGAGTGCCGTCCTCAGGCTCATCTCCAGAGTGTGCCGCGTAGAAACGCGGGCCATTTGACCGCTCAACTCGGTCTGTACCGGTCCACTTCTCAATCCGCTCGGCGACATCTTCCTGTGTCAGTTCGTCTGTACCGTCAGAGGTGAAGTCAGACAGCCCCATGCGTCTCTCTATTGGAAGTGTAAGTTAATAATCCATTCTTATCCGCTAACTGACTCTAGCACCGACTAGCCAGCTGATATCTTCTAGCACGGCATCTTTGCTAATGTCATTTAGAAAACATACCCACCATTGTAACCTCTAACTTCTTTTATCAAAGACTATTCTATTGAATACTCTCAGCGCATTTCCGGTTCGGAGACTGTCGACGGACAGTGACCATCCGACAAAGCGAAGATTTTTACATATGAATATTTAATTTTCATTGAAATAATTAGTGCCCGTTGCCTGCCCATCGACTTTACTACACCCCAATCCCACGGTCAAACTGTTACCCCTTCGGTATCTAATTGGTCTGGTTCGATTGCCTTCTTCAATAACACATCAGACTCAATAGATATAGATGGGCGGTTCGCTGGCCGTTCGGCAGGCGTGACGAGTCAGTCTTCGCCCGACTGCTCCGAGCTGTCGCCATCGTCCAACAGATCGAGCGTCCGGAGGAGTCCGACACCAGCGCCGAGCGCGGTCGCTCCAGCGCCGAGACCGAAGCCCGGTGTACCGGTGTTCGTCTCCGTCGAAGTCTGGTCTGCATTCTCGGATTTCACGGTCAGTGTTCCAGAGGTGAGTTGCGTGGTGTGGCGAGGCGGGCTCCGATCACCGACGAAGTAGAACGCGCGACCACTCACGGTGAACTCGCCTGTGTCGTTCGGCGAAATCCGTGCGCGAATCGTGCGCGTCTGACCAGGACGGGTCTCGAAAATCTCTGTCGCGGTGCCAGAGGTCGCAGAGCCAGTGTTGACGAACGACACGTCCCATCCGGAGGGAACGTCGAGCGCGAGTTGTGTGAACAGTCGCTCGCTCCCGAGGAGGCTGTTGACACTGATTGCGACCGTCGTCTGCTCGTCGGGGGTGATCGTCGTGTCGCGCAACTGGAGTGTAAACTCGGCTGCTCGCTGCACGCTGATCGAGCGAGACTGTGTTGCAGTCGCACCCTGACCGTCGGTAACGCGGAGTGTCACCGTCGGACGGCCTCCCGTAGAGAAGGTGTGGGTGACTGCCCGTCCCGTCTTGTCGACTGTGCCGTCGCCGTCGAAGTCCCACTCGTAGGATTGGATCGATCCAGTCGCGTCGGTCGTCTCACCAGCGTCGAAGGTGGTCGGTTCCTCGATGATCGCGGGGGATGGCGAGACGGTGAAGGCGGGTTCCGGTGGCGTGTTGACGAACACTGATCGACGGGCGGTTTTCGTTTCGCCCGACTCCAGTTCGGCAGTGAGTGTGACTGTCTGGGTGCTACCCGAGGAGAAGATGTGTCGCACTGTCGATCCGAAGGCGTCAGTGGTTCCGTCGCCGTCGAAGTCCCACTCGTAGCTCGTCGCTGCTGCGCCCGGTGGAAAGTTGTTCGCGTCGAAGGTGACAGTGGTGTTGACCGTCGGTGGGGAGGGTGTGTAGCTGAACGTGGTGTCCCCGGACGTACTGGTTTCCTGTTCCGTCGGCTCGGCTTCGGAGACGGTGACAGTCTGTGTTGCCGTGGCTGTTGCACCGTCACTGTCGGTAACGGTGAGGGTGATCGTGTACACTCCGAGGCTGTCGTACGCGTGGGTAGCTTGCTGTCCGGTGGCGTCGACAGTCCCGTCGCCGTCGAAGTCCCACTCGTAGCCAGTGATCCCGCTGTCGTCGCTGGCACCACTGGCGTCGAAGGTCACTGTGTTGCCGACAGTTGGATCGGTGGGTGTGGTGGTGAATTTGGCGGTCGGTGGCTGGTTCGAGACGGTGACAGTCTGTGTTGCCGTGGCTGTCATTCCGTCAATGTCCGTGACGGTGAGCGTGGCTGTGTAGCTGCCTGCGGTGGTGTACGTGTGTGTGGTCTCTCGCCCAGTGGCGTCGACTGTCCCGTCGCCGTCGAAATCCCACTCGTACTCGGCGATCTCGTACTCGTCGGACGAGTTGCTGGCGTCGAATGTGACCGACGTTCCGGTGATCGGCTGGGCGGGAGTCGCGGAGAACCGAGCTGTCGGTGACTGTTCGTGGTGACCGAGTGTCTCTAGTCGGGCGCGTGACCCGCTGCTTGACTTCGTGTGATCCGTTCCTACCGCGTACAGGTTTCCATCCCAACTCCCGACGTAGACGGTACCGTCTGCCACTGTCGGCGACGACTCTATCAAATTATCGGGTTCGAAGGTCCACTGTTTGTCACCAGTTGCTGCATCCACCGCGTACAGGTTGCCAACACTAAACCCGGCATCCCCGACGTAGACGGTGCCGTCTGCCACCGTCGGTGATGACCATAATATTATATTATCGGCTTCAAACACCCACTGTTTGTCACCAGCAACTACGTCCACTGCGTACAGGTTGGAATCGTGACTCCCAACGTAGACAGTGCCGTCTGCCACTGTCGGCGACGAGTGCACCGTACTGCCTGCTTCGAAGATCCACTGTTCTTGTCCAGTTGCTGCATCCACCGCGTACAGGTTCTCATCCCAACTCCCGACGTAGACAGCGCCGTCTGCCACCGTCGGTGACGAGGACACATCACCACCGGTTTCGAAGGCCCACTGTTTGTCACCAGTGGCTGCATCCACCGCGTACAGGTTGGAATCGTCACTCCCGACGTAGACGGTGCCATCTACCACCGTCGGGGATGAATCCACCCAATCACCGGTTTCGAAGGCCCACTGTTGATCACCAGTGGTCACATCCAGCGCGTACAGATTGTCGTCGGAACTCCCGACGTAGACAGTATCGTCTACCACCCTCGGTGATGACTGTACGTACCACCCGGTTTCGAAGGCCCACTGTTGTTTGCCAGTGGCTGCATCCACCGCGAACAGCTTGCCATTAGGATTCCTCTCGTCGTTGTTCATACCACCGACGTAGACAGTGCCGTCGGCTACCGTCGGTGTGTGCATTACATAAGGGGAGTTGAAGACCCACTGTTGATCACCAGTGGTCACATCCAGCGCGTACAGATTGTCGTCGGAACTCCCGACGTAGACAGTGCCGTCTGCCACCACCGGTGACGAACTTACTTGACCACCGGTTTCATAGTGATTAAGCTGAGTCATTACCGGTAAGGTATGACCAGATGTTCGGTTCG
>CAKZQY010000149.1 GCA_937142015.1 uncultured Halobacteria archaeon
CGACAGCGACCGAGACGACAGCGACCGAGACGAGCACCGGTGACTCGTTGGTCGCAGACTCGTTCGGTCGCGGTGGATTGGTCGTCGACAACCCGGGCGATCAGGTCGTCGGACAGCTCTCACTCACCGACGGGGCGACAGCGCTCGGCTCGCTGCGGCTCCGTGTGCCCGCGAACGCACGGGTCGTGCTGCCAATCGACCCACAGGAGCGTGCTCCGACCGCACGCTTCGCCGCCGGGGGCAGTGTGGACCAACATCGGTGGCAGCCGCTCGTCGACCGGCGGCTGGAAGTGACTCTCTCTCCCGAGCCGTCGTTCCTGTGTGATCTGCTGTGGCGTGACCTGTGGGTCCGCAACGTCAGCCGACGGGACCGCGACGTGCAGGTCCGCATTGGCGGCCGAGAGAAACGGGTGCTCGACCGCACTGTCCGTGTCCCGGCCGGCCAGCGAATCCGTCGACCCGCGGTCGTCCCACCCGCGACACGCTACCAGTCGACGGTGGTGACTGGTGACCTGCGTGAACGCTACGAGTGGCCCGGCTGTCCGCCCGCGGGTCCGGTGTTCGTCGACGTGACTGACGAGGAGATTACTGTCACTGTTAGCCCGCGCCCGACTCGGTGACAGACCGGAGTTCGGCGTGAAAACTCGTTCGTGTGACGGCCGGGGGAGACTCACAGCGGCTCGATCAGAACTGTTAGGCCGACGGCGGCGGTGAAGCGGACCGTGACAGTCAGACAGGGGTTCATGATCGACAACGACGCGGCGTTCGCGGACTGTCTCGACCTCGCGGTCGCCCACGACTTCGAGTACGTGGAGCTCAACATGGACTGGCAGTTCGCGCGCGACCGGACAGACCCGGAACGCGTCCGCGAGGCAGTGGACGCACACGGATTGGATCTGGTCGTCCACCTGCCGTACCGACTCGACGCCTGCTCGCCGCGGGACCACGTCCGGGAGGGGAGCGTCCGCGAGTTGGAGGCGGCCATCGACGCGGCAGCCGACTACGGCGCAGAGCGCGGCGTCTTCCACCTCCAGACGACGGCCGACGACCACAAGTGGGACCCGGCGGTCGTGCGGGAGGCAATCTACGACACGGCGGAGCGACTCACGACGTACGGCGAAGCGCGTGGCGTCCAGCCGGTCGGCGAGAATCTGAAGAGTTCGCTGTTCGACGCGTCCGACTTCCCCGACTACGTCGCCGAGACGGACGCCGCCGCCTGTCTCGACACCGGCCACGCCTACGCGACGGGTGTCGACGCGGAGGCGCAGGCGACGCTCCTGCGCGAGCACGGCGACCGAATCGACCACATCCACCTCAACGAGACGCGCACGGACGCCACGGACGAACACCTCCCGGTCGGGATGGGACTGATCGACTTCGAGGAGATTGCCGACGCGATCCGCGAGACCGACTGGACCGGCACCTGCACACACGAGCTGTTCACGCTTGACCGCGGGTACGCTGCCGACAGCAAGCGCCGCTTCGACGCGCTGCTGGCTGGAGAGTGAGCTGTTCCTGGCCGTACTCCACTTCGACTGGCGCGCCACAGTACGGACACGACTGGTCGATCTCCGTCCGCGAGAGAACCGGATCGTCCGTGACGGCACCAGAGAGGACAGCCTCGACGATGCGCTCGCCTGCCCGCCCGAGTCGCTTCACGATCTCGATTCGAAGCTCGTGTCCTAACACGCCGAACGCGCTGTCTGGCCCGAGCACTGTCGCGTCCCCCGAACTCGTGTCACTCGACATGCCACTCCGTTGTGACGGCCGCTACTTGACGGCTCCCCCGACTGCTGGCAGCGTGACCGTCAGTCGCTCAGTCGCGTCCACACCGGCGGCCGCAGTCTGTGGATCACGCTCGTCCTCGATACGCGCGTCGACGGCCGCTGGATCGTGTGTCGTCGTCTCTCCCGCGTCACGGTCGCCGTACTGGACCCGCACAGTCTCGGGAGTCGACGCCACACCCTCGACAGCGACGCGGAACGTCCGCCGAGGCTCTGCGGGCAACTGCACTGTCACCGTCTCCGCGTCGTCTGTGACGGTGACGGCGAGGTCGACGAACGCCTCACGCTCCGTGTCGAACCACCGCGTCTCGGCTGTCGTCTCGACTGGGCGACGGACCGCTGTCTCACCGGTCTCGGTGTCACCTGTGCCGTCCTCGTCGTTTGTTTCCCCCTCGTGATCTGTTCCGTCGTCTCCGTCCGTGGGTTCGGTCCGCACGTACATTCGGAGAGTGAGCGGATCGTCGACACAGTCCGCGACAGAGACACCCGGCTCCTGCTCTGGGATCAGACTGCCAGCCGCCCAGTAGGCAGGGAGCTCCTCGCGTGGAGCCGGCACGGTCATCGTCGTCGGCCCGTCGACTCGCTCACCGGTCCAGTGGTTCACCCACTCGCCGTCCGGCAGGTGGACAGTCAGCGGCTCCTCGGGAGTCACGTCGGGTGCGACGACGAGCGCGTCCCCGACGGCGTGTTGTGTCTCCAGTCCCGGCGGGAGGGGGGCGTCCGGGAACGCGAGGTGCATCGGTCGCAGAACCGGGAGGCCGGTTCGGCTCGCACGCACGCCGTGACTGTAGAGGTACGGCAGCAGCCGGTACCGGACCCGCGCGTACCGACGCACAGTCTCGGCCACCGCCTCGCCGTAGTGCCACGGCTCTCGCGGGGTCTTCCCGTGGAATCGTGGGTGTGACAGCGCCAGCAGTCCCCACTGTGCCCACCGCCGGTAGAGGTCCGGCGTCGGTTCTGGCTTGTAGCCGCCGATGTCACAGCTCCAGTAGCCGAAGCCGGACGCGGCGAGACTCACCCCGCCGCGGACGCTGGCCGCGAAGGAGTCGTCTGTCGACTCCGCGTCACCGCCCCAGTGAACTGGAAACTGCTGTGCGCCCGCCCATCCCGAGCGTGACCAGAGGATCGGCGGGCCATCCAACTCCACGCAGTCGGCCGTCTCTCCGCCGTCGGCCGTCGCCCGAGCAGTCGGGTCCTCGCCGTCGGCCGAGTCGAACGCGCCAGCCACCGCACGCTGGTACGCCAGCGGGTAGCTGTTGTGGACGGCACGACCCGTGTGACCGTCGGCAGTCACCGCACCCTCGGGCAGGTACTCCCCGAAGTCTGTCTTGAACACGTCGACACCCTGTCCCAGCAGCCGGCGGTGGTGGTCGCGCCACCACTCGACGGCCGCCGGGTTCGAGAAGTCGACGACGCCCGCCCGGGTGTCCTCCTTGCTCGGTCGGCGGAGCACCAGCGGCCGTCCGTGGCCGTCCTCGACGAGGTACCCGCGCTCGCGTGCGGTCGAGAACAGCGCCGTCCCTACGTTCGGGAACGGGTACTCCCAGACGGAGACGTGGAACCCGTTCTCCGCGAGGTCCGCGAGTAACTCCTCCGGGTCGGGGAAGGTCTCGTCGTCCCAGCGTAGATCCATCCGGTCGAGATCCATCCACTCCGGGTCGACGTGGAGCAGGTCTCCCGGCGTCTCGGTCTCGCGGAGTCGGTCGGCGATCTCTCGCACCTCTGTCGCCGACTCGTAGGAGTTGCGCGACCACCAGACGCCGAACGTCCACTCCGGCAGTCGCGGTGGGCGGCCGGTCAACGCGGTGTACTGTCGGAGTACGTCCGCCGGCTCTGGCCCGCGGAAGACCGTCACGGAGAGTGCGCTGTCCGCGACCGTGAGACTCGTCGTCGCGGGCGCAGTCGCGCCGAAGTCGAACTGCACGTCCGCGGCGGTGTCGACGAACACGCCGTACCCGCGGTCGGAGAGGTAGAACGGCACCGGGAGGTACGTGTCCGTCGAGACAGTGCCGTTGGGCTGACGGACGCGAGCCGTGATCGACTCCCCGCGGTGGTCGACACCGCCGAACTGCTCCCCGCAGCCGTACAGGTGCTCTGTCGGCGGGAGACGGACGGCGAGGTGTGTCTCTGTCACAGTGAGCGGCCAGTTGTCCCGCTCCGCCTCGGTGAATCCGGTCGGTGGGACGACTGGACGCCCGCGGCTGTCTGTCTGGTGTGGCTGTGTGGCGAACAGCGTCCGATCCGTCGCCGTATCTCGAACCGTGAACTGTGCCGTCTCGCGGTCGATCTCGACCACGAGTCCCGGTTCGTCGGTCCTCACACGGAGGGGACTCTCGGCGGGTGCGGCCACGTCGTCCCGGGCCGAGCCGGTCTGAGCAGGTGACGCTGCGTCGCTCCGATGCGAGGCAGTGCCGTTAGACGCTGCGTCGCTTCCAGACGAGACAGCGGCCTCACTGTCCGCCGCCGCGACAGCGAGGTCGGTCTCCGTTCGGATCGCGTCGTAGTCGAGATCCAAGGCTGACTCCGCCGGCGAGACAGCTTCGGGGTTCGGATCGAGTCGGAGCCGGACGGCGTCCGGCGAGAGGAACTCGACGGCGAGTCGCGGACTGCGTCCGTCGGCGACCGGCGTCGGCTCGCCCGGCCCGGACGCGAGTCGTGTCTCCGTGCGGCAGTCGAGTCTGTCGCCCGCCCGCTCCGTCGCCGTCACGCGAGTGAGGCCCAGTCTGTTCACGGCCGCCTGTTCGACGGACCGGGGAATAAGTACGTGGTCGTGCTGTCGGTCACAGACAGGTAGACGCTGGGGTCGACAACCTGCCGACAGAGGCTTGTACGCGCCCGTCGCACGGAGGAGTGTGCTCGCACTCGACATCGAGAACTTTCTGATCGAGATCCAAGACGGCAGTGTGAAGAACGTCGGCCCGCCGACGAAGTCCGTCTCCGCGAAGCTGTACCACCCGGAGACGGCGGAGGCACGCGCCTTCGGAGACAGTCAGGTGAAGATCACCGCGACGGACGCCGACGGCAACGAACTGCAGATTGCGCTGTCACCGGAGCAGGCCGCTCGCGTGTCCGACCAGTTGAACGAACTCCGCGAACAGAGTGAACTGTTCGATCAGTAGGGTTCTCGCACGCCTGACGCTCTCCTTGAACGAGCTGTCGACGGTGGTATACTGTCGGTCACAAGTGTTGATAGATTGTTGCGCTTCACTCGGGGTTCCAACGCGTCTTGTTCCGGTTCTGTCGACCCCGCGTTCGATGGCTTGTGACCGACAGTATAGTTGAACTCCCCCGTGTCCGAGGCGTCGACGCTGTCGTACAGCTCCGAGAACGGGACGGCGTTGCCCCGCCTGGCCTCCCAGAGCACCCGGACGATGTCGAGTCGGAGCGGGTCGCCCAGAAGCGAGAACGCGTCGACGCCTCGTGTCTCACTCCGACATCTCGTGTTCACGCTCTTCTGCCTCTGCCAGCACGGCATCAGTCAGTCGTGGGATGAACATCCCGACGTCGGTGACCATCCCAGTCGCCTGTGCAGAGCCACGGTCGACGAGTTGTGTCACAGTCGCCGGGTCGATGTCGACACAGATCGTCGGGGTGTCGGAGGGGAGACAGTTTCCGACGGCGACGGAGTGGAGCAGCGTGGCGAGCATGAGCACCATGTCGGCGTCCTGTGCCTGCTCGCGGATCGCCTGCTGTGCCGCGACAGTGTCGGTGATCGTGTCCGGGAGCGGCCCGTCGTCGCGGATCGACCCGGCGAGCACGTACGGCACGTCGTGGCGGATACACTCGTAGATCACGCCCGACTCCACGGTGCCTTCCTCGACGGCGTCGGCGATGGAGCCGGCACGGATCACCTCGCCGATGGTTCGAATGTGGTGTTTGTGGCCCTGTCGTGGGTTGTCCAGCGTCTCTACGTCCATCCCGAGTGAGGTGCCGTACAGGTCACGTTCGAGGTCGTGGACCGCGAACCCGTTGCCGGCAGACACGCCGTCGACGTACCCCTCGCGGACGAGCTGTGCGAGCGCGTCGCGTCCTCCGGCGTGGATCACTGCCGGCCCGGGGACGACCAACACGTTGCCGCCGGCCTCCTGCGTCTCGACGAGCACCTCCGCGATCTCGGCGACGAGCGACTCCGAGGGTCGCTCGCTGGAGACACCGCCCTGCATGAACCCGAACGGTCCCTCCGCGTCGCGCGGCCGCTCTGGCGGTTCGACTTTCACCCCCGCCTCGCCGACGACGACGAGGTCACCTGCCTCGACGGCGGAGAGCGGCTCCGTGTACGCCCGCGGCCCGTCCGGCGTCTCCGGCTCGACGATCACCGCACAGTCCATCTCCGTCCCCTCGACTGGAATCCACTCGCCGTCGTAGCGGACGAACGTCGCGTGGTTCGTGGTGGAGTAGAACCCCTGTGGAACGACACAGTCTGCGGGCGCGTGTTCGAGAACGGCGTCCGCCGGGTCCGCGACTGTCGCCCCGTTCTGGTGGAGCTCGTGGAGAATCGACTGGAGGTGTGACTCCGTGTCTGTCGAGACCCGCATCCGACAGTAGGAGGTCTCGTCTTTCCGTGTCCCGACGTCGAACTGCTCGACGTGGAAGGAGCCACCCATGTCCATGACGACCCCGAAGGCCCGCTGCATCATCCCGGAGTCGATGATGTGCCCTTCGAGTTCGACGGTGCGCTCGGCCATGACTCTCCCGAGCAGTGTCGGGGGCTTGAGCGTTTGGTTCGCCACAGCCCCTTCGACGATACTGTCTGACGAGCGATCGGACCGACAAATTAGTCGGGCTCGTGATCCGAGAATTTATGCCGGGGGCGGGCTCCGAACCCGCGATCTCCGCATGTCCCAGGTACGAGGCTCGGCAGGCCTCTGGGAGCGGAGGGTGAGCCGCACCGAAGCTCGGTACCCTATGAGTGCGGCGCTATGTCCAGCTAAGCCACCCCGGCGCAGGTGAGAGTCGCGCAGGGACACTCTTTACCCTTCCGATCTACTGCGATTTCGCCTGTCAGAAGTCGAGTCCGAGCGGGCCAGACCGCGGAGCGAGCGGTGGTGCCGGCAGTCGTGCAGGCACCGACGGGTCGTTGAACGCTGCCGGGGCGACGTCGTTCGGCCCGTCGGGGTACAGCAGCGACGCGAGCAGTTGGACGTGTTGACGACCGACGCCGAGTTCGAACTGACCGCCGCCGTACAACGACACGTCACGTTCGCGGGCGGTCTCGACCGTCTCGAACAACGAGCGGACGGTGCCGAACCGCGAGGGTTTGACGTTCAGCCACGCGGGATCGAACGGGAGTGACTCGACGCTCGCCATTCCAGTGATCGGTGCGTCCCACGACACGCGGTCGTGGTGGTCCGCCAGCACGGGGTCGGTCTCGGGCGTGAGTGCCGGGTCTTCGATCACCGCCTCGGGGAACGCCTCGATCACACGCTCGTACAGCGCCGGGTCCGGCTCCTGATCGACGACAGTCCCGTCGTAGTGTCCCTTGAAATCGACCACGCGCACACGCTCGCTCGGCAGCGCGGCAATCACCTCGTCGGTCCACTCGCTCGTCGGGTCGAGCTTGAACCCGACACCGGGGAGACGCTCGCTGATGGCGTCGACACGTTCCGTCGTCGGTGGGTCGCCCAGTCGCGTGGAGGCGACGAACCGAACCGGATCGCGGTCGAGACCGAGCACGGCAGCGAGGTGTGTGTCGTTCGCCCGCAGCGCCAGATCCAGCGCCGCGCTCTCGACACCCCAGCGTCGGTAGTGGTGTGCCGACTCCCGATCCGGCTCTCTCACCGGGAACAGATCCACCTCGTCGAGTCGGTCCGAGAACTCGTCGACGGTGTACAAGCGGTCCAAGGCGACTGCCTCGGGGTCGTCCGAAAATCAGAGATTTTCGGGATCACGAGAA
>CAKZQY010000150.1 GCA_937142015.1 uncultured Halobacteria archaeon
GACAGCTACCGGCCGTCGACGGTCGACAGCCAGCGGTCGACGCACAGCTCCCGTCGGGAGGGGGACGGCTCGGACGCCGGATCAGCCGTCGTGCAGCCCCTCAACCACGATTTTTTTGACGGTGTAACAGGAACCAGTCACACACTCACGTAGGTCTCACATGGATATCGACGCGCGAATCAAGCGACGACAGCGGCAGAACGACGGACCACAGCTAGTCCGCGACTACGAGCCGCTGTCCCCGGTCGCACACGTCGAAGAACCGTCGGAGCGGGGACCGGTGTTCGAACGTCTGTTGGATCACTTAGACCCCGTGTTCGAGGGCGAGTTGCCGCCGAACGCCTACGTCTCGGGACCGTTCGGCTCTGGGAAGTCGGCAGTCGTGACGGCGCTGTTCTCTCACCTCCAACGGCTCTCGACCGAGACCCAATCTGTCATCCACACGAGCACGCGCGCGGCGCGTCCCACCTCGCCGGGGTTCGTCTACATCGACCTCCGCGGGACGAACAGCGAGTTCAGCTTCTACCGCGCGGTGTTGAACGGAATCGTCGACGAGACGATCCCGGAACACGGGATCAGCACTGACGACCTCCGTGGCCGACTCCACGACTTACTGTGTGACTCCCGGACGGGGGTCGTCGTCGCAGTGGACCACGTCGACGAGCCCGGCGGCGTCGACGCCTCGGAGCTGGTCGAACTGTTCGCCGGACTGCCGAGCAACGTGAGTTGGCTCGCTATCGGTCGAACACCTCCCGAGGAGTGCGTGCTCACGACGTACACCGCCACGACCATCGCCATCGAGCGCTACCGCCGACAGATGCTCGTCGACGTGCTGATGAACCGCGCGTCGGACGGCCTCGTTCAGGGCGGCCTCGACTACGAGTTAGCCCGGGAGATCGCCGACTGGGCGTCGGGGAACGCCCACGACGCGCTCGCGGCGCTGTTCGTCGCTGCCGACGGCGCGGCGCGGGCGGACCGCCGTCGCCTCTCCGAGGCCGACGTGCGCGACGCCTGTGCGGAGGTGCCCGAAGACTCCGTCTCGCTGGGGCGTGTGCTCGCGCTGCCGACGAACAAACAGATCGTCCTGCGCGAACTCGTCGACTTGGACGAGGCCGACCGCGCCTCCGTGACGACGACGACCGAGACGATCAGTGCCGCGCCCGCAGTCGAACTGTCCTCCGGCACCGTCGAGCGGTTCCTCTACGAGATGGCAGAAGTCGGCATCGTCGAGCGCGTCCAGTCTGCTACGACCGACGGGAAAGGCCGGCCGCCGAGCCGGCTGGACCCGCGGTTCCCGCCGACTGTGTTCCGCCGACTGTACGATCTCGACCGATGACGAGCGAGACGCGGTGAACCCCGAGTAAAACACGACAATGTATCACCACTTGTGACCGACAGTGTACCCGACGATGAACTGTGACACCCACCCAGTGAGTCGAACGGAGGGAGACGCGTGACGAGAACCGTCCAGCGAGGTGACCGGGTCCGACTGGCGTACGTCGGCCGGTTTGAGGACGACACCGTGTTCGCAACCTCCGACCCCGCGCTCGCGGCAGAACACGGGCTGACCTCCCCAGACGCGGGCGAGCGAGCGGAGACGAATCGGCGTGGTGAGACGGAAGAGCCGGCGTCTACCTCGTCGGCACTCTCGTTCGTCGTCGGAGCCGGGGAGGTAATCGAGGGCTTAGAGGAGGGTATCGTCGGCGTCGAAGAGGGAACAGAGACGACGATCCGCGTCCCGCCAGAGGACGCCTACGGCCCGCACGACCCCGACCGCGTCCGCGAGTACGATCCGGAGACGTTCGAAGCGATGGTGGGCCAGCCCCCGGAGATCGGCCTCCACGTCGAGGCGCAGAACGGTCTCCACGGCGACGTGACTGCCGTCAGCGACACTGTACAGGTGGATTTCAACCACGAACTCGCCGGTAAGACGCTCGTCTTCGAAGTCGAACTGTTGTCCGTGTCGTAGCCTCGACACGAGTGTCGCTCACTACAGCCGTCCGTGTTCGACTTTCATGCAACGGTCCTGAACCGTCGTCAGCCCAGCGTCAGACGCACGCGCGAGCGCCTCGTCGTCCGTGATCCCCAACTGGAGCCACAGTCCCCACACGTCGCCGACGCGCTCGACACGGTCGAGTACCTCGTCGACGATTCCAGCCACCTCCGTGCTCGGCCGGAAGACGTTCACGAGGTCGATCTCGTCGTCTACCTCTCCGACGGTGTCTGCTGCCGGCTCTCCGAGTACTGTCTCCGCGTACGGGTTGACTGGCCGAATCTCGTAGCCGTGACGCGCGAGGTACGCGGGCACGTCGTGTGCCGGCTTGCCGGGTGTCGTCGAACAGCCGATCACCGCGACAGTCTCGGCACCGAGGAGTGTTCGGAGTGTCTCGTCGATGTCGTCGCTGTGTGTCATCAGACGTCTGCGAGCCGCATCTCCGGTTCTTCGTCCTCGTGGGTACGGATCACGCCGTCGAACAGCTGTTTGAGGGTGTTCATCGTCTGGTCGTCGTGGGCCGTCGAGTCGATCACGTACAGGCCGAGACCGTCGACGCTCTGAATCCGGCCAGTGAACACGTGGAGGAAGCGGAACACTGTCTGGAGATCCGAGTACATCAACAGCGTCGACAGCGAGTGGAGCGCGACGCGGTTCTGTCGGATGTTGCGCTGTTGGTAGAACGCCTCGAGGAACTCCGAGAGCTGAATCCCGATCCGCGTCATGTCGACCGGCGAGGAGGCGTACTTGATCCGGTCGTCGTCGCGGACCTCGCCGACACCCTGTTGGCGTGTCACACAGTCGACGACCGCGACCGGCTTCCCCTCGTACGGGGTGCGCTGCTCGTACAGTTCGAGAACGCGGTCTGCTCCGTCCTTCGTCGTGACGAAAATCGCACCCTCGCCGCCGTCCGTGCCGTCCGCGAGAACGTCGAGAGCGAGGTCACGCTTGCCGCTCATCGAGGGTCCGGAGATCAACACGTTCGATCCCGGTTCGACCTGCGTCTCCAGCGGGCCTACCTCATACATTGGTTCGTCCCTCCGACTGCCCCGCCGCTCCCGACCACGGCTCCGTCTCCCGGGAAGTCATCCACTATCACTACCATGCTGTGAGCCGGTATTATTCTTTTTGCTTGTCGGTGAGTCGGTGGCTGTCGTCGCCGGCTGTTGTGCCGTCCGAGGACCACGCCGATTCCGACACGATGTGCTACGGTATTCACACGTCGGGTCGCCCGGAACGTGAATCTGTCGGGTTCCGTGACGCCTCGACTCCCGGGGGGAGGACCGTGTCTCGTCACTGGTCTGTCACTCGGAGCGGCGGGAGACAGTCTGATCGAGGTGACCGCTCACGACACGGCTCTACCGAACCGCGGGAGTTAAGAACTCGACTCTGCAACTGACCAGTGCGGGCGCTTAGCTCAGCCTGGACAGAGTGCTTGGCTTCGGACCAAGCTGTCGCGGGTTCAAATCCTGCAGCGCCCATCATTTTGCGTGACGGGCAACATTTGCCAGACGGCGGTACGGCGCTTATAAGGGAACCACTCTTCGGCCGTTTTGATTTCATCACGCCTCGTGATGGGAGTCGCCGGTGTCATGCGATTCGCCAACATTTGATTGACAGTTTGGGCACACAAATCTATGGTTTGTTGTACAACTAGCAGCGCGCGTAGTGGCTTGGGAGTCAGAAATCGCGTCTCAGTTCGTCAAAAACTCCCTGCCACTGTTCAGGCATATCGTGTTTCCCATACACGCCGTCGTTTGCACACGCAGGGTGTCGGCCGCCGTGAAGATCTCTCCGACGGGCACCTGCTGTGAGTTCTCCATCGGTAGTGTGTATCCGAGTCGGACACTTGTAGTTGGCTCTGCCGGACGCGAGGACGCGAAGTCAGTGCGTGGCTTCCCTGCTCTCGTCGGCGAGCGTCTCTGTCTCGTCGTCGAGCAGCGTGACGAGATCCGCTTCGGTCACCGGTCGCGCAGTCGAATCCAGTCCCACCGCACGGCCGATCCGAACCACACGCGGCGGGACGAGATTCGCGCGTTCGAGCAGTGTGTCGTCGTAGAACACCTCACGAGGCGTGCCGCTGCCGACGATGTCACCGTCCGCCATCACACAGACGCGGTCGGCGATCTCCGCCGCGAACCCCAGATCGTGCGTCGAGAGGACGACACTCACCAGCTCTCGGATCTGTCGGATACGATCCGCGACCAGCTGTGATCGCTCGGGGTCGAGCCCCGCGAGCGGTTCGTCCAACACGACGACGCTCGGATCGAGCGCGAGCACGCCTGCGAGACCGACGAGACGCTTCTCACCGCCGCTCAGGTAGTGTGGCACGCGCCCTTCGAGGTGGCTCGCGTCGACCCTCTCGAGTGCCGCCCGGGCTCGCCGCCGTGCCTCCTCGGGGGGAACGCCGTCGTTCTGGAGCCCGAACGCCACGTCGTCGATCACCGTCGGGGCGACCAACTGCGTGTCGGGATCTTGGAAGACGAAGCCGACCTCGCGTCTGGCGAGTGACTCGTTGTCGCCGGTGATCTCGGTCCCGTCTACGACGAGTTCACCCTCGTCCGGGACGAGTGTCGCGTTCAAGTGCTCCAACAGTGTCGACTTTCCGGCTCCGTTGCCGCCGACGAGTGCGACCACCTCGTCGGGGGACACCGAGAACGCTACGTCGTGTATCCCGACTGTCCCGTCTGGGTACGTGTGTCTGCCACACTGGAGGTCGACGAGGGGTCTCTGAGAATCGCCGACCGTCGACTTCTGAGAGTCGCTCACAGTCCCACCTCGTACACTGCGACAGCCGCGTAGCCGACGACGAGGACGTACGACCCGACGACGACAGCCAGTTCGAGAGCCGGCGGTCGGGGAACGTCCCCGTACAGCGTGATGTCACCGTCGTATCCACGAGCCTCCATCGACTTCACCAGTCGTTCGGAGCGCTCGATGGCCGACAGCATCGTCGTGCCAAGAATGCGTGCGTACAGTCGTCTGTTCGCCCAGAACTCCGAGAGGTTCGCGCCCCGAGCGAGCGCGGCCGTCACGAGGTCTTCGAGCGTCTCGAGCACGACGAAGGTGAACCGGTAGGTGAGCAGCGCGATCTGGTCGATGGGGCGGGGGAGGAGCCGGCCGAGCACGTACGCGACGTGTGTGTACCGCGTCGTCATCGACGCCGCGAGCGCGAACGTGACTACCGTGAGCGACCGACAGCCGAGTTCGGCGAAGAGAACGAGCCCAGCCCACGTCACCGACAGTTCACCCAGCGGTGTCGAAACTGCTCCCCAGACCGGCGTTCCGGGTTCGAGAAACGCGAGCGGGCCAGCGACGGAGACGACGAACAACAACGGGAGTGTGTACCACCCGAGGAGTCGTCGGTACGGCAGTCCTGCAGAGCCGTAGACGACGAGAACCGCCACGTACAGCCCAGCCAGCAGGACGAGCCGGTCGAACACCGTCACCGCGAGCACGAGCGCGCCGACGGTACCGACCTTCGTCCACGGGTTGACACGGTGGAGCGGGCCGTCGCCGTGCTCGGCGACCGCCGTGACGAGACGCGGATCGGGAACGTGATTCGAGAGTGTCGTCACTGGTCTGGATCACCGCGTTGGAGACTCTGGATCGTCCTCGAAGCCGCCGTACCGGTCGACGTAGACGTACAGACCGACGCCGAACACGACTAGCAGCGCGACCACCGCCAGGAACTCTGTCGTCGCACCACCCTTCCGAATCGGGCCAGCCACGACGACACCTCGACCCAGGTCGACGAGTGCCCCGCCGCCCTCTCGAACGCCTCGCTGGAGCGCCGTCGCGGATCGCTTCGCCCACGGGAGCGCGCCGCCTGTCGATGTGAACCCCCAGAGACCGGCGGCGAAACAGACTGCGAGGAGTCCGGCGAGACCGCCGTACTGTTTCCACCACTCCATCAGGCCGTCACCCCCGTCGACTCCCCACGAGCGGCGCGGTCGGTCACGCCGACGAGGTCGGGGCGAACGGACGCGAGGAACTGGACGACGAACCCGGTCAACACCCCTTCGATCACGGCGACACCGAGGTTGAGACCGACGAGACCGGCGACCGCGACCGCGAGATCACCACGCGGCAGCGCACTGCCGTTGACGCCGCTGACGACGATTATCACGCCCATCAGGACTGCACCCGCCGACAGCCCGAGCGTCGCGGCGCTCGCGCCGGCCGGGAACACGTCCCAGTCCATCCGCAACAGCGTCTTGAACGCGTAGTATGCGACGACTGCCTCGGTGGCGTTGACGAGGGTGTTCGCGCCCAGCAGTCCGACCGCGCCGTGACCGAGCGCGGCCGAGAAGATGTTCACGACCAAGGCGATGAGCGCCCCGAGCAACGGCCCCGCGAGAACGCCCACCAGCCCTGTGAGGTTCATGTGAATCCCGCCCCACACGGGAATGTTCAGCTGGAACACCGCGAAGCTCGCCGCCGCACCGATACCGGCGAGCGCGACCTGGTGTGTCTCGATCCCACCCTTGCGGATGCGGTAGACGACCGCGCTCACGAGCGCGACGCCGAGGGTGGTCCACAGTACGAGTGCCCACAAGGGGAACGACCCCTCTCCGAGGTGGATGTGTGCCATCTCTGTTACTAACTCTATATCCTGTTCTAATAACTCTGGCGGAAGATGCGAGGGTGTTCTAATACTACTCGGGTCGAGTGGCCAGCAGTGTTGGTAACGCGGTGGAACGTCTGCCGTCCTCCTCGCCCGAAGTCGAACGTCCGTTCCTCTCCTCGCCCGAAGTCGAACGTTCGTCGTAGTCTTCTCGTTCGAAGACCCGACAAGTTCGTCGCACTCTCGCCGGGCGAAGACAGTTCGGCACGTCGCGTTCCCGCCGTCCGAAAATCGCTACGCATAATCCAGCCCCGCTACAACGGGTGACGATGGCAGAACAGTCAGCTGTCGACCGGGACCTCTACGTGCGGACGAAGGCGCTGTTAGAACCGGGGGACGTGGAGCTGATCGGCTGTCTCGTCCACACGGACCTCGGAGGCGAGGAGGACTTGGAGATGCAGGAGCTCGTCGTCGAGATCGACGACGTGATCGCCGAGCACGCCACAGACGAGGAGACGTACATCTACGCCGGCAACGACGACACGGAGTTCTCCTCGAACCAGTACCAAGGGCTCACTATCGAAGACGACGCGTTCGTCTGGGAGAGTCAACACCTCCTCCGCGACGGCACGTTCGACTTGGTGTTCTACTACGAGGCCGACGCGGATCAGGAGGCCATCGTCGCCGACATCGAGGCACTCGGACCGGACGTGACACCAGTTCCCGACTCGGATGTCGAAGCGCGGCTGGACGAAGAGTGAACAGCCGCAGCGTGTGAGAGCGAGCGGCTGGAGCAATGCCTCCAAGAACTTCACTCTCGAAAAAGGTGTCACCAGCTACTAGAGGGTGCTGAAAGTCGTACTCTCGTGTCGAGTCTCGGACCAACGTGAACGGCGCTTACTCGAACTGTCTGAACACCGCAGCGATGTTGGGGAAACAGTACTCGATCTGACATCGAGCTGCATCGTTGATGAGCTCTTCGTCGCCTGTAGTTCCGATCTCGTCGTCTAGTTTCCGTTTCAGTTGGTCTCTGCTCGATACGGCGTTGTAGACCGCCTTCTCTCCACAATAGCCGAGTTGATCGGCGAGACTGACGAGACTGTCTTCGAAACAACTGT
>CAKZQY010000151.1 GCA_937142015.1 uncultured Halobacteria archaeon
TTGCGACTGCACCTGTGAGTCGAGCCGGCGGTAACTATCTACGCACGACCATATGAAAGAAGTCGACTCACCGGTCGTCACGCGTCGTCTGTGTGGTCTCCTCACTTCGAGCACGCCGTGCTCGCACAGCGTCGGCAGACAGCGACACGTCGGTGTACTGGAGGCGGCGGACGAGGTAGACGAGCGCAGTCGGCACGGCGAACACCCAGCCGGCGAGCGCGTACCACAGCGCGAGCGGGTCCCACGGCGCGTCGGACCGACGGACAGCAGTCGCGTCGTTGTAGAACGCGACCGGGAGGACCACGAGTCGGAGCACGACAGCAGTCCCCCCGGCAGCCAGCGCGGGTGCGCCGACGGCGACGTCGACTGGGGAGGGGAGCGTCCCGACGGCAGCGAGAGCAGTCTGTGCGCCAGTCACGGAGAAGAACGGGCCCCCGACCGCGACTCGGGCAGCGGTGACGGGAACCGGGAGCGGGCTCACGAGTGACGAGAGTCCGCCCGTGATCGTGCCGACGGCGACGGCGAGCGTCGCCATCAGCCACCAGTTCGAGGCGACGCTCTGGCCTTCGTAACGAACGAGCGCCGATCCGAGCGGAATCCGTGGGTTGCCGACGTGTCGGCCGCGCTTGTAGAGGTAGTAGAGACACGTTCCCGTGGCGAAGATCGCTCCCGCGAGGAGGTAGAACCGACGACTCGGGGACCACGCCACCTCGTCTCGGCGACCCAGAAGCGTCGCGTCGCGGTACAGCGCGACCGGTAACACCACCAGCCGGAGGAGCGCGGCGACGACGGTCAACCCGATCAGGCCGACCGCCCCCCACAGCGAGACGGACGGCGGCGCGAGTTCGGCCGTCAGATCGAGCGCCGCCACCGGAACCGACCACGACAGTAACACGAGCAGTGACAGCTGTGTCCCGCGGTAGAGCACGCGCCACCACCCGGCCCCCGTCGGGTCGCTGTCTCGCCACGCGGCTGGTGGCGCTGGAAGCGCGACTGACTCCGACTCCGCTGTCGTGCCGTCGGATCGTCGACTCTTCCCTCCGGGACTGCTGGATCGAGAATTACGAAGCTGATCGCCGTCGTCGGCCGACTCTGGTGGCTCGTCCGGGACAGCGTCCCAACCGCCGAGTGGCTCCGACGGTACGTCTCTGAGTCCGACTCGAACCGGCTCCCAATCTGTGTCTCGCCGAGAATCGACGGGTGTAGAATCTGGCGGTGAGGAGTCGGGTGTGGAGTCCGCTGGAGGAGCATCTTCGCGGAGCTCTTCGAACGAGTCACCCCAGTCTCCGTCGGCAGAGGGCGACGCACCGGCAGCAGTGGTCGACGAGCGCTCGTCGTCCGCGTCGGGAGCGGGACTTTCAGAGTCGGACGGCAGAGAGACCCACTCGAACGGGTCTTCACCGTCCGACGACCCCTCGTTCATTGTACGCTCTACGCGGTGAGCACACTTCAACACCCGGGCGCTGTGTCCGTGACCGACAGTCTCACCACTCGACGCGGAACAGTTCGGTGTCGATCTCGACGCGCTCGGCGGCGTGGTGGCCGAACTGTCGGGACAGTGGGAGAGTGACGGCGAACGCGTCTGTCACGGTCGCGTCCGCGTCGGCCACGAACGACTCGACGAACGACCGGCTCCCGGCGTTGTGGAGGGTGTAGGAGACGACAGGTGCGTGTGTGCTCCCGTCGACCTCGACTGCCGCGTCGGCGATCGCGGTGAGAAACCGTCTGTCTGCGTGCTCGTTGCCGTCCTGTGCGCCGAACGGTGGATTCGAGACGACGGTGAGCTGCCGCGTGTCTCGCCGAGACGGTGGGTCGGAGTCGGGACGGGGAAACACTGGGAGTGCAGTTGCGTCGGCGTGGAGCCACGAGACGGCGACGGGAGGGTCGACACGACGCTCGTTCTCGACGGCAGTCGCCAGCGCCTCCCGGTCGCGTTCGACGGCGAGAACAGCAGCAGGTTCGTACAGCGCCGCAGCGAGCGCGAGTGTCCCGGTGCCGGCACCCAAGTCGAGCACCGTCGCGCCGTCGACGTCGCCGCGCATCGCCGCGAGGTGGAGGAGGTGAGCAGCCACGTCTGGCGGCGTGGGATACTGTTCGAGCGCGGCCGTCGGCTCGGCGAACGTCTCGACGCCAGCGAGTCGCTGTTCGACGCTCCGCTTGTTCACGTCAGACTGCGACGGGCCCCTCGACGGAGAGGCTGACGCCTTCCCGCTGTGCGCGCTCCTCCAGCGCGGACAGCGCCGGTTCGACCCGAGACTCGTCTGCGACTGCCGTCACGTCGACTGTCACCCGCCCCGCGCCGAGGAACGACGCCGCCCGCACGATGTCCCGCAGCCTGTCCGCCTCTCGCTGGGTCTCGATGGAACAGTCCTCGCCGAACCGTGCCTCCGCCCGCAGCGTCGCCGGCTGGTACCCCTCGGCTGCCAACTCGGATTTCAGATCGCGGAGGTACGAGGGCGCTGTCGACTCCAACGCGGAGGCTGTCAGCGTCACTGGCTCCACGTCCGCCGGACTACTCGCCGCCACTGCGCGCTCCACTCGGCTCGCTGCCGTCGTGCTCATGCTACCCTCTCATACCGTCTGATAATACAAAAGCGTTTGGTGATGCTCAGGAGTTATCGCTTCGGCGGCTGTCGTGCGAGTGACGTGGAGCAGCGAGCAGCGGCGTTCGACCCACCGAGTGGGACGCCCAGCGAGAGAATCGGTGGATTTCGTGGGGGAGAGATACTGTTATTAGGAGAGCGTCTCCATTATCGTATCTAATAGTAACGGAGTGGGTCGACAGACGCTCACCCAAAACCGCAAGACTGCGGCCGGAGTGGTGGCCTCGCCCCCCGGTGCCAGCGACAGATTTAAATATGCCCCTGTCCAGAAAGCTTAATAATGGAAGGTCCGAGCCGCCAGCGGACGCGAGAGGCCGAGACGGAGGAGGAACAAGACGAGTCCGTCGAGTGCCCGGAGTGTGGGTCAGACGAGGTTGTGATGGACGCGGACCAGGGGGAACTGGTCTGTGACGACTGTGGGCTGGTGCTGGACGAACGGCAGATCGACCGTGGACCGGAGTGGCGGGCGTTCAACCACTCCGAGCGGCAGTCGAAGTCACGTGTTGGGGCACCGGTCACGGAGACGATGCACGACAAGGGGTTGACGACCACAATCGACTGGAAGGACAAAGACGCGTACGGACGGTCGTTGTCGTCGGAGAAGCGGTCGCAGATGCACCGACTCCGGAAGTGGCAGGAACGCATCCGAACCAAGGACGCGGGTGAACGGAACCTCCAGTTCGCGCTCTCGGAGGTCGACCGC
>CAKZQY010000152.1 GCA_937142015.1 uncultured Halobacteria archaeon
ACGCCGGTGTCGAAGTGAGCGACGCCGGTATCGAAGTGAGCGACGCCGGTGTCGAAGTGAGCGACGCCGGTATCGAAGTGAGCGACGCCGGTGTCGAAGTGAGCGACGCCGGTATCGAAGTGAGCGACGCCGGTGTCGAGAGAGACGACTCACCCGCGGTCGACGCGGTCGTGACGGTCGGAATCGGTGGGAGCGCACTCGGTGCGGCGACCATCGCCGAGGCGCTGGCAGCCGACGCGGAGACGGACGTGGTGACACTCGACAACGTCGATCCCGAGTGGGTACGACGACAACTGGCGTCAGTCGACCTCTCACGAGCGGTGGTGAACGTGGTCTCTCGCTCGGGAACGACTGCAGAGACGCTGGCGAACTTCCTCGTCGTCCGCGAGGCGATGACGGAGGCTGGCGTCGACTGGACCGACCACACGGTCGTCACCACCGGCGAGTCGGGGAACCTCGCCGAGTTGGCCGACGAGCACGACCTGCCGCGACTCCCGGTGCCCGCGGGTGTGCCGGGACGCTTCTCCGCCCTGTCGACGGTCGGCCTGTTCGCGCCCGCCGTGATCGGTGTCGACATCGACGCGCTCGTGACCGGGGGTGCGGACGCAGCCGAGTCGCTGTCACCGTCGCTGTTCGACTGTCCGGCATACGCCTACGGCGCGACGACGTACGCACTCACAGAGCGTGGCGCGTCGATCAACGCGGTGATGCCGTACGCGGAGTCGCTCGACCGCTTCTCGGAGTGGACCGCACAGCTGTGGGCGGAGTCACTCGGGAAGGACGACCGCGGACAGACCCCGGCGCGAGCGCTCGGCGTGACGGATCAACACTCACAGCTCCAACTGTACCGTGCGGGGCCGGCAGACAAGCTGGTGACGCTCGTTCGCCCGCGCGAGGGGCCGGATACGACGCTGCCAGACGCCGACTTGGACGGACTCGACTACCTGAGCGGCGCGACACTGCGGGAGCTACTGAACGCGGAGTTCGACGCGACGGAGGCGAGTCTCGCAGCCTCCGGGCGAGAGAACGTCCGCATCGAGCTCGACCGTGTCGACGGGCGGTCGCTGGGTCGCCTGCTGTACACACTGGAGGCTGCCTGTGTGCTGTTCGGCGAACTGGCCGAGGTGTCGACGTTCACACAGCCCGCTGTCGAGTGGGGGAAGGCTGCCGCGCGTGGACTGCTCGGCGAGCCGACCGAAGAGTCCGAGCAGGTGCAGTCGAAGCGTGAGTTGATCGTCGACTGGCAGGCGTGAACTGATCGTCGACTGGTGGGGGCGAACTGATCGTCGACTGACAGGAGCGAACTGATCGTCGGCTGGCGGGGGGGAACTGACCTAGAGAGAGCGTCAGCTCGCGTCCCGCGCAGCCGTGACCAGTTCCGAGACACGCGCCTCCGAGACCGGGTTGCCGACGTCGCCGTCCTCTTTCAGCGACGTGCCGACGATCACGCCGTCCGCCAGCGACAGAATCTCCCCGACAGTGTCGGCGGTGACACCGCTGCCGACGAACACCGGCACGTCGAGGTCGTAGGCCGCGCGCGTCTCGACGACAGCTTCGAGATCGTCGAGATCGACACCCTGTCCGGTGCCGACACCGCTGACGACCGTCGCGTCCGCGAGGCCGCGCTCGACGCCGTCTGCCATCGACTCGGCGACGAACGACTCCGTGCCGAGCGGCGCGGAGTGTTTCACGTCGTGGTCTGCGAACACGTCGACATCGACGCCGAGTCGATCACGCTCCCGCATCACCTCGTGAGCCTGCCCCTCGATCACGCCTTGGTCGGTCACCCGCGCCCCTGTGTGGACGTTGGCACGGACGAACGACGCGCCGACCGCCTGCGCGACTGCGAGATCCGCGAGTGAGTCGTTCCGGAGGACGTTCACGCCGAGTGGCACGTCCACCTCCTCGCGGACAGCCGTCGCTGCGCGTGTCATCGAGGCGACGACGTGTTTCGGCACGTCGTCCGGGTAGAATGGCGCGTCGCCGAAGTTCTCCACCATCACGCCGTCGACACCGCCGGCGGCGAGTGCGCGGGCGTCCCGGCGCGCGGCGTCGAGAATCGCCTCCCTGTCGCCGTCGAATCCCGGCGACCCCGGGAGCGAGTCGAGGTGGACCATCCCGATCACTGGCTTCGCTGCGTCGAACTGGGGTGTCACACGTCCCGTTGCGCGAGCACCCGTGTGACTCTGACGACTCTGGGTCGACTACGATCAGTCAGTCTCGCCCTCGCCCGCTGCCGCTCGCTCGGGGTCGCTCGTACTCTCGTCTCCGCCGGTCTCGCTCGTACTTTCGTCTCCGCCGGTCTCGCTCGTACTTTCGTCTCCGCCGGTCTCGCTCGTACTCTCGGCAGCCACTTCGAAGTGGGAGAGGGCGCTCCGGTGTGTGTTCCGTATCAAGTCCTCCTCGGTCACTCGGAGTCCCAGTTCGTCCAGTTCCTCGCCGATTCGTGTCAGGTCGTCCCCGTCGGTCCCGACGGCGCGGACGAGGACGTTCGCCTCGCCTTTCATCACCTCCTGCACTTCGACGACGCCGGACACCTCGGCGGCGGCGGCCGCTAGCTCCTCACGCTGTGGAATCGGAGCCGTACAGACGATCAGAGTGAACAACTGGTAGCCCGCAGTCTCGTAGTCGACATCCGCGTGGTACCCTTGGAGCACACCGTCCGCCTCCAAGCGACGGATGCGATTCCGCACCGTGCTCGCCGATACGTCGATCTCGTCTGCGATCTCTCTCGACGAGGTTGCGCGTGCCTGCTGTTGGAGCCGGTAGAGAATCTGTCTGTCGAGCGTGTCCAGTTCCCGAGCCGACATACCCGTGGTTCGTCTGTCGTGTTGTTGACATCCTCCTCCCCCTGAAGGCGGAAGAATCCCGAGTCAAGCGAATCGAAGATTCGCGTACATCGCAAATCTCCGATTTGCTCAGCGTTGGGATATTAGGGTTTGTAGTCTCCCCGTTCTCTCGTTTTGAACATCCCGCTCTCGCGGTCGAACAGGAAGACTCCGGGCTGTGCCAACCAGCCGTTACTCATATCCCCCGTTGGGGGACTCTGAGTCATCTTTCGTTGGATATTCACCGCACCGTTCACGTCCGCGTTCATCGTCGTTTTCCACGAGGATGAAGTCTGAGTGCTCGTCTTTCAGGTTCCAGCCTTTCGAGAGGCGAACCTGCCCGTGCTTGTCGTCGTGTTTGATGCCTTTCTGCTTCCACGTCACAGTCGAGCGTGGGTGTCGGTCGCCACGTTTCCGGTAGCCCGGCGGGTTGTTGCCGTCGTCGGAGTTGTACCAGCCCGTGAACGCCTCAGCAAG
>CAKZQY010000153.1 GCA_937142015.1 uncultured Halobacteria archaeon
GACGCGACGACCGCTCGCCCGAATCACGTCGACGCGACGACCGCCGAGACAGTCGGGGCCGAGTGGACCGTCGTGACGAGGGAGACCGACGGAGCCGCGACGACAGTCGGCCGCGGTTCGATCCGCCGTCCGTCGGCGACGTGTTGCGCTTCACCGAGGAGTACACGATTCCGACGCTCATCGCCACGCTGGAGGCGACGATCAAGGCGTTGGAGCTGTTCCGGAAAGTGCTGGGCGTGGTGACGCCGGGCGACACACGGCGTTCGGACCGTCGTGATCGGAGTGGTCCGCTCGGCGACCTGTCTCCCGGACCGCTCGACGACGCCGTGACGGACGCGAGCAGCCGTGCGAGCGAGCAGCTGGCCAACCGGCTCGACGACCTCCGAACCGCGCTCTCTGAGACCGATCTGCCGCAGAACGACGAAGCCCGCGATATCGTCGCAGACGCCCGGAGCCTCGCCGACGAGATCGAATCCCGCGTTCGCGAGTCCCGCGACACGGTCTCGGATGCGAAGCGACGCGAACGAGACGGCGACGAGCGGGGGGGTGACCGACGGGGTGACCGAACTCGCCGAGACCGTCGCGGAGACCGACGGGGTCGTCGTGGGGACGACAACGGAGACCGTCGCAGAGACGGAGATCGTCGCAGAGACGGAGACCGTCGCAGAGACGACAGCCAGCGGGACCGCCGGCGTGACGACCACCAGCGCGACGACCGCCGTGGCGGTCGCAATCGGAGAGACGGACAGGACGACGGCCCAGTGGAGATCTCCGTCGGCGGCCCGGACGACGGGAACGACGACCGCACGGGTGACGAGCGTACGGATGACGACCGCACGGGTGACGACCGCACGAGTAGCGAGTCCGCAGGAGATCAGTCGGACGACACGCGCGCAGATGTTGGCGAGGAGACGACACAGGAACCCGACGATCCGCCCGAAGTCGACGTCGAGGCGGAACTTCAGTCGATCAAGCGGGAGATGGGTGAGGACACAGCCAACGAGAACGGAACCGGAGACGAACACGACGGAGCGGGCGAAGACGAGAGCAGTGGCGACGACAGCGGCAGAGACGCGACCGACGGTGACGACGTGGGCTCGGATGCGTCGTGAACCGACCGCCGGACTCGGATGCGTCGTGAACCGGCCACCGTCCAGGCAACAGAGTCCAGTCGGGAGCGTTCGTCCTCAGACGTGTTCCGCGAAGGTTGCGGGAATACACAAAGGTCTTACGACAGCCACCGTTGCCCTCGGGTATGGAGGCAGTTGTCCTCGCGGGCGGGTACGCGACACGGATGTGGCCGATCACGCGGCACCGGCCGAAGATGTTTCTCCCGGTCGGAGACGGCACGGTGATCGACGGCGTGTTCGCAGATCTCGAAGCGGACGACCGGGTCGAGGAAGTGTACGTGAGCACGAACGAGCGGTTCGCAGACGAGTTCGAGACGTACCTCGCCGAGTCTGGGTTCGAGAAGCCACAGGTGTCGGTCGAAGACACGACGGCCGAGTCGGAGAAGTTCGGCGTCGTCGGCGCGCTCGCACAGCTGATCGAGCGCGAGAACGTCGACGACGACCTCCTCGTCGTCGCAGGTGACAACATGCTCTCGTTCGATCTCGCGGAGTTCGTCGACTTCTTCGAGACGAAGGAGGCGGTGTCGCTCGCGGCCTACGACGTGGGATCGCGTGAGCGCGCCAAGAGCTACGGACTCGTAGAACTCGACGGAACCCGAGTGGTCGACTTCCAAGAGAAGCCAGACGACCCGAACAGCACGCTCGTTTCGATTGGCTGTTACGTGTTCCCGCAGGACTCGCTGCCGAAGTTCGACACGTACCTCTCGAACGACAACAACCCGGACGAGCCGGGGTGGCTGATCCAGTGGTTCCAAGACCGCCAGCCGGTCCACGCGTTCAGCTTCGACGGCGCGTGGTTCGACATCGGCACTGCCGACTCCTACTTAGACGCCGTGGCGTGGGAACTCGACGGAGACACCGTCGTCGCAGACGACGCGACTGTCGTGGACAGCGAGCTGAGCGAGAACGTCTACGTCATGTCTGGCGCGGAGGTGACTGACTCGACGCTGTCGAACACTGTCGTCTTCAACGACGCGACGATCGACGGATCGAGTCTCTCCGACTCTGTCGTCGACGAAGCGGCGACGGTCACGGGTCTCGATCTCTCGGAGACGCTGGTTGGACAACACTCACGTCTCCACGGCGAGTAGCCACAGGAGTATTACCGGTCGGTGTCTAGTGGGTGATACAGGAAACGACGAACTCCCGAGAGATGTCGTAGGCGAAGTCGTTGTTGGCAGTGAAGATGATGACGCGGTCGTCCCACTCCGCGTGAGGCACCTCCCCGTCGGCGTCTCAGAGGAGGAGGGTGCCGTCGTCGAACTCGACCCGCATTGGTGTCACTGTACTGTAACGTGCGTCGAGGTAGGTATATCAGTCCTGTCCCGCAGATACCGGCGGACGAACTTCACGAGAGCAGTGTCAGGGCGTATCTGGGCGCTTTTTTCGGACGATGGCAGCGGTGTCAGTGGTTGCGATATGATCGTCGTTGTCGTCGGGGAGACGGTCTGAGAGTGCTGGTGGGTCGTACACATCTTTGACGATGCAGTAGTACCGCGAGGGAGTGCCGAAGTCGGGGACCATAGAGAGCCTGTCGCCCTCCCACAGTGTGGCACGCTCGGCAACATCTGCGATAGTCGTTTCGGGTCGCACGACGATGTCGTACCACTCGTCACGGGCGCGTCCTTTCTGTTTCCAGCGAAGGCGGTAGCCGACTGATCCGATGCGTTCGTGGGCCTGCTCAGGTCCGTCCTGTTCGACCTCGAGTTCGTCGTGAACTGCCGTCCAACAGTACGAGCAGATTTCGTCGGGGGCGTCACCGTCGAACGTCTGCGTGTCGAGATCAGCAGCCTCGGCATACTCGGGGAGTGTGGGGTACCGGCTGGCTGGTGACCGTGTGCTGCGGTCACACAGTTTCTCACCTGGAAGCTGGCTGCGAACAGAGTACGGTGACTGGTCTGTCGACGCTGCATCCACGTCGACAATGTGATCGACGGTACCGGTATTGCTCACCTCGATAGCGAACCTCTCTGTGAGGTCTGATTGTGACTCAGCTGTCATATACTGCTGTGTGAGGACTGTATCAGAAAAAATGACGGGATGCTCGGGAGACGTGCAGTTGGCTGTGGGGGCTGGATCGGGAGCCCACCACAGGCACTGTTCCCGGTGGACTCGTTCGAGCGGACACGATGGAAGCTGTTGTTGGCCGACTCACAGAGGCGTCACACCCGCTGTTTGTCACCCACCACCACGCCGACGGAGATTCCCTCGGGGCTGCAATCGGACTCCAGAACACCCTCGGATGTGGAAGAGTGTGTATACTGTCGGTCACAAGTGTCGATAGGTTGTTGCGTCTCACTCGGGGTTCCAACACGTCTCGCTGTCGACCCCGGATTCGGCGGCTCGTGACCGACAGGATACACTCCCCTCACAGAGCGTCTTCGGCGACGGCAGCGAACTCGTCGATGTCGGCGGCGGCGAGTCCGTCGTGATCGAGTAAGAGTCGCTGGCGCGGACGACCGACGTCGATTGGCACCTTCTCCGTGTCGAGGATGCCCTCGTCTTCCAGAGTGGTCTTCG
>CAKZQY010000154.1 GCA_937142015.1 uncultured Halobacteria archaeon
TCGGCGGACATCCCGTGGTGGGATTCCACGTCCTTCAGGGCGTGGAGGAGGTCAACTGTAGTGGCCGCCAAAATCTCGAACACATCTCGTGCTCGGCCCCTTCGTTTCCCACTGTGTGACGGCACAAACTGGGGAACGGCCTCCTCGGGCTCCCACCGTACGATAAGTCGGGCTGTCGACCGGTACCGTCAGGGATCGTTGACCAGCGCGGGTTCGGGGACGGACTCCGCAGCGGCCTCCCGCCAGTCGTGTGTCGGCTCCCAGTCGAACAGCGTTCGGGCTCGGTCGGTCGAGAGCGCAGACGCCTCTCCCGAGAGGTCCGCCTCCGGCGGCAGTTCGCCGAAGTGAGACTCCACAGCCTCCAGTGTCGGTCGGCCGAGGTAGTTGTTCGCCGCGGCGGCGTGGACGGGCTCGTGTCCCGCCGGCGGGTCGTCGACAGCGGCGACGACGAGCGAGACCACGTCGCGGACGTCGACGTACGACCAGCAGTTGCCCGCCCCGTCGGCGAGACTGTCGGAGTCGAGACAGACGTACTCGCCGGGGTACTGAATCCACGAGGGACGCACGGAGGTGACGCTCACGCCGTCGCGGCGCACCACCATCTCGGCGACCTCCTCGGCGACGACCTTCCCGGTTCCGTACGGATCTTCCGGCTCCTGTGGGTGCGTGACGGTGATCGGGAGTTCCGCCGGCAACGGCGTCTCCTCGGCGAACGCCATCCCGTAGCTCGCCTCGCTAGAGGCGTTCACCACGTCTGCGCCGACGCGTCCCGCGGCGTCCAGCACGTTGTAGGCGGCGGCGACGTTGTTGTGGAACACGTGGCCACCGGGGTGACGCTCGGGAGCCGGAATTGCCGCCCAGTGGACGACTGTGTCCGGCTGCACGTCTGTCAGGAGGTCGAACACCTCGCCCGCGTCTGTCAGATCCGCCGCAGCGAAGTCGATCCCCTTCCGCGGCACTGGCTTGAATCCGGGGTGGTCCACGTCGACGCAGTGAACCTCGTGGTCGTCGGCGAGCCTGTCGACGATCCACCGACCGGACTTCCCCAGTCCGCCGGTGACGAGTACGGTCTGTGACACGGTCTCTCCCTCGCGCGGCCTCGACAAAAACACTCCGTGTGTGACTGCGTGTGCCCTCCCATCCGCAGGGTCACTTCGAAGATTCGAAGTTACAAGTATTTTACTCTCGAAGTCGTAGTCTGACTCGTGAAGATCACAGTGTTCGGAGCGACAGGGCGGACGGGAGAGCCACTCGTGCGGCAGGCACTGGATAGAGGTCACGAGGTCGTCGCGTTCGTCGGGGCGGGCGTCAGAGAGGAAGGCGAGTCAGTGTCGTTGACGGGTAGAGTGATGGGAACACTGCTCGAGCTGTTCGCGGGAGAGGTGCTCGCCGACGCGGCAGACCACGTCGAGCGGGTTCGCGCGACGGACCTCGACTGGACCGTGGTCCGCGCGCCGCGACTCGGTGACGGCGACGGCACCGGCGACTACCGGAGTGGTGACATCCAGCTCGGATTCGCCAGCGTCGCACGGGCGGACGTCGCTCGGATGATACTGGACTGCGTCGAGGAGGAGACGTACGTGCGAGAACTCCCGAAGGTGGGTCCTGCGTGAAACGCTGTTGCGAGCGTCCTTCTTCACGCAGAACCTCCACGAGGTTCACAACGAGCTGATCCGCGAGCGAGGAGAGATACTCGTTCCTGCGGGAGCCGGGGAGACGAGCTTCGTCGACGCCCGCGACGTGGGGGCAGTCGCCGCACACGTTCTCACGACCGCAGGCCACGAGAACCGCGTCTACAAGCTCACGGGACCGGAGGCACTCGACTACGACGAGGTTGCGGCCGTGTTCTCTGACGTGCTCGGCCGGAAGATCACGTACGGCGACCCGTCGATCCCGGCGTTCCTCAGGTGGGCTCGACAACGCCACGGACTTGGATTCGGACTCCTAATGGTCGGTATCTACACGACTGCGCGTGTCGGGCTGGCAGCCCGCGTCACAGACGACGTACGGAACCTGCTCGGTCGAGAGCCGCTGTCCGTCCGTGAGTACGTCGAGTCGTACGCCGCCGAATTTTCCGAAACCTGTTGGTCGCGTTGCAAAGCCGTTTAGACTTTGCCTCTGGTGCTCTCGAGTGAGAGCTCGCGGTTGATTCAATGTGCATGGGGCACCTCTCGGGTGGACACCAGAGGTGACCCCGCGTCCACGGGAGTCAGTTTCTACTGAAGTCTAAACGACTTTGCAACACGACCCGTGACCGGCAGTGTCACACGCCAGTGTCGAACAGTCGCTCGATTCGGTGGAGATCGACTTCGTGGTCAGTCTCGCCGTCGACGACGAAGTCGGCCAACACCTCGCCGATCACCGAGGTGAACTTGAACCCGTGGCCGGTGAAGCCGGCGGCGACAGTCACGCTGTCGTAGTCCGGGTGACGACCCAACAGGAAGTGGCCGTCCGGCGACTCGGTGAGCAGACAGCTCTGGAGTCGCATCGTTGGGCCCGCTCCGTCGGGGAAGTACGTCTCGGCGAACGTCCGGTGAAACGCCGCCTCGCGGTCGGTCACGGCTCGATCCAACTCGTCCGGTGTCACGTCGCGCCACTCGGCTGCCGCGATGCCCTCGTCACCTGTCTCGTTCGTCCCGTCTGTGGTGCTGTCACCTGTCTCGTTCGTCCCGTCTGTGGTGCTGTCACCTGTCGTATCCTCGTACAGTGTCGAGGAGTCGTCGGGTTCACGGCCGAACTTGAACCCGGGTGTGTCGTACACGGGGAAGCCGTATCCGTAGCCGTCACGGCCGGCGAGACTGAAGACCGGAAACTGGTCGGGGTGGAACCGAGCGGGTCGCTCGGGCTGGAGCCACGCCATTACACGTCGGACGGGCGTCAATTCGTCCGCGAGGGACGGGAGTAGCTCACCGTTCCACGCGCCGGCGGTGAAGACGAGTTCCGTCGCCTCGTAGCTGCCGCGGTCCGTCTCGACCCGGACACCGGTCGTGGTCTCCGTCCAGCTGCGGACCGGCTCGTGTGCGCGGACAGTCGCTCCGGCGGCGTGTGCGGCGTCGACGTGCGCACAGACCGCTCGCTCACAGTCGACGAATCCGCCGTCAGACTGGTAGACGGCGCTGTAGTCCGCCGGGAGGTCGTAGCCCGGGAACCGCTCGTTCACGCGCGCTGCGTCGAGCAGTTCGTACGGCACGTCGTGAGCCTGCAACGACGCCCGTGCATCCGCGACGATGTCGTGTTCCGGGGCACCGGCGTGAATCGACCCCGTGATCGTGAGGAGGTCACGGCCGGTCACGGCCTCCAGTTCGCGCCAGTTGTCGAGTGCGGCCTCCGCCAGCGGCACGTACGCCGGGTCCTCCGGCTGTGTGCGGCGCACGATGCGTGTGCTGCCGTGACTGGACCCGCGAGCGTGTGGGACCGCGAACTGTTCGAGTCCGAGCACGTCGACGCCGCGGTCCGCGAGCCGGTAGACTGTCGCACTCCCCATCCCGCCGACGCCGACGACGATACAGTCGTATGCTGTCTGCACGCGTCGTCTCTCTGTCACTGTACAGAAGACTGTTGTGCTGCCTCGTGTTGTGTTCTCGCCGAGGCTGGCGCGGTGTGTCTCTGCCACGGCAGGGGCGGTGTGTCTCTGCCACGGCAGGGGCGGT
>CAKZQY010000155.1 GCA_937142015.1 uncultured Halobacteria archaeon
GGTGATCCACGGTCGACAGGTGAACTGCTGCCGATCGGTGGTCTCCCGTCGACAGGTGAACTACTGCCGATCGGTGGTCTCCCGTCGACAGGTAGACTACTGCCGACCGGTGACCTGCCGTCGACAGGTAGACTACTGCCGACCGGTGACCTGCCGTCGACAGGTAGACTACTGCCGACCGGTGACCTGCCGTCGACAGGTAGACTACCGCCGACAGGCCGTCAGTCGTCCGCGGGGGTGACGGGGTCGTCAGTGGGTTCGACGTCGACTTCGATCTCGGCAGCGGCAGCCTTGTACTCGGGGATCTTCGCGCGTTCGTCGAGCACGTCGTTCGTCAGGCGGTTGGCCGAGGCGGCAGCGAAGTGGGGCGTCGTCCAGAGCGCTCCCTCTTTGATGTCTTCCGTGACGTTCGCCTCGACGGTGATCTCACCACGCCGCGAGGTGACTCGCACAGTGTCCCCGTCTTCGATGCCGTACCGCTCGGCGTCGTTCGGGTGAACGTCGACGAAGTTCTCGGGGTACTGCCGGTTGAGTGTCGACGAGCGGCGGCTCATCGTCCCCGTGTTGTAGTGTTCTTCGAGGCGAGCAGTCGTCAGGATCAGCGGGTACTCCTCGTCGGGCGTCTCTTTCGGCTCCTGGTGACGCACGCCTTCGATGACGCCGAGACCGTTGTCCGTGTCGAACGAGTCCTCGTAGAGGAACGGGTCGCCCTCGTCGCCGGGTTCGTAACACGGCCAGTGGAGCCCCTCCTCGCCGAGCGCGTCGTAGGTCATCCCGTGGTAGCTGGGACAGACCTGCCGGAGCTCCTCGAAGACCTCCTCGGGCTCGTCGAAGTCGAACCCGCCGTCCTCGCCGAACAGCCGGGTGCCGACCTCGGTGAGAATGTCGAGGTCGTGTCTCGTGTTCTCGTGAACCTTCGCAACCGGACGCATCCGCTGGACACGCCGGTCGGTGTTCGTCACTGTGCCGCCGCGCTCCGCCCACGTCGTCGCCGGCAGGATTACGTCGGCGTACTCGGCGGTCTCGGTCATGAAGATGTCCTGGACGGCGATGAACTCCAGGTCTTCGAGACGCTCCTCGACGCGGTTGCCGTCCGGCTCTGACATCACGGGGTTCTCTCCCATGATGTACAGTCCGTGGACGGAGTCGCCGGCCTCGTGTGAGATTTCGACGTTCGTCAGCCCCGGCTCGTCTGGAACCTCGAAGCCCCAGACGTCTTCGACGCTCTCGCGCGCCTCGTCGTCGTCGACGAGCTGGTAGCCCGGCAGGACGTTCGGCATCGCGCCGACGTCACACGTCCCCTGCACGTTGTTCTGTCCACGCAGCGGGTTGACGCCGGTGCCCGGCCGCCCGAGGTTGCCGGTGACGAGTGCGAGGTTGATCTCGTTTTGGACGTTGTCGACGCCGCAGGTGTGCTGGCTCATCCCCATCCCGGTGAAGATGGCGGCGTTGTTCGCCATCGCGTACTTCTCTGCGGCCGTCTCGATGTCCTCCAGCGGGACCCCACACTCCTCGGCGGCGGCTTCCTTGTCGAAGTCCTCCAACGTCTCTTCGAGGTGATCGAACCCCTCCGTGCGCTGTTCGACGAACTCCTCGTCCACCCAGCCGTTCTCGAGAACGGTCTTCAAAACGACGTTCAACAGCGGGATGTCCGTCCCGGGCTCCAGCTGGAGGTGCATGTGCCGGTCCGTGTCGTCGATCTGGAACGAACTCGTCGTCTTGTTCGCGTGAGGGTCGACCTGAATGACGGTCGCCCCCTCGTTGACCGCCTGTCTGAAGTAGACGCTGTTGGCGATTGGGTGCTGCTCGCCGGGGTTCGCGCCCTGAATCCAGAAGACGTCCGCCTTCTCTCGGAGGTCGCGCATGCTGTTTGTCATCGCGCCCGCTCCGAGACTCGTCCGGAGCGCCCACACTGTCGACGCGTGACACATCCGTGTGCAGTTGTCGACGTTGTTCGTGCCGTACCGGCGCGCGAGCTTCTGGAGGAGATAGTTCTCCTCGTTCATCGTCTTCGAGGAGCCGAAGAAACCCATCGCGTCCGGCTCGTGCTCCTCGCGGATGCGTTCGAGCTCGTCGACGATGTACGAGAGAGCCTCGTCCCAGCCGGCCTCGCGGAACTCCCCGTCCTCCTTGATCAACGGATCTGTCAGGCGATCCTCGTGGTCGACTACCTCGGTCGCTGCACCCCCCTTGATGCAGACGCGACCGTCGTTGACCGGGGCGTCGCCCCACGGCATGAACCGCATGTCCCCCGGCTCGTCGCCCGGGTTCACCTTGATTCCACAGCCGACGCCACAGTACGGACAGATCGTCTTGACTGGTTCCTGTTCGTCACTAGACATTGGTACCACCTGCGAGTGTGTGAGCCATTAGCATCACGCGATTCTCGCTCAGTGCGTATGAACCTTGCCCACCTCCCGACATGGAGTTAGAATCGCCTTTTTTGTAAAATACTAAAATTTCGTCTGTTGGAAAACTTCGGCGGCAGCCAACGAGGACGCGGCGTGAAAAACATCATATCACTGGGCGGTCAACTTCGACGGCAATGGACCTGACGCGTTCACTCGTCGAGACGAGAGCCGACGCCTACGAGACGAGACAGCCGCTGTTCGCCGTCGAGGAGGAGCACGCCGAGATGCTGCCGGAGATGCTCGCCAGCGGCGACTTCGGCTGGCGAGACCCGGAGTGGGTCGTGCAGTGGTACTACCGCCGGTTTCTCGGGGGATACCCCGACGCCGACCGTCGGGCCGCCGAGGAGGCGTACGACCAGAACGACTACGAGGACGTTCACAGCGCCATCAGCGACGCTGTCGCCTCCGAGGACGTGGCGACGAAACTCGACCACCTGACGGACCTGGCGGGTGTCGACGTCTCTGTCGGGTCGGCGTTTCTCCAGTTTCTCCACCCCGAGCGCTATCTCGTGTGTAGCGAGCGCGAGTGGGAGTCGCTTCGAGCGGCCGGCGAACTCGAGGGTCCCTACCCCGACCCGCTGTCTGTCGACGAGTACGAGACGTACGTCGAGACGTGCCGAGCGGTCGCCGAACGGTGTGACTGCTCGCCGTGGACCCTCTACCGCGCGCTGTGGACGCTCGGTGAGGACCGCGACGACCGAAACGAGAACTGACACGGAGCCGATAGGTTGTTGAACGACACCGCGACAGCCGTTCGTTCCGAACAGTTACGCTCGTCGTGTGTCATAGACCGCCACTGCCACCGCACGGTCCACTGTCGTCGGAATCCCAGACCGTCACTGTCGTCGCACACCCCGCGATAGAGGAGATCGTCACGATCCGTCCCCAGCCGCGTTCTCTCATCTCGGGGACACGGCCTTGGTGACGTCGGGGTTCCACCGCGTCTCGTTGTCGGCCCCGGGTTCGATGGGGCGTGACCGACAGTATACTCACTCGGTGCGAGAGATCCGCCACGTCACGATGCTCTCGAACACGTAGTTGAACACGAATCCGACACCGATTCCGACGACGTTGGCGGCGATGAACCAGACGCCGAACTGCGTCGTCAGGAGGTGGAGAACGCCGATTGCGACGGCAACACCGCCGGATCTGACGACGTTCGACCGGACGAGCCGCCCGACCGTCGCCCGCAGTTCCCCGTCGACGAACCCGGAGAAGGTGTACTGCTCGTTCAGCAGGAACATGACGAGGATAGCAGATTCTTTCGACACCACGGCTCCGAGCGTCGGGGTCAGGGGCCCGAGCTGGACGACGAGCCACAACACGACGTTGTCGACGACTGCCCCGAACGCGCCGACGGAGAGGAACTGGGTGAACCGGCGGGGATCGGCAAGCGACTGGATAACCCGCCACACCCACTCGGTAGTCTCACTCACGCGTCCCCCTCCGCGAACGACACGACACGGCGGCGACGGCGTGACTCGTCCCTGCTCGCTGCGTCATCGTAGCAGTTTCCGCCAGCACGTCGTATCAATGTTGTCGTTCGCACGCTGTGTTCTCCTCTCTTCTTCGACGTCGTTGTGAGTCCGCTCTCTTTTCACGCTGTCGTGGGCACCCGAATCGAGCGCGGGATCAGCTCGATGGAGTGGGCGACGGGAAGCTTCGAGGAAATCGAAACCGCCGTCGACGACATCGCCGACGCCAACGACCGACTCGTCTCGAAGGTGGAGGAACTGGAGGCGGTGACGGCGGACGTGCGAACGGAGCTTGACGACACGATGGAGAGTGGGAGACCGGAGTGAGACGACACGATGGAGAGTGGGAGACCGGAGTGAGACGACACGACGGAGAGTGGGAGACCGGAACCGACCAGCGGACGGCGAGAGTCCCGGTTCGACTGCTGTTGGAGCGCAGCTATCGTGTAGTCGAATAAGTCCTGTGGTTACGCGCACAGTAGTTGGGAACGCACACAGCTGCGTACAAACTACGTCCCAGACTCCCGTCGGTAGTGGTACGACCCGTGGCGCGACGGACGACAGAGCGTTCGAGTGTCCCACGGGGTCGGTGTACGCAACTATGACAGACGACACACCGCCGTCGGACTCCACGACGGACAGGCTAGCAGAGGCAAGACGAGCAGCAGAGACGGGACGAGCAGCAGAGACGGGACGAGCAGCAGAGACACAGCCAGCGACGGCGACGAGACGCGACGTGCTCGGGTCACTCGGGCTCGCGGCCGGCGCTGGGGCTCTCGGGATCGGAAGTCTCGCTGGCGGGGCGACCAGCCGAGCACGCGGAGCGACACTCGACCCGAACGAACCCGGGATTCTCGCGCCAGTGAAGACGGCACTGTCGGGCAACGAGGTGCGGATTCCGGGCACGGAGCAGGTGAGCGACGGCGAACTCACGCAGGTCGTCTCTCACACGGTCGAGGACGCAGAGGGAGCCACGAGTGTCACCGAACACGAGATCACACAGGTCTCGAACCCACACGACGATCTGTTCGCCGCGCTCGACAGGCTCGGTGACGCCGCGGACGACGGCGACACAGCGGGGATGGAGGAGGCGGCACAGGAGGCAGCGGCGATTCTCGAGGGAGAGACCAGCGGCCGCGTATACGACGGCTTCCCGCTGCTCAACTACTCGCGCGGTGGTCCGCTCTCCGATCAGGTCGACGGCGAGTACAAGACCAAGCGCCTCCGCGACTCCGGGGAGACGAGACCCAGCATCGACGGCACGCAGCGTACCGTCTGGGAGGTCGACGTGAACATGCTGTGGTACGGTGAGTCGTTCGACGCCGACACGTTCCTGCTGCGGGTGCCGGTCGAGGCACACGAGAACGACCTGCTGCGGGTCAACTACCACGTCTACTCGCTGGAGCGTGAGGAACTGTCGCCGGGGACCGCGGTCAACGACGCTGGCGGACTCCCGTTCAAGATCTTCGACTCCACGTGGAGTGAGGTCCACACCGACGAGGTAGCGCACGTCTCGGTCGACAAGCCGCCGCTGGGGATGCTGCGTGGGATCTACACGTGGGGGTGGCGCGCACACCCGCCGCGTATCCACTTCCTCCAGCCGATCTTCGAGACGGAGGTGAACGGGAACGTGGTGTTGGACCCGAAGAGTGCGTCCTTCGCCACACGCAACCGGAACCTCGGCATCGACGACATCGGCGACGCAGCGCCCGAGAAGAAGGCGTACGACGTAGTGCGAGCGGTGCTCGACGGGACGGCGACGCCATCGGAAGTCCGCGCGATGCTCGAACAGCAGTCGACCCCACCCCGTGGAGACTGTTCTGACTGGATCGACCTGATGTCGGACCCGCTCCAACTCCCGCCGGAGGCGTGGGACGTGCTGGAGGCCGAAGGGATCGACCGCGGCTCGTTCGGTCCGTACCGCTACGTCACTGTCTACGCCAACAACGAGATGTACGGTGACGGTCCCGACGGCGCGGACACGGTGGAGCCGTGGGCGCAAGGCGACCAGTTCGACGTGAAGGTGATCAACCTCGACGACCACACCCACTACTACCGCGCGGTCGACTTCGGCAGTCGTGTCGGCGACGACATTCGGTCGGCAGACCTGGACCTCTCTGGTGCGAGTTCTAGCTTCGAGATCACGAATCTCAAGCCGCTCCACGGCGCGCCCAAGAGCGCGGAGATGCAGTGGCGCTCTGGGTGGGGGTTCCGGCCGCACAGAGACGTAGTGACACAGTACGACGTGTTCCCGCGCAGCAGCGACCGGACCGCTCTGGAGTCGTTCACCGACGGTAGCGGCGAGTCACGAGAGGGCTACCGCTTCTCCACCACGACAGGTGACAACACGTGGCGATTCGATCCGCCGAAGAAGATCGTCGGCACTGCGAGCGATCCCAGCAGCCAGCGACTCCACGAAAGTGACGGGACACGGGGACTCCGCATCGGACAGCAGACGGACGGATTCGGTGTGGCGACGATGCCGTCCGGTGACCTCTCTGACGCCCACCCGCGGGGACTGACCAACGTCGACATCGACGGCGACGGGACCGAGGAGCTCGCCTTCCCGCCGTTCCTCCGCAACCCAGACACCGCAGGCGGCGACGTGATCCCGCCGACGCCGCTGTGGGCTCCGTTCCTGTTCCTCGATCCGAACAACGGAACGCTGTTCCAGAACGGCACGGACGGCTCCGACGGCTACTGGATCGACGAGACGTACGCACAGGGTCGACCCGTTGCCGCCGGTGAGTCGGTCACTGCGACTGTCGAGGGCGCGCGAGCCGCTGGCTTCGTGTTCTACCAGTTCGACCCGCTGTTCCACGACAACGCTATCGTGTCTCCACACCCCGAGTGAGCGACCACCGCCAGTAGACCGCCGATCTCTGCCGACTACGACCCGACGAGTGAACGAATCCGGGGGACGGGTGGCCCGACAGAGAGCAGGGAGCCAGCGAGCGTGACCACCACCGCCGTCGGCAGCTGTGGGAGAGACGGGATGTCGAGGATCACTCCTCGCCGCCGACGATGTACTCGCTGGTGTGTGGTGCCACACCCTCGCCGTCGTCGCGGACACCTCGGCGATCACCCTCTCCGAGGGCACCCTGTGCTTCGACGGCGTACTCCCCACGCGCCTCACCGCCACCCACGGTCGTCTCGCCGCCAACCGTCGTGACGTGTAGCGGCGTCGGCTCGTGTGGCGGTGTGAGTTCGCGCTCGTCTGTCCCGCTCACGACGACTGACGACCCCGACTCGTCGGTAGCTGGGTCTGTCTCGCTGTCTCCTGTCTCCTCGTCGTCTGTCTCACTCTCGGCGTCGATGTCCACTCCGTCGGCGTCGATGTCCACTCCGTCGGCGTCGACTTCGATGTCGAGTTCCGTCGTCCCAGTCTCGATCTCGACCGCCGCGGGCGTCACTGTGCCACCGGACGCCGTCACGTCGTCGGCGTCGACTTCTAGCTCCACCTCCACGTCGTCGAACTCCACTTCCACCTCGATTTCGTCACCCTCACGCTCGAACTCAACCTCGAACGTGACGCCCGCCACGTCCACTTCGATGTCGACCTCGTCGCCCGAACGGTCGAGACTGTACGCGCCGCGCGATTCGACGCCGACGTACGAGGCGTCGCGAGCGAACGTGATCGTCGCCTCCTCGTCTGCGTGCTCCAGTTCCACCTCGATACTGTCACTGTCGAGTTCGACTTCGACCTCTGTCCCGTGGCCGTCGAGCTCGACCTCCACCTCGCTCTCGTCGGCCTCTACTTCGACTTCGTAACCTGCGATGTCGAGTTCCAGTTCGACTTCCGCCACTGTGCCACTGTCGCTGTCGAGTTCGACATCCACCGACGACGCCGCCACGTCGACACCACTGCCGAGGTCCAAGTCCACGTCCGGTCCGGACATACGTGTGCCTGCAACGGGCCACCGAATAGCTCTTGTGCAACTGTTCGCCGCCTGTGGCGAGACGTTGGGTGGTCTGCGCCGGAGTCGTCGCTCGAACCGCTGCCCAGCTACTGTTCGACCCGCGCGAGATAGCTGTCGAGACGGGCGAGGTGGTCGTCGAGACTGTCGAGTCGATCACTCGAACGCCAGCAGTCGGCCGTCGTCCGTGCCGGCGTACAGTCGTCCGCGGGCAGGGGTGATCGTGGTGACAGGTGCGTCGACCGTGACGCCCCACAGGTCGCGGCCGCTGGCAGCGAGAGCGACGAGAGAGGCGCGGTCGCTGTCCGGCGACCGCGACAGGACGAACAGGGTGCCGCCGGCGGCAGCGAGGTCGAACACGTCGAACCCCGGTCGTCGCCACCGTCGGCGTCCGCTCGCGGCGTCGAGCGCGCGAACGCCAGTCGACCCGCCGAGGAA
>CAKZQY010000156.1 GCA_937142015.1 uncultured Halobacteria archaeon
CGCTCTGATCACCGACACGAGTCGCCACGGCGGTAAAGACTCGCAGTAATCACTACGAGACCGTCTGCGACGGTCGTCGTCGCGTGTCGCCCGCGAGTGCAGTCCGATGCGTCGCGGACTACCGAACGTCCAATCCGTCCGGAGTACCAACATATGTGGGTTCGGTCTTCAGGTTGGTTCCTCACCTGGTATCGATACTGGAGGCGAGCACACTGACCGATATGAAATTTTCTGACAAAGAACACGAAATCGATCACAGCTGGCTGTTCCGTCGGATGCCGATTCTCACTGCGCTGGCGGATCGCCCGCACACGAGCGGGGAACTCACCGACCGGCTCGATCACTCGCGCACGACGGTGTATCGAGCGACGGCGGAGCTCGCGGAACGAAATCTGATCGACGGGACCAACAGGGGGTACGAACTGACGCCCCTCGGAGCCGTGATCGTCGAGCAGGCGCGGTGGTTTCGGCGGAGCGTCGCAAGCGCCGTCGAACTCCGGGCCGCCCTCGACGTGATCGATTCACCGCTGTTGTGGCGTCACCTCTCGCTGTTCGCCGACGCAGCCGTGTTCGGCATCGACCGCGGGAATCCGTACAGCGTCACTGATCGGCTCCTCTCGCTGGCCGCCGAGGCGACAGAGTGGCGTGGGGTGTACACCAGCGCCGGGGTGAGCGGGGTCGTCGGCCGGGGACTTGCAGCCGCGCCGGCGGACGCCCGAGTCGACCTCGTCGGACCGCGCGAGCGCTTCGAACGATCCTTCGAGAACGCGCCGGGGGGGACGGACGCCATCGCGGACAGTGACCGGGTTCACCTCACGTTCGTCGACGATGTACCGCTCGAAGCCCAGACGTTCGACGATACGGCTGTCCTCACGGGATTCGACCCAGACAACGGGTTTCCGACGGTCCTGATCGAGACCGACGACCCTGAAGCCGTCGAGTGGGTGCAGAAACTGCACGCGTTCTATCGGTCTGAGGGGGAGCGTCCGGAGAGTACGCGACAGCTCGTCTCCTGAGGCAGCGTATCGTGGGCTGCTATCGGTGGAGACCGAGGTCGCGCTCGTCCGTCTCGGAGACAGCGGGGATCGAACGGAGACGCTGGCGACTGTAGAAGTACGCGCCGGCGCTCCCGACGACGCCGACGACGAGCCACAGCGTGGACCGAGTTCCGACGACGCTCGCCGTCGCACCGCCGAGCAGTGATCCGACCGGCATAGTGACTCCGACCGCGCTCGCCTGCAGTGACGTGATCCGACCCAGCATCGCGTCGTCGACACTGGACTGCAACATCGCCGTCAAGAGGACGTTGACAACACCCATCGGAACGAACGCCGCTCCGAATAGCACGAGTGAGGCAGTGAACCCGTCTGCGAGGAGTGCGCCGGCTGCGACGAGTCCCGAGGCGAGATAGCTCGCTACCATCACGGGGCCGAACGGGTACGTCTCGAAGAGAGAGGCACTCACAGCGCCGACGAGACCACCGCCAGCGACGGCAGCAAGCAGGAGTCCGAACGATTGCACACCGTCGAACGAGGCCGCGAATCCGGGAAGTACAGCGATCAGTACCGCGAACCCGAAGTTGCTGGTCATCTTACCGAGGAGGATATCCCGGACGGTGGAGCCGCGAACGTACGCGATTCCCGCTCGCAGATCCGTGAGATACTGCTCGGTGGACGGCCCGTGCTGCGTGTCTCTCTCGTTGCTCCTCGGGACATCGGCGGAGATACCCGCAAAGAGGAAGGCCGAGACACCGAAGGTCGCGGCGTCGACTGCGTAGACTGCGACGGCCCCGATCACGGCAACGACCAGCCCACCGGTCGCGTGAAACGCCACGTTCGTGCCACCGTACGCGAGTGAGAACAGTGAGTTCGCTCGGACCAGTTGTCCCTCAGAGACGATGTGCGGGAGCGCTCTGCTCTGAGCTGGATAGACGAACTGGTTGACGGCCGACAGTATCGGAATAACCACGAGGACGACCCACACGGAAAGGTGTCCGGTCCACGCCGCGACAGGGACGAGCAACACGAGCACGCCCTGGAGAGCCTGTGTTCCCGTCAGCACGGTTCTGAGCCGCCACCGGTCGACGAGCGGTCCGACGAGGAACTGCCCGGCGGCCGGGGCCTGCACTAGGAATCCGGCGAGACCCGGATATAGGGGCGAGTTTGTCAGGTCGTAGACGAGCCACATCGTGGCAACGACGTAGAGGCTGTCACCTGCGTTCGTGACGAGTCGACCCGCGAGGAGGCGCACGAACGTCCGATTCGAGCGGAGTTGACTCATCGTGTTTCTCTCGGTTGGTCTCGGTTCGATCTCCGATTCAGAATTAAACACGCGGCGGCGGTCAGACCCGCCGGCGATTCGTGTCCGAGGAGCGACCGTCGCGTTTTCAACGGTGAGAGAGTTGCCACTGTTCTGTTCGGACGCGATTGATAAACTGGTGGGTCGATAGAGGGGTGACCCAGTGGCTGCACCGGTTGTGGCCGGACGCTAGCAGTGTTGATCGTTATGGTCGCTGCAGTCCTCGAAGCTGATCGTTTGAAGATCTTCTCTGCGCTCGCTCAGGTCCGCTTCGTAGTCGACATTCACGTTCATGGTGTGAGACACCACCTGCACGTAGACGAGGAGTGTGTTTATATCTGTTCTCTAGACGAGTGTTTCACTTGTGAAACAGGTGTTTTACTCTCGAAAAACTGCCAAAATGATAAATGTCCTAGTGTCGTTGACGGTCGTATGCCGGTGACCGACGACACCGATTCGTCCGGGGACAGAGACGAGTACCAGCGGGAGTTCTACGACCGCGTGTTGGGTCACGTCGAGACGATCTTAAAGACGGAACTCGACTCCGAGACCGCCCGCAAGTACGTCTACGGGCTCGCATTCAAGGAGAACGACGTGCTCCCCAAGCGGGATCGTCGGCCCAAGCCGGGAACGGCGTTCCAAGCGGACCAGATCCACCGCATCCACGGCGGTGACGAGGAGACGAGAGCGACGCTGGTGCAGTTCGCTCTCGTCGTCGCGGAGTACTACGACGTGGTCGACGACGTGGTCGACGGCGACGTAAAGCCGGGCCACGAGCGTGAGGCACTGCTCGTCGCTCAACTCCTGATGCCAGTGCTCGCGCGCCTGCTCCACCGACTCGGCGACGACGCCGTCGAGTACTGGACGCGGGAGGCGACGGCGCTCGTCGAAGCACCCTTGATACACGAGTCCGCCGACGGGGAACCGACGGGCGAGGCCTACCTCGACCTCCTCGAGCGACAGGCGTCCCTCAGGAGTTCGATCACGGGATTGGCGGCGGTCGTCGCGGGCGCAGACGGCGACGCGGTCGAACGTGCAGAGAACGTCGGGACAGCCGTCCACAAGCTTATGCAGTTCGCCACGGACCTCGCCCAGTACGAGTCCGACAACGATCCGTGGAACGCTGTCGCACTTTTCGAGGAGACAGCGTACTTCGAACAGCTCCGGACCCTCCGTGACGAACTGGACGAGGCACTCTCGGCTTACCCCGACGAGTACGCCTGTCGGATGCGCGCGCCGTGGGAGGACGACGTCCGACCCCGGTACGAAGAGACCGTTCGGGGGACGTGACTCGCCCGCTCGACGGCGTCTCTCGGAACAGACGGATCAACGACATGTGCATCCTCCGTCGGTCGTCCGAGTGAGCGGCCGTCCCGCTCTCTGAGACGGTCACTCGGCACGTCGCCGGGCGTCGACGAGGGCTGTGACGCGTCACCGGATGTCGACGACTCACTCTGCTCGTCACCCGTGTCCGACACGCGACCACCTACAGCAGTTCCGCCGCGTGCAGCGCGTCTTCTGCGTCGGCGTCGTCGTGGACGACGGCGGAGACAGCCCGGGTGATCGCCTCGGGGTCGTCGTGTTGGAAGATCGACCGTCCCATCGAGACGCCGGCAGCGCCGGCGTCCATCGCTCCGCGGACGGCGTCCAGCGTCGCGCGGTCGCCTTCGGGCTTCCCGCCGGCGATGACGACCGGCAGCGACGTCGACTCACAGACGTGCTCGAAGGAGTCGGCGTCACCGGAGTAGGCGGTCTTCACCACGTCCGCGCCACACTCTTCGGCGAGTCGGACCGCGTGTCCGAGGTACTCCGCGTCGTGTTCCGGGTCGTCACCCTCCAGATTCGCGCCGCGAGCGTACGCCATCCCCAGCGTCGGCAGGCCGTAGTCCGACGCCGTTCCCGTCAGCTCGGCGAGGAACTCCAACTGCTCGCGCTCGTAGTCCGAGCCGACGTTGATGTGCATCGACACCGCGTCCGCGCCCGCCCGAATCGCGTCTTTCACCGTCCCGGTCGGTCGTTTGTCGTTGCTGTCCGGGCCGACCGCCGTCGAGGCGTTGAGGTGGACGATGTAGCCCGCTGTCCCGGCGTTCGGGTGAACGCGCGGCGCGAGCCCCTTCTGTGTGAGCACTGCGTCCGCGCCGCCGTCCGTCACCGCGTCGATCGTGCTCTCGATGTCTTTCAACCCCCGGACGGCACCGAGGGTGATCCCGTGATCCATCGGCACCACGAGGTACCGGTCGTCTGTGGAGATGCGCGCCAGTCGTGCGTCGAGCCCTGCGTGTGTCATGTCGTCTCTGTTGTGGGCCACCGGGGAGAAGTTCTTTCCGGAGACTGCCCCGTCTCACCGGAACTGTTGCATCCGCGAGGGAACGTCCCTCCGCGACCCGTTGCCACTGCTGCGCGGTGGGACGGCAGCGACGACGCGAGCCGCGAGGCGTTCACGACCCGTCGGGGCGGGGCACAGCCTGCTCACCGCCACGGCGCGCGCCGGCCTTCAGTTCGGAAGCGAGCGCTTCGAGATTGGCCGCCACGTCGTCCGTCGGTCTGTCGTGCTCGTAGCCCTCGGCGACGATCTCGACCAGCGCGGAGCCGACGATGATCCCGTCTGCGCCAGCGGAGACGATCTCTGCGGCCTGCTCGCCGTCGGAGATCCCGAATCCGACCGCCTTCGGAATGTCGTACTCGCCGAGTCGCTCCAGCGACTCCGCGGTCTGGTCGGAGGGTGCCACGTCCGCGCCGGTGACACCGAGCCGTGCCTGCACGTAGAGGTAGCCCGAGGAGATGTCGACCAGCTTCTCCAGTCGCTCGTCTTCCGTCGTCGGCGCGACGATGGAGACCAGATCCAAGCCGAACTCGTCACACGCCTCGCGCAGTGGTCCCGCTTCCTCCGCCGGGAGGTCCGGCACGACGAACCCGGAGAGACCGACCGCCGCGGCTCGCTCGACGAACGGGCGTGGCCCGCTCTCCGCCTCGTCGCCGCCGTACTGGTACAGCAGGTTGTAGTACGTCATGCAGACGAGCGGCACGTCCACGTCGAGGTCCGCGACGAACTCGAAGAACCGCTCTGGCGTCATCCCCGCGTCCAGTGAGCGAACGACCGCCTCCTGAATCGTCGACCCCTCCGCGATTGGCTCCGAGAACGGGAGCCCCAACTCGATTGCGTCTGCGCCGCCCCGCTCTAACGCCTCCACGTACGCGAGCGAGGACTCGTAGTCCGGGTCGCCGACCGCGAGGTACGGTACGAACGCTGGCTCCCCGTCGAAGGCTGCACGCAGGTCGCTGCCGCTACCGTCGGCCAGCAGCCGTGTCTCGGACGGCTCCTCGCCGGACGCGTCACGCTCGGAGTCGTGCGACTGGGACGCGTCACGCTCGGAGTCGTGCGACTGGGACGGATGTCGACCCATTCACAGCCCCCCCGTGAGTTCGTCCATCGGCGGCGCGTTGTCGATGTCGCGCTGTTCCGTCTCCTCTAGTGCGGCCTCCAGGTCTTTGTCGCCGCGCCCGGAGACGTTGACGACGACGAGGTCGCCCAACTCGTCGGCGTGTTCTTCGAGGTAGCCGAACGCGTGGGCGGTCTCCAGCGCCGGGATGATCCCCTCACGCTGTGAGAGCCGGTGGAACCCTTCGAGCGCGGCGTCGTCGTCGACGTTGACGGGCTGAACGCGCTCCTCGTCGACGAGGTGTGCCAGTTCCGGCCCGACGCCAGCGTAGTCCAACCCGGAGGAGACGGAGTGACTCTCCACGATCTGGCCGTCACCGTCCTGCAACAGCTTCGTGCGCGCGCCGTGGAGGACGCCCTCCGTCCCGGTCGACAGCGACGCGGAGTTGGGCGCGACACCCTCCTCCTCGTCGACCGCCAGCGAGGAGCCGCCCGCTTCGACCGCGTACAGTCCGACCCCGTCGTCGTCGACGAAGTGGTGGAACGCGCCCATCGTGTTCGATCCGCCGCCCGCACACGCGAGCACGGCGTCTGGCAGGCGACCGACCTGATCCAACACCTGCTCGCGCGCCTCCTCCGATATCAGCGCCTGGAAGTCCCGCACCATCGTCGGGAACGGGTGCGGACCGACGATGGAGCCGATCACGTAGTGGGTGTTCTCGACCGTCGTCGCCCAGTCGCGCATCGTCTCGGAGATCGCCTCTTTCAGCGTTCCGCGACCCGTCGTCACCTCGTTGATCTCGGCACCGTTGATCTTCATCCGGAACACGTTCGGGCGCTGTCGCACGATGTCGCGCTCCCCCATGTAGATCTCACACGGCATCCCGAGGTGGGCCGCGGCCATGGCGGTCGCGGTGCCGTGTTGGCCCGCGCCGGTCTCGGCGACGATCCGTTCTTTCCCCATGTACTTGGCGAGGAGTACCTGCCCGAGCGCGTTGTTCAGCTTGTGTGCGCCGCCGTGCAACAGGTCCTCTCGCTTGAGGTAGACGTCCGTGTCGTACCGCTGTGAGAGCTCGTCCGCCCGCTGGAGCGGGGTCGGCCGCCCGCCGAACTCGCGGATTCGCCGACGGAACTCGTCGCGGAACCCGTCCTCGTTGCCGAGCACGTACCGCTCGTAGGCGTCTTCCAGCTCTCTGATCGCCGGCATCAACGCCTCCGGGACGTACTGACCGCCGTAGTCGCCGAACTTCCCGTCGCCGACGCGCTCGCGTGTGGCTCCCGTCTCCGGGGTCGGCTCTGGGTCGCGTGTCGGTGCGCCTGTGTCGTGTGTCGTGCCTTCTGCGTCGCTCATCTGTCTGTCTCCGTGTCTGTCGCTGTCGAATACTCGGTCTCTGCGGTAGTAAATCGACGGGTGTTGGCGACGACACGCTCGCGGATCGCGTCCGCGTCCGAGAGCTCCTCGACGCCCTCGACGACGGCAGAGCCGATCAACAGCCCGTCCGCGCCCGCCGCGCGCATCCGTCGGGCGTCTGCAGCGGTCGACAGCCCGCTCTCGGCGAGCAGCGTCACGTCTGCCGGCACGTCGGGCGCGACACGCTCGAACGTGCCGAGATCGACCGCCAACTGCGCCAGATCGCGGTTGTTCACGCCGATCACCTGCGCGCCGGCCGCGACGGCCGCCTCCACCTCCGCGGTCGAGTGGACCTCGACCAGCGGCTCCATCCCGCGGTCGCGTGCGGCCTCGACCATCGTCGACAGGTCGGCGGCGTCGTGACCCGCGGCGTCCGGCTCCGGGCCGAGGAACCGCGCGATCAACAACACGAGGTCTGCGCCGACGGTGTCGAGCTGTGACTCCCGCAACAGGAAGTCCTTCCGTAGGACTGGCACGTCGACGCGCTCGCGGACTGCCCGCAGCGCTGCCGGCGAGCCCCCGAAGTGGTCCGGCTCGGTCAACACGGAGATCGCCGACGCGCCGCCCTCGACCATCGACGCCGCCAACAGCGCCGGATCTGCCGTTCGCTCGCCGTCCGTCGTCGGACTCGTCGGCTTCACTTCTGCGATCACTGGCACCCGACCTGCAGACTCCGCGTCGGCGAACGACGCCGTGAGTGACCGCGCGTCGACTCCCACGCGGCCGTCGCTGTCGGTCTCCGTGTCGCTACTCCCTCGCTCGGCCGTCGCTTCGAGGATCGACGCCACGGCCGGCGCGAGTTCCCGTCTCGTGTCCATCCGTGTGCATCAGTGGGTGTTTCTGTACAAAAGGGTTGTGTGTCCGGTGAGAGAAACTGTGCTGTCGACTGCCGGGGGCCGCCGCCGAATCACCGAGGCGGGACAGCAGGCTCGCTCGTGCCAGTCGGTCTGGTACTGTCGGAGAGCAGTGACGGAGAAGAGTCGCCAGAGAAGAGACAGAGACGGCCAGAGAGCGTCAGTCGGCAGCTTCGACGTAGTTGCTCTCCCAGTCGCGGCGGGCGTCCAGTTCCCGGCTGCCTCGACGGGTGAGGGTGTAGAAGTTCGTCCGGCGGTCGCGTTCACCTTTCTCCACGAGACCCTTGTCGACGAGGGTGTCGAGGTTCGGGTAGAGGCGACCGTGGTGGATCTCCTTCTCGTAGTAATCTTCGAGTTCGTCCTTGATCGCCAACCCGTGTGGATCGTCCAGCCCCGCGATCACGTACAACAGGTCTCGCTGGAAGCTTGTCAAGTCGTACATCTGCGATGTCTGGCCGACTATTCGTGTCGAGCAAAAATAAACATATCGCCGAGGTCGACGGAGAGGCTGTGACCACGCCGTCTTCCGGCCCGTCACCACCGGCCGAACCCCTCACTCGTCTGGAACGTCCACCGCCATCTGCGAACTCGATCGGCGTGACGAGAGGAAAGTGATACACTGGTGACATTCGTACAGTGACCGACGAAGAGGGGGTGGAGACAGACGGCGGGACGAAGAGGTGGAGACAGACGGCGGGACGAAGAGGTGGAGACCGACGGCGAAACGAAGAGGGGGTGGGGACCGATAGCGGGACGAAGGGGAGGAGTGGACGGCGAGACGAGGGGGTGAAGATCGACGGCGCGGTCGGCACTCGTCGGCGAGTGGCTCTGCACGCGCCGCGACCGGAACCGACTGGATTTAAGCACCGCCTCGCCCCCAGTCGAGACACATGCGACTCCACGAGTACCAGGCGAAGGACGTCTTCGCCGAGGCGGGCATTCCGACGCCGGACTCGGCGCTGGCAGAGACGACAGCGGAGGTTCTCGACCAGATCGAGTCGGTCGGGTTCCCGGCCGCGATCAAGGCACAGGTTCGAGTCGGCGGCCGCGGGAAGGCCGGTGGGATCGAAATCGTCGACAGCCGGGAGGCGGCTCGGGCGGCTGCCGACCGCATCATCGGGATGGACTGTAAGGGGTACACGGTCGAGACTGTTCTCGTCGAGTCTGCGGTCGACTTCGAGAACGAGCTGTACGTCGGGATCACGATGGACCGCGGCGAGGGACGACCGGTACTGATGGTCTCGACGGAGGGCGGTGTCGACATCGAGACGGTCGCCGCCGAGACGCCCGAGGCGATTGCGCGGGTTCACGTCGATCCCGTCGCTGGCCTCCGCCCGTACCGAGCCCGGAAGGCAGTGTACGAGGCTGGTGTTCCGGACGACGTGGCGCTCGACGCCGCGAGCGTGCTCTCGACGCTGTACGAGCTGTTCGACGACCGGGACGCCTCCGAAATCGAGATCAACCCGCTGATGGTGACCAGCGACCGCGAGGTCGTCGCCGCCGACGCCGTAATGAACGTCGACGACGACGCGCTGTTCCGACAGGAGGAGCTCGCAGCCCTAGAGGAGTCCTCCTACGAGAACGATCTCGAACGCAAAGCCGGCGAGTACGGCTTCGACTACGTCCGACTCGACGGAAACGTCGGGATCATCGGCAACGGTGCCGGACTCGTGATGACGACGCTGGATCTCGTCGACTACTTCGGCGGCGATCCGGCTAACTTCCTCGACATCGGCGGCGGCGCGAAGGCCGACCGTGTCGCCAACGCACTCGACATGGTGTTCTCCGACGACAACGTCGACAGCGTCGTGTTCAACATCTTCGGCGGGATCACACGCGGCGACGAGGTGGCAGAGGGGATCAACACCGCACTCGAACAGTTCGAAGAGATTCCGAAGCCGGTCACCGTCCGACTCGCCGGCACGAACGCCGCCGAGGGGATGGAGATTCTGAACACCGATCTCGTCACTGTCGAAGCGACACTGGAGGACGCCGTCGAGCGTGCGGTTGCCGACGCACAGGAGGTGACCGCATGAGTATCTTCGTCGACGACGACACACGCGTCGTCGTTCAGGGGATCACCGGCGGCGAGGGAGCGTTCCACACGGAGCAGATGCTCGCCTACGGGACGAACGTGGTCGCCGGTGCGGTGCCGGGTCGCGGCGGACAGGAGGTTCACGGCGTGCCGGTGTACGACACTGTCACCGGCGCGGCAGAGGCGGAAGACGCCGACGCGAGCGTGATCTTCGTTCCGCCAGCGTTCGCCGCAGACGCGATTTTCGAGGCGCTCGAC
>CAKZQY010000157.1 GCA_937142015.1 uncultured Halobacteria archaeon
TGTGAGTCCGAGTCCTCGGAGACGGTGTGAGTCCGAGTCCTCGGAGACGGTGTGAGTCCGAGTCCTCGGAGACGGTGTGACTCTGAGTCCTCGGAGACGGTGTGAGTCACCCTCGATTGACTCACAGGATAGTGATCAGTTTTCTCAGATAAGACGTGCGTTCTGAAACCGAAAACTACTCACGTCGGAGGGCGTCACGCCGTCACATGGATCTCCTCTCAGTCTCGGATCTCCACACACAGTTCGCCACGGAGCGTGGGGACGTGCAGGCAGTCGACGGGATCGACCTGACCGTCCGCGAGGGAGAGACAGTCGGGTTGGTCGGCGAGTCCGGGTCGGGGAAGTCGGTGACAGCGCTGTCGGTGATGGACCTCGTCGAGGAGCCGGGCGAGATCACCGGCGGGCGCGTTCGTCTCCACGCGCCGGAGACGGTGCCGGTGTTGTTGCCGGACCACGCCGACGGTGTCGCCGCCTACCCGGCGAGTCTCCCCGCCGCCCTGCGTGAACTCGCGGCAGCGTGTCGGAGCGACGACATCGGCGGCGTCGCCGCGGAACTCGACGGCATCGCGGCCGACTGTCGTGAGCTCGCAGACCCCGCCGGACTGGCTGACAGCCTCGCCGACGCAGCGGCGGAGCTCCGGGCGGCCGGCGACCCTCGATCTGTGGCCGACCGACTGGAGACGGCCGCCAACACGGCCGACGACGGGTTCCTGTTCGTGGAGTCGGCCACTGTCCGAGGGGAGCCGGACACGGACCCACGGGTCGTGTTGCGCGAGTCGCCCGCCCGAATCGACGAGGTAGAGATCGACGACGCCGTGATCGACATCACCGCGGCTCCGGAGTCGGCGATGCGCGCAGTGCGTGGCGGCACGGTGAGTATGATCTTCCAGGACCCGATGACCTCGCTCAATCCCGCGCTGACTGTCGGCGAGCAGGTCGCCGAGAGTCTGCGGCTCCACCAGTTCGACCAGCGACCCACCGACTCGTGGCTCAACGCGATCCGAGAGCTGCTGCCGGCGGTCGGCGGGGACGAGATCGACGAGGCGGTGCTCGACCGCACGGTCGAGGTGCTCTCGGAGGTCGGGATTCCGGAGCCGACTGCGCGGGTCGACGACTACCCACACGAGTTCTCCGGCGGGATGCGCCAGCGCGTGCTGATCGCCATCGCGCTCGCCTGCCGCCCGCAGCTGCTGATCGCCGACGAGCCGACGACGGCGCTGGACGTGACGATCCAAGCCCAGATTCTCGAACTCATCGACGACCTCCAAGCGGAACTCGGGATGTCCGTGCTAATGATCACGCACGATCTGGGTGTCGTCGCCGAGACGTGTGACCGCGTTGCTGTGATGTACGCGGGCGAGATCGTCGAGGAGGGGCCGGTCGAGGAGATCTTCCACAACCCCTCACACCCGTACACGTACACGCTGCTGGAGTCGATCCCGACCGAGGAGACTGACCGACTCACACCTATCGAGGGGAAGGTGCCGGATCTGATCGACATGCCGACCGGCTGTCACTTCGCGGAGCGGTGTCCGTGGGAGCAGCCGGAGTGTACCGAGGGGGAGATTCCGTTCCGCGATCACGGACCGGCGACGGTCGACCACCGCTCGAAGTGCGTGTTGGAGTCGTTCGACACGGACGAGTACGGCACGGAGGCGGATCTGACGGCCGACGAGACGACAGTCGGCGGTGAGTTGATCGAGACCACGGGGCTGACCAAACACTTCTCGCGGGCGGACGGCTACCTCGACAGGCTGCTGGCAGACGAGGTCGAACACGTGCGAGCGGTCGACGGCGTCGACCTGACCGTGTACGAGGGTGAGACGCTCGGGTTGGTCGGCGAGTCGGGCTGTGGGAAGTCGACGACCGGGCGCGCACTCCTGCGGCTGTTGGAGCCGACAGACGGGCGGGTCGTGTTCGCGGGGGACGATCTGACGGAGCTGTCGGAGTCGGAACTGCGCACACACCGCACGGACCTCCAGATGATCTTCCAAGATCCGATGTCGAGTCTCGACCCACGGATGACGGTCGCACAGATCGTCGCCGAGCCGCTCCAGATCCACGATCTGCCCGACGAACCGCCGAGACAAGACGAGAGTCGTCGGCGCGTCGGCGTCGCTCGCGCGCTCGCCGTCGACCCGGAGTTCGTCGTCGCCGACGAGCCGGTGTCGGCGCTCGACGTGTCCGTACAGGCACAGATTCTCAACCTCCTCGAAGACTTGCAGGCGGAGTTCGGACTCACGTACCTGTTCATCGCCCACGATCTGAGCGTGGTGCGGCACATCTGTGACCGGGTCGCCGTGATGTACCTCGGCGAGATCGTCGAGACCGCGCCGACGGAGGCGCTGTTCGCGGAGCCGCAGCACCCGTACACGCAGGCGCTGCTGTCGGCGATTCCGGTCGCGGACCCGACGGCCGACACGGGCGACAGAGTGATTCTCGAGGGCGACGTGCCCTCACCGATCGACCCGCCCTCGGGGTGTCGGTTCCGGACCCGGTGTCCGCAGATCATCCCGCCCGAGGAGTTGGAGATCGAACAGGACCAGTTCCGGGCGGTGACGAACTACCGCCAGCGCGTGGTCTCGGAGAGCATCGACGCGGCTGGAATCCGCGAGGAGGCGCGAGCGGAGACAGCCGCCGCGACGGACGGCGGTGAAGTGGAGCTGGAGACGGCGATCAGAGAGCGGTTCGGGATCACGGATCTCCCGCCCGAGGCAGACGAGGCGGTAGCTGAGAGCGTCGAACGGCTCCAGCGCGGCGACTGGGACGGCGCTGCCGAGCGACTCACAGCGACGTTCGAGTCCGTCTGTGAGCGCGAGGAGCCGAGGCTCGAATCGGGAGCGGGCGACGGTACGGGCGAAGAGACGGGAGACGACACCGACCGCGATTCCCACCCGGCCGCCTGTCACCTCGTGGAGTAGTCACCTTCCTGACAGAGATTCACACGACCGGGAGGATTACTCGTAGGTGTTGACCATCCCGTCGTCGTGGAGCACGTCGGCACCGTTGAGGTGGGCGGCGTACGCGGAGAAGCCGTAGAGGAACTGGTTTGCAACCTCGACAGGGTCCATCATCTCCGTGCTCCGCGCCTGTCCGAGCATCACGTCCTCGATCACCTCGTCGACGGAGATCCCTCGCTGGCGCGCGGTGTCTGGAATCTGGTCGGTGACGAGCGGCGTCTTCACGTAGCCCGTCGAGACGGAAAAGGCGCGGAAGTCGCCGTCACTCTCTGCGGCGAGTGAGTTGGTGAGGCCACGAACCCCGAACTTCGAGACGTTGTACGCGACCTTGTCCGCCGTGACGTAGTGGCCGTGAACGGACGCCATGTTTGCGATCACGCCGCGGTGGTCGTTCTCGCGGAGGAGCGGGACACACAGCTTCGACAGCAACACTGGCGCACGCACCATCACCTGATGGAGTCTGTCGAACTCGTCCATCGGGAACTCCGAGACGGGAGCGACGTGTTGGAGCCCGGCGACGTTTGCGAGGAACGTGACTCGTCCGTGCTCCCTCGCGGTCTCGACGAGGCTCTCGACCGCCGCGTCGTCTGTCAGATCCGTCTCGACGCCGTGATGCACCCCCGGAACGTCGAGTTCGTCGACCCGCTGGCCCGTCTCGGCGAGGCCGTCGGTGTCGACATCTGCGCCCACAACGGTGAGGCCGTTCGCGGCCGCAACGAGCGCGACCGCGCGGCCGATCCCCGACGCCGCCCCCGTCACGAGACAGACGTTTCCCGGGTGGAATCGGTCGTCGTCGAGGACGAGCGGGTCGTCTGGACCGATCACTGGCGGCTCGACGCGCTCGTTGTCCGGGCTGGTGTCGCCAGGTGGCTGTGCAGTGTCGTCTGGGCTGGTGTCGCCAGGTGGCTGTGCAGTGTCGTCTGGACTGGTGTCGTCAGGTGGCTGTGCGGTATTGTCAGTCACGCGTCTCTCTAGCGGTGACCACAGGGAATAACCAGACGTTAACGTGTGAACGCTACTGAGAACCCCGCAGTCTCGTCTCTCACTCGCCAGACGCGCGAGGCCCCTATCCACCGCCTCTCACTCACCCGCGGCACGAGACACACGCCACTCGGCTCACTCGCCGGTCGTCCGTTCACCGATCACGGCGCGACGGTCGGTGCCCGGCACGCTCTCTTCGCGGATTTCGGTGAGGCCCGCCTCCGCGAGCAGGTCGGCGACAGTCGACGCCGTCGGTCCGTCGCCGGTGCCGGCCGCGACGCCACGAACTGCTGCGGCCGTCGCGGCTGGCTCGTCGAACCGGTCGATCACGACGAGTGCGCCACGCTCGGCGAGTCGCTCGGCGGCAGCGGTCACGGTCTGTGCCGTCTCACTCACGTCCATTGCGAGCACGTCGTCCACGGAAACGACGAGATCGAACGTCCGTTGGATCTCGGAGAGCGGCCCCTCGACGGCAGCGACGCCACGGCTCTCGACCAGCGGTCGTGTCGCCTCCAGCACGGTGGGCGATTCGACGACCGTGGCGTCGACTCCGCGCGCCTCGAACTCGGCGGCGCGTCCACCTGCGCCGCCACACACGTCGAGGACTCTCTCCGCCCCCGGAGCAGCTCGAATCGCGGTCGTCACACACGCGCGCCGTGTCGCCTCCGAGACTGCCTCGCTCGCTCCGACTCGGTTGTGGTGCCACGACTCGGGGAACGTCGGCGGGACACCCGTCTCCATCGTCTCGGGGAGGGCGACGAGCGTGTCGATCACGTCGAGTCTGTGCGGGAGCGACCCGACGGAGCGCGGGTCGCGTTTCACCATCAGTCCGAGCGCGCGGTTCGTCGGCTCGTACTCCCCCTCGACGCGTTCGAGCACGCCGAGCGACGCCAGCACGCGTCCGGCGACACGCGCGCTCGCCTCCGTCACGTCTGCTTCCGCCGCCGCCTCGCTGGGTGTGCCCGCCGACTCCAGATACGCGGACAGCACGCCCGTCTCGCGGGCTGCCCACGCGTACAGGAGCCGTTCGAGTTCGGCTTCGCCTTCGTCGGTCACAGTCCACTCACGCGAGTCGAGACTCATAAGTCCGCTCATAGGGTCGTGCGTAGATGGGTACCGCTGGTCCGACTCACAGGTGCAGCAGCAACGCGGTACCGTCCGGTACTCCGCACCCACTCGAAAATCCCTACGCACGACCCTATACTGTCGGTCACAAGTGTTGATAGATTGTTGCGCTTCACTCGGGGTTCCAACGCGTCTCGTTCCGGTTCTGTCGACCCCGGGTTCGATGGCTTGTGACCGACAGTGTATCACTCGTCGCCGAGCATCGAGACGAACCGGACGGCACCGTGGTGCTCTCGGGTGACGCCGTCGGACTCGACGTGGAGACGGACGAGCTCCTGTCGACCGGTGCCGACGGGGGCGACGACGGTGCCGCCGGGTCGAACCTGCTCGACGACGGCGTCAGGCACCGACGCGGCGGCACAGGTGAGGTACGCGGCGTCGTACGGCGCGTGCTCCGGCCAGCCCTCGTGACCGTCGCCGTGCCGGACGCGAACGTCGTACCCGAGCCTGTCGAACCGCTCGCGGGCGGCCGCCGCGAGCGACGCGTGGTACTCGACGGAGTAGACGACCCCCTGATCGACGACCTCGCTGGTGACGGCGGCGTGGTAGCCGCAGCCGGTGCCGATCTCCAACGCACGGTCGCCAGCCTCGACCTCGAGCAGGTCGACCATCCGAGCCACCATGTGTGGCGCGCTGATCGTCTGGCCGTCACCGATGGGGAGCGGACGGTCGGCGTACGCATCACGGAGACTCACGTCTGGGAGGAACTCGTGGCGTGGAACGGCGCGCAGCGCCGCTGCTGTCGCTGCACCGTCGATCCGACCGTGCCGCTGGAGGCGGTCGACCATCTCCTCGCGCGCCGTTCGTGGGTCCATACCCGTCCGTAGTGGTACCGAGACTCAAAAATTCGCCCCCGAGAGCGACGGAGCACCCACGACACGGCCGCCGGTCACGTCGACGGCGGTGGCCGCGCCGAGTGTCGCTGCCGACCCACTGTACTCGTGGCGCAGTCGGACGACTCCCGACGCGTCCCGCACCACGACTACGTCCCCACCGTTGTTCCACACGGGAACCGAGCGGTTCCAGAAGCGGTGACGAGCGCTGTCGACACCGGAACCCGTGTGGAGCGTGAGCGTCGTCCCGGGTGGGAGGGTCGTTCGTCGAGCGAACGCGTACGTGTGGCCGTCGCTATCGGCGAGCGTCCAGTTGCCGATCCGGAGCGGCCGCTCTCCGGTGTTGCGGAGGACGACGAACTCTCGACGGAGATTCTCGCGTTCGCGCCCGGGCGCGTCTGCCCGAACACGAACCACGACGAGCGATGTCGATGCCGGCGTCGTGGTGGTCGGTGACTTCTCGGGTGGTGTCGCGGTGGTCGGCGACTTCTCGGGTGGTGTCGTGGTGGTCGGTGACTTCTCGGGTGGTGTCGTGGCTGTCGTCGAGGGTGACTCCGTCGGAGGTGGTGACAGTGTTGCCACTGGGGAGGGGGTGTCACCCGACACCGTGTTCGGACGGCTGGTGGTTCTCGTGTCTCCGGTCGTGCTCCGAGCACCTTCCGGTGTCGGCGACGCTCCCGGACTCGGCGACGCCCCCGGACTCGGAGACCGCTGTAGCGTCACGACAGTCGTCGGTCTCGACAGCTCTCCCGTCTGGATCGGTGTGTGCGTCCGGGCGTCGAGCACGGCGACGGAGACAGTCGTCGTCGCGGTCGGAGCCGCCGTCGCGCCCGTGGTCTCACCAGACGCTCCTGTGCCGGGTCCGACTTGGAGCCAGCCCACGGCTGTGAGAGCGAGGAAACCACAGACGACGGCGAGCAGGAACGTCCGACGCCGGGTCGTCGACGAGCCCCGAATCCGACTCGCTAGTGACTCCCGCCGGTGTCCCGACGAGACGGCTGCAAACGACGCTGCGACGACGGCCGAGAGACGGTCGATAGCTCTATCGAACTCGTCACCGTCGCTTCGCTCGGCAGCTTCGTCACTGTCGGTTCGGTCACCGACTCGGTTGGTCGTCCGGCCGCGTCGAGCCTCGTCGGGGGGAGCCACTGCGCCGAGTTGGTCCCGTTCCAGTACAAGAAGGTTCGGCTCCGATGTCAGGACTGCCGGTAGATCAGGTTCCGTTGGATCTCGTTTGCGCCCTCGTAGATCACCGGGATACGCACGTCGCGGTAGACGCGGGCGATACGGTTCTCAGTGAGGATCGACCGACCGCCGTGGAGCTGCATCCCACGTTCGGCGCAGTCGACGGCGGTCTCGGTGGACTTCGTCTTCGCCATCGCGGCCCACAGCCCCGCCTTCTCCCCGTTCTCGACTTTCTCGGCAGCACGCCAGTTGAGCGAGCGCGCGGCCTCGAACTCCGTCCGCATGTCTGCGAGGTCGTGTTGGACGGCCTGAAACTCCGAGACGTTGCGGCCGAACGCGTTCCGCCCGTGGACGAACTCCCACGCCTCTTCGATTGCTGCGGCGGCGAGACCGAGGCCGTGGCCGCCGACGACGATCCGCCCGTGGTTGAAGAAGTCCGCCAGCGCGTAGAACCCCGAGCCCTCCGGACCGACGCGGTTCTCCTCGGGAACGAAACAGTCGTCGAAGACGATGTGCGCCTGTTTGGAGGCGCGCATGCCCATCTTCTCGGGGATGTGTTCCGCCTCGTACCCCTCGCTGTCCGTCTCGACGACGAACAACGAGTAGTTGCCGTACCGATCCTCGGAGTCGCCGGTCTTGGCGTACACTGTCAGCCAGTCTGCCTCGACGCCGTTGCCGACCCAGTACTTCTCGCCGGTGATCTCGTAGCCACCCTCGACGCGCTCGGCTTCCGTGCTCATCCCCGCGAGGTCGGAGCCGGTCTCGGGCTCTGAGACGGCCAACCCCGAGAGCTGTTCCCCCTCCGCGACCGGACGGAGGTACGTCTCTTTCAGCCGCTCGGAACCGTACGTCTCCACCAGCTCACAGCCGAAGGAAGCGAGCATCAGCGTCAGCCCGATGCCCGCGTCGGCACGGTAGAACTCCTCGGCCATCGCCAGAATCTCCGTCACGTCGAAGCCGCGACCGCCGTACTCCTCGGGGATGTCCCCCGCGACGAGGTCGGCCTCGCGGGCGGCCTCCAACACGTCCCACGGGTAGTCGCCGCTCTCGAAGTACTCCGCTGCCGCTGGCGCGACGTGCTCGGCTGCGAACTCCCGTGCCTCTCGCTTCACGTCTCGTGCGTGAGCCGGCACGACAGACTCGTCTAGCAGATCCAAGTCGGTCATACGTACGACACGACTCCGAGGCTATTGAACTCCGTGGAACTGCCGACGACGGAGACGAAGTTGTCGCCCGGGCGTGACGTGCGCACTGACGCCGACAGACTGTGAGGTACGCACTGACCCCGACAGACCGAGAGGTGTGCATCGATACAGACGCACTTCGGGAACACAGACGGGAGGTGGGAGTCGTGATACCACCCTGGTTGTCCCGGTTGCGCTCACCCCTCTGCGGGGAGAACGTAGTCGCCTCCGGTTCGTTCTTTCAGTTCGTCGAGATAGTCGTGTGCAGACTCCAGAATGTCGCGTGGGCCGTCCTGCGTGATCGTGCTGACAGCCTGATCGTAGTCGCGCCACTGGAGATCGCGGTGTTCGTTCGACAGTTCCGCAGAGGCCTCGTAAGAGTGGGCGATGAACAGGTGGACAGTCTTGTGGATCGTGTTGCCACCGGCCTCGAACACGTAGTCGTACTCCTCGCGGAACCCGTCGATCAGCCGGAAGTTGTCGATTCCGGCCTCCTCTCGTACCTCCCTGATCGCGGTCTGCTGGAGCTCCTCTTCCCCTTCGACCCCGCCTTTCGGGAACTCCCAGTCCCCGGGCCGGCTCTTCAGGAGCAAGTACTCCCGTCGGCCGCGAGTGTCGCGGAAGAGGATGGCTCCAGCACTCGTCGCTTCGACTGGCATTGCGCCACAGTACGGAACGTCGTGTTAAATGAATGTCGGAGAGACAACTACTCCGAAGTTCGAGAGGTGACCACGTGTCCGCCGTGTACACTGTCGGTCACGAGCCATCGACCCTGACCGACAGTATAGGTGTGTTTTTCAACCGTGACGGCCACGAACGGGTAGAGATGACGTTCGTCACGAAGCTCACGTTCCAGAGCGGCGACCGCGAGGCGCTCGACGAGACGGTCGACGACCTGAAACAGCTGCTCCAACGGAAGGGAGCCAACTGCAAGGGTCCACACACGAGTCCGTCCGAACGAATCACAGTTCCGCTGCACGGTGATCTCGCACCGGACAGCGAGATCGACACGTGGAGCTACGAGGTGTACGTCAGGGAGTTGGAGATCCACGGCAGCGACGAGATCGCCCGCGAGGTGGGTCACAGCGACTTCCACGACGCGGTCCACGTCGAGATCGAGGTCGACCAGAAGACTCCGATGGGTCGGTGAGCGGGCGATGTACGTCCACGTCAACGCCGCCGTCTCCGTCGACGGCAAGCTCTCCTCGCGGGCCCGCGAGCAGATCCGGATCAGCGGGCAGACGGACTTCGACCGCGTCGACCGGATTCGTGCCGCTGCGGACGCGGTGCTCGTCGGCGTCGGCACGGTGCTCGCCGACGACCCGCACCTGACACTCGACGAGGAGGACCGTCGTGTCCAGCGGCTCCGCAACGGCCGTCCCGGCAACCCCGCTCGCGTCGTCGCCGACTCGCGTGGACGGACACCGAGCGACGCACGGATTCTCGACGACGCTGCCGAGACGTACGTCCTCCTCGCGGAGGCGGCCGACGAGACGGACGTACAGCGGCTGGAGGCGACCGGCGCGACGGTGATCGTCGCCGGAGACGACCGGACGGCGCTGCCGGCCGCCCTCGACGAACTCGACACGGCGGGTGTCGACCGGCTGCTGGTCGAGGGCGGCGGGGAGCTGATCTTCTCGCTGTTCGCGGCCGATCTCGTCGACGAACTCACCGTGTTCGTCGGGTCGCTGGTGATCGGTGGCCGCGAGGCCCCGACGCTCGCGGACGGCGACGGGTTCCTCGACCGCGAGGCCTTCCCAGAGTTGACGCTCGAAGACGTACAGCGTGTCGACGACGGTGTCGTGCTCTCCTACGACGTGACGTAGCGACTCGTGGGACGTGACGTAGCGAGCGGTGGACTTTGACTTCCTCCACACGACTGAAGTCGTGGGATTCCCACGTTGGGATATTGTGGT
>CAKZQY010000158.1 GCA_937142015.1 uncultured Halobacteria archaeon
CCTCCGCCTGGTTGTGGGTGACGTAGATGATCGTCGTGTCCAGTTCCTTGTGGAGTCGCTGGAGCTCCGTCCGCATCGACACCCGGAGCTTGGCGTCGAGGTTCGCCAGCGGCTCGTCCATCAGGAACACGTCCGGCTGCCGGACGAGCGCACGGGCGATAGCGACACGCTGCCGTTGACCGCCGGACATCTCGTCGGGCATCCGGTCTAACATCCCGCCCATCTGGACGATCTCCGCCGCCTCCTCGACACGACGTTCGATCTCCTCGTCGTCGAAGTCGCGCAGGCGGAGGCCGAAGGAGATGTTGTCGTACACGTCCATGTGCGGGAACAGCGCGATGTTCTGGAACACCATCGAGATCCCGCGGTCCTTCGGCGGGAGGTTCGTCACCTCGCGGTCGCCGATGTGTACGGAGCCTTCCGTCGGCTTCGTGAGCCCCGCGACCGTCTCCATCGTCGTCGACTTCCCGCAGCCGGACGGGCCGACGAGGGTGACGAACTCCCCGTCGCGGATGTCGAGGTTCATGTCGTTGACTGCCGTTACGTCGTCGTAGCGCTTGGTGACGCCGTCGAGTGTGACTCGTGCCATACGTTGATCACTCCTTGAGTGCTCCCGAGGTGAGGCCGCTGACGATCTTCTCCTGTGCGATCACGACCAGCAGCGTCACCGGCAACACCGCGACGATGCTGCCGGCCGCCATCACGCTGAACGTGACTTCGAACTGTCCTGCCCGCTGGAGCTGGATCAGCCCGCCGACGATGGGGGCCCAGTCTTTCGCGCCGCCGTCCGTCATCAGGAACGAGAAGAAGAACTCGTTGTAGACGGCGATGAACGTGAGCACGCCCGCGGTGGCGACCCCCGGTGCCGAGAGGGGGACGATCACGCGGAACAGCGCGCCCAGCCGGGTCGTCCCCTCGACGCGGGCCGCGTCTTCGAGGCCGTCCGGAATCTGCCCGTAGAAGGTGGTGAGGATGAAGATCGACAGCGGCATGAACAGCGAGGAGAACGGCAGGATCAGCGCTCCGGGCGTGTTGTACAGCTCGAACCACGGGAACACGTTGCCCGTGAACAGCTGGAACAGCGGCAGGAAGAACGCCGCCGGCGGGAAGTAGCTGATCGCCAAGATCAGAAGCATCAGCGGTCGCCGGCCGGGGAACCGGAGTCTGCCGAACACGTACCCCGCCAGACTCGCCAACAGCAACACCAGCGCCGTCGTCGCCGTGGCGAGGAACAGGCTGTTGAACATGTAGCGGGCGAAGTTGATCTGGACGAACACCTCGACGAACGGCGCGAGCGTGAACGTCGGCGGCAGCAGCGCGTAGTTGCTCCCCTCCGTCACCGCGACGACCAGCATCCAGTAGAACGGGAACAGCGTCGTGACGAGGAAGAACAGCGTCGCCACGTAGAACATCGCGCGGTACGCCTTCTCCGGGTCGGAGATCGTGCTGTCGACCCACCGCTGGACGACGCTCCGCTTCAACTCCGCGTCGCCTGCCGGCCCGGTTGCCGTCCCGACGCCGTCGGCGCGTGCCGATCCGGTCTGTGTGCCGCCGTCGGCGCGTGCCGACCCCGTCCGTGTGCCGCCATCGGCGCGTGCCGACCCTGTCTGTGTCCCGCCGCCCGCGCGGACCGGGTCACCGCCGCCCGTGCGGAGCGACTCACTCCCCTGTGCGTCTCCGTCGTCGTGTGCTGACGTGCTCGCGTGTGTGTCGTCAGTCATTTCGGTCCTCCTGTGCGTCGGTCATTCCACGTCCTCCTGTGCGTAGAACACGATGTACACCATCACCACGAGAGCGATGACGGCGGCCGTGAGGAACGCGACCGTCGCCGCCGTGCCGACGAGTCGCGTCCCGCCGAAGAACGACGAGATGACCAGACACGACAGCGACGGGAGCGTGTTACAGCCGACGTTCGTCGCCTCGATGATGCCGTACACCCGCATCGCCTGGATCGTGCGGAACAGCATCGCAACCAGCACGGTCGGCAGCACGATGGGGAGTGTGATCATCTTGAAGCGCTGCCACGGGGACGCGCCCGACACGCGGGCCACGTCGTACAGATCGCGGTTGACACTCTGGAGCCCGGCGAGGATCAACAACGCCATGAACGCCGTCGTCTTCCAGATGTCTGCGACGATCACGATCAGTGTCGAGTCTTGGGCCGTCTGTAGTGGCGAGTCCGACAGGATGCCCAACCCCTGTAAGGAGAGTGCCCCCTCGCCGACGAACAGACCGACGTTGGGTGCGAAGAACAGGTAGAAGATCATCCCCTGCACCACGATCGGGATCGCCCACGGGATGATGATCGCTACCCGAACCCACCGGCGGCCTTTGAAGTCCTGGTTCAACACCAGAGCTTGACCGAAGCCGATCAGTGTCTCGAAGAACACGCTGGTGATGGTGAAGATCAGTGTCACCGTCAGCGCGCTCGTGAACAGTGCGCCAACCGTCAGTGTCTCTGGGAGGAACGGTGAGGGCATCAACGCGTTGCGCTCCCCTGTGAGAATCGCTACGTAGTTCTCCAAGCCGACGAAGTTGCCGACAGTCGCACTGCCGGTGATGTTGTCGGCGAACAGGGACAGCTGGAACGTCTGGAGCAACGGCCAGAACGCCACGACTCCCAACAGCAGCAGCGCGGGCGTCAACAGGAAGTACGCGAACTGCGTCTCGGTGAGGTTCTCCATCCACCGGACGAACGCCACGTACGGCCCGGACTTCTCCGTCACCCCCTCGGATCGTTCAGTTGCCATCGTCGTGTGGTATCATTTGTCAAATATAATGGTTCCGGCCACCGCGGTCGGAGAGAGCCGCACTCTCCGTCTGGCGGTCGCCGAACAGTGCTCTAGCTGCCGCCCGCCTGTTCGATGGAGTTCAGCGACTCCTTCAGGGTGGACATCGCGTCAGACGGCGACTTCTTCTGACGGAGTGAGGCGTTGACCTCCTGAGACACCTTGCTAGACTGCTGTGGCCAGACGGGCGTGACGGGGCGCGGCACCGCGTTCTCGCTGGCCACCTGCAGGGTGTCCACGTACCGACCGATCAGGTCGAGCTGCTGGGTCTGCTCCGTGTTGATCAGGTCCGGGATCGGCGGAATCCAGCCACCGATCTCGAACATGTCCAGCCGCACCTTGTCGGTCTGGAGCGCTTGGAACACTTGGAGCGCAGCCTGTTTCTTCTCTGCGGGCGCGTTCGGGTTGAGCGCGAGGTGCCACCCGCCCAGCGCGGACGTAGAGCCGCCGATCTCCGGCCCGTACTTCGAGTCGCTGGCAGAGGTGTGGAACGGCACCGGCATCACGCCGAGATCCTCGCCGAAGTTCTCCTCCGTCCCGTTGATGTTGATGGAGTACGGCCAGTTGCGCAGTGCGACCGCGCGACCGTTCGTGAACGGCTTGCGGGACGGCTCCTCCGTGTAGGAGACGACGTCCTTCGGGGAGATCTGCTCGTAGCCGTCGAGCGCGACGGGGTCCTCGGAGCCGTAGATGAACGTCCGCATCATCTTGATCGCGTCGACGACCTGCTGTTCGTCGACCGTGATCGGCCGGTCGCCGACCGGGCCGAACAGGTTGTCGAAGTCGCCGAAGTACGAGCCGCCCCACGTGCCCATGAACTCGACGAAGTCACAGCAGGCGAGGCCGACGTACGCCTTCCCCTGCCAGTTGAACCCCTGCGCGGACTTCGAGCCGCTGAGCATTCCCGACAGAGCCTCCTTGCCGTCGGCGATCACTGTCGAGAACTCCGACCACTTCATCGGCTCCGTCGCCCACTTCTGGAAGTCGGAGTCGGAGTAGCCAGCCTCCCGGAGCACGTCCTTCCGGTACTGGATCGTCGGGAAGTCCGCGAACAGCGGAATCGCGTACAGGTCTCCCCCCGATCCGGTGGCAGTGGCGACCATCGTCTGGACGTAGTCCTCCTTCACCGTGGAGGTGATCGAGTCCGGAAGCGCCTGTGAGAGGTTGGCCAGCTGGTTGCGGGCGATGAACGGAATCGTCCACCCGTTGTCCATCATCATGATGGTCGGGGAGGTGTTGCCCGCGTTCAGGAGCTGCTGGTACTTCGCCTGACGGTCCCCGCTCTCGAAGGAGCCGGCGGTCCACTCGATGGAGACCGTGTCCGGGAGCCCACCATTCTCCCGCATCGTCTCCACGATGGCGTCGCCGGCACTCTTGAAGTTGGAGTCCGTCGCCAGTTGGACCGTCACGTCGCTGGACGGTGGCTCTGTGCTGATCTGGTCCGACTCTGTCGGTGTCGCTGTGCTGCCGCCGCCGCCGCCGACGCAGCCTGCCAGTCCGTAGGCCGCTCCCGACGCACCGGCCGCTTTCACGAACCGACGCCGCGAGACACCACGGCTGTGTGAATTGCTGTCAGACATCCACGCCACTGTTCGTGACAGTAGTTCTTAATGCCCACGGTTTTCACAACCGCCGTTGTAAACTAACTACCGTCGGACGAAACGGCGTTCTCCGGGGTCACAGCCGCCGTTCTCGGCCACAAACATTAATAATGATAGTTTCGAGGGCGACAGGTCCCGGAGAGAGTGACGAGAAAACTATACGACGAGAGTGGTACCAGCGGGTGTGACGAGTCGCGTACACTGTTTACCCGAGGTAAACTGTCGATCCACCGGTCGCGGCCCCCGAGACGACCCGCTGGTGGTCGTCCTCACGGTGAGTACGCGCGGCGGGCGCACGCTGTGAGGGTCGTCACGGCGGGTACGCGGGGCGGGCGCACGCTGTGGTTGTGTCACGGCGGGTGCGCGCGGCGGGCGCACGCTGTGGTTGTGTCACGGCGGGTACGCGGGGCGGGCGCACGCTGTGGTTGTGTCGATGGGTACGCGCGGCGGCGGAGGCACTTGTACAGCACGTGGCACGCGCCGGCGGACCTGCGCTCACAGCACGTAGCACGCGCCGGCGGACCCGCGCTCACAGCACGCGGAGACAGAGTTAAGCCGAGTCCGGTCGGAGGCAGACAGGATGCAGCAGTATCTCGACACCGTCGAGCGGGTGCTGTCGGGCGGTCGTCACAAGCCGAACCGGACGGGAGTCGACACGATCTCCTCGTTCTCGGAGACGTACGAGGTGGACCTCGACGAGGGGTTCCCGCTGCTCACGACGAAGGACCTCTCGGGGTTCCGGTGGGAGTCGTTGATCCACGAGTTCCTCTGGTACCTCTCCGGGGAGGAACACGTGCGCTCGCTGCGCGAGGAGACGGGTATCTGGGACGCGTGGGCAGACGAGGCGGGTCGTCTCGACACGGCGTACGGACGCTTCTGGCGGCGGTACCCCGTCCCCGAGTCCGGGCTGGAGGGAGAGGCGTGGCCGGACGACAGCCACCGGTGGGTGAGCGAGGACGAGAACGGCCGCACGTTCGATCAGATTCAGTACGTGCTCGACACGCTGCGTGAGTCGCCACACTCCAGGCGCATCGTCGTCGTGGCGTGGCATCCGGCCAACGCCGCGGTGTCGACGCTTCCGCCGTGTCACTACACGTTCGTGTTCAACGTGCAGGGTGACCGGCTCAACCTCCACCTCACACAGCGCTCGGGGGACATCGCGCTCGGTATCCCGTTCAACGTCGCCGCCTACTCGCTCCTGTTGACGGCGGTCGCACAGCGAACCGGGTTCGAACCCGGGACGTTCGCACACACCATCGTCGACGCGCACGTCTACTGTGGAGCCGGCGAGCGTGGGGACTGGTACGCCGACAGCCTCGCCGAACTGCAGGAGCGGGTCGCTGCGGTTCGAGACCGGACTGGGTTCCGCGAGGTTGCAGACTGGATCGCAGAGACCGCGCCGCCAGAGCCGTCGGGGACACAACGACAGGACCACGTGCCGGGACTGCTGCGACAGCTGGCGCGTGAACCCCGCGAGCGACCGGAGATCGAGGTCGCAGACGTGCCCCTCGACGAGTTGACGTTCGAGGACGTGCAACTCCACGGCTACGACCCCGCGCCGGGGATCGAGTTCGCGGTGGCGGAGTGATCGTCGTGTCTGACAACACCACCGCCGACCGCCCACGTGACAACACCACCGCCGACCGCCCACGT
>CAKZQY010000159.1 GCA_937142015.1 uncultured Halobacteria archaeon
CGCTCACTCCGTTCGCTCCTTGAGGGTGGGGGCTTAGTGCCTGCTATCAGCTAACAACGTCATTATCTACGGCAAGACGGGAACTGGGAAGTCACTCGTTGCTCGTCACGTCACTGGACGAGCTCGGCGAGCCGCGGTGTCGAACGGTCTGTCCGTCGGCGCGGTTTACGTCGACTGCGCGCAGCACAACACACAGACGCGTGTTGCTCGGACGGTGACTCGTTCACTCAACGAGACGGACGAGACAGACTTCGATATTCCGCGCGCAGGGATCGGAAGTGGTGAGTACTACGACTACCTCTGGGAGATCCTGAATACAGCCTACGAGTCTGTCATCGTCATCCTCGACGAGGTGGATCGACTCGACGACGACGATATTCTCATGCAGTTGTCGCGTGCCCGGGAATCGGGGAAAGCCGAGTGTCACCTCGGCGTCATCGCAGTCAGCAACAAGATCGAGTACCGCGACCAGTTGAACGAGCGCGTCAAGTCAAGTCTCCGTGAGGAAGAATTCGTCTTCCAACCCTACGACGCGAATCAACTACGCGAGATTCTGAAGCACCGTCGGGACGCGTTCCACGATGGTGTTCTCTCGAGCGACGCGATCCCGTTGACGGCGGCACTCGCCGCTCAGGAACACGGCGACGCCAGAAAGGCCATCGAAATTCTCCGTCACGCGGGCGAACTAGCCGAGCGAGACGACGCCGATACGGTGACCGAGGAACACGTTCACAACGCTCAGGAGTGGGCTGAAGTCGATCGGTTCGAGGAACTCCTTCGCGGATCGACGACGCAAGTCAAATTCATCCTCTACGCTCTCGCGCTGCTCACCGAAGAGAATCCAACCGAGGACGGGTTCTCGACCAACCGAATTTACAAACACTACCAAGCGACGACAACGAAAGCTGATGCGAAGACGCTCAGCGAGCACCGTGTGTACGAGCTGTTGAAAGAGCAGGCGTTCCTCGGTGTCGTCGAATCGACTCGGACTGGTGGTGGTCGAGGTGAAGGCAGTTATCTTGAGCATCGGTTGGTTCAGGACACCGATATCGTGTTGCAATCCGTCCTTCGGGACAGCCGGCTGAAAGACTTGGCCTGACCGCGGGTCGGGCGCTCGCCACACCCCCGATCACGAGTGTATCTCGACGAGCACCGACAGGAAGTCGCCTCACCGAACACCGCGCCCGTCAGACTCCGCTGCCTCTGTCGCGCGCTCGTGATCCTCGGTCGTCTCCCGTCTCGTCTGGTCTTCGGTCGCTTCCTGTTTTGCCTGATCGGGTGCCTCCTCACGAACGGCTCCCAGCGGGCTCTCGTCGTTTGAGACGTGTTCAACGCCGAATGCGGGCGCGTGGATGAGGAGTGTGTCGGTTCCAGCAAGTGCTGTCTCGAACGTCGTCGGTGACTTCCCCACGCGTCTACGGCTGAAACATAAAGCTATATTACCCCCTCGTCGCTTGTTTTAGGCATGCCTAAATTAGGCGAGCCTAAGAACCTGGATCGGGTCGATGTGGCACCTTCCCAGAGCCGCCGACAGTTCCTTGTGAAGACCGGCACAGCAGTTGGCGTCGGCACACTCAGCGGACTCTCCGGCTGTACCTCACTGCCTGGCGGAGGCGGCAGCTCCATGGATACACTCAACATCGCGTTCAAGCCACCGTTCCCGTTCCTCCAGTACCACGTGATGAATCACGAGGGGTACTTCGAGGAGCTCGAGCCGGATGTCGAAGCCACGAACTTCGCCAACAAAGGCCTCACCATCGTTTCAGCGTACTCCGACGGTGACATCGACCTCGCGTTCATCGGTATCACCCCCGCGATCAAGATGAAGAGCAAGGGCATCCCGGGGAAAGTCACAGCTGCCAACCACGAAAACGGATTCGTCGTGCTCGGACACGAGGACTTCGCTGCTCTCTGGGACGAACACGGTGCCGACGCCTTCCAGGCCTTCCGTGAGGAGGAAGGCCGGAAGTTCAAGTTCAGTACCTTCCCGAAGGGCAGCGTCGCGTTCATTCTGCTCCAGTACTGGCTCCGCGAGGAACTCGGCGTCTCTCCCGACCTCGTCGATATCGAGCCAATGGCTGGTGGCAGCCCTGTCAAGCGTTCGTTGCTCTCCGGCAACGTCGACGGCACTGTCATCATGGAGCCCATCCCGACTGCGCTCGAAGCGAAGGGCGCTCCCTTCGAGCGCATCACGTGGGCGGGCTCGTTCATGTCCGGGCAGCCAGGCGGCATCATGTTCATGCACGACCGGCTCTGGAACGACAACCCGGACATCGCAAAGTCCGTCGTCGAGCGGCACACACGTGCCACCGAGATCATCCAAGAACAGTCACAGATCGCCGCGGAGGCCGTGAGCGAGGCCAAAGGCGACAAGCTCCCGACGAAAATCGCCCGGAGAGCTCTCGACTCGAAGGCGTCGAACTACATCAGCGACCCTGCACAGATCACGGGTAGCACGCAGTTGTTCGTCGAGCAGATGGCGGAGCTCGGTCAGGTCGATAGTGAGGTATCCAACGACAAGATCTTCGAGCAGTCGCTGTACGATAGTATCGCCGAGTAGGATGGCCACCGAATTCGATCCAGCAGCGAACTCGTCTCAGAGTCGCTCCGAGCCGACAACCACGGCTGCGTTCGGCCGGCGATGGAATCTGACACGGCTGTGGCGTGGGCTCGCGGGAACTGCTGGGTTCCTCGCGGTCTGGTGGGTGGCGGGCGGTCAGGTCCCGTCGTACCTGTTGCCGACACCCGACGACGTAGCGGGTGCGCTGTGGACAGAACTGGTGACTGGTCAGCTGTTCGTTCATCTCGGCGAGAGTCTGCTACACTACGTCCCCGGTGTCGTTGTCGGCGTCGTAGCCGGCGGCGTGCTCGGTGTCGGTATGGGCTGGAGTCAGGTCGTCGACGATGTCCTCACCCCCGTTGTGCGGGTACTCCGGCCGATTCCGCCGCTGGCGTGGATCGTGTTCGCCATCATTTGGCTCGGACTCGGTCACTCTGGTGCAGCGTTTATCGTGTTCATCGGAGCACTCTGGATTACGTTCTACAACGCCTACGAGGGCGTGGAGAACGCATCACGTGATCTGATGGAGGTCGCTGCGACACTCGGTGTCGACAGTGATCGCCGGCTGCTGTGGCGAGTCGTGATTCCAGACGCCCTACCAGAGATTCTGACTGGTGTGCGCACGAGTGTCGGTCAGTGCTGGATGATGGTGATTGCCGCCGAGCTGTTCGGTGCGCCCGGTGTCGGCTACGAGATCATCACGAGCGCCAACAACCTTGCGATGGCACGGAGTATCGCGTACATGTTGACAATCAGCGCGGTGTTTCTCCTCAGCGACTGGGCTGTGAGACGACTTCGTGCGTATCTCCTCGACTGGCAACCATGAGTTACAGGGGAGACGCAGAAATTATCGTCGACGGGGTGTCTATGCAGTACGGGGGAGAGAGTGGAACCACCACGGCGCTTCAGGACGTATCGCTGGAGATCGGATCTGGTGAGTTCGTCACTGTACTCGGTCCCTCGGGCTGCGGGAAAACGACGCTACTCAGACTCGTGAGTGGGCTGGAGTCACCGTCGAGTGGCAAGATTACGGTCGCTGGGGAGCCGGTTCGAGGACCTGCCCCGAACCGAGGGACAGTGTTTCAAGCGTACCACTTGTTCCCGTGGCTGACTGTCGAGGAGAACGTCGCCTTCGGGCTGGTAGAGCAGGGAGTGCCAGACGCAACGCGACGGGAGCGAACCAGTGAGATGCTCGACCTCGTCGGGTTGTCCGAGTTCGCCGACGCGTATCCGAAGGAGCTCTCCGGCGGGATGAAACAGCGCGTCGGGCTGGCGCGCGCACTGGCAGTCGACCCGGATGTCCTCCTGATGGACGAGCCGTTCGGAAGCGTGGATATGCAGACGCGTCGGCGGCTACAGCGTGAACTGCTCGACATCTGGAGCAGCACCGAGAAGACAGTGTTGTTCGTGACTCACGATATCGAGGAGGCTGTTGTGCTCTCGGACCGTATCGTTGTTCTGTCTGGAACACCGGGCCGCGTCCGGGCCACGGTCGCTGTCGAGCGATCCCGCCCCCGCGACCGGAGCGCTCAGTGGTTCGTCGACCAGGTGGAGGGCCTGTTCGAACGTCTCGGACCGAACAGGTGATCGGGAACGCGTCACTCCGCGTCTCGGTACTGGCACCGTCGGAAGGCGACAAAGAGAGATCCCGCGAGTACTGCCGGCCGACGTGTTCGCGGTATACTGTCGGTCACGCGAGACGATACCGACGCGCACGTAGCTCGATCTCACCGACAGTGCCGGCCACAGCGACGACAGCAGGCCACAGCAATACGTACCATCCGAACGGTGTCGGGCCGACTGGCGTCAGGCCCTGCCGAACTGTCGTCCACGTCCCGAGTGCCGCGAGGACGAACGCACCGGCGACGAAGAGGAGTGGCGTAGCGGTCCCGCGCCACTGCGACAGCGCAACTGGAATCACTCCAGTGAGGACCATTCCGCCCAGTGCGTACGTCGCGTACAGTGTCTCGGAGCCGAGTAGCGTGAGGAGGTTCTCGAACCCGAACTGAGTCCACAAGAGTCCGGCGACTGCTGCGTGGACGACTCCTCCCACGCCGGCGGCGAGTGTCCGAGACGACGGTCTCTGTGATGTCATCGACACCCAGTTCTGTTCGCTCGTTTGTATGCTTTCTGAGATGCATCTTGTGAATAAGTGCCCGAGTGTCTTTCGAGACACCATCGGTGACGATAGCACCCCTCGTGTCAACAGCGGCACACCCGATCCGACGCGTCCCCGACCTCCTTTTTGTTCCAACGGAACACAGTCGAGAGCCGACAACTACATCGGGGGAGAGGGGAGTCAGAACTCGTCTGTCTCGGAGACAGACCCGGGAGATGTCGAAGTGGACTCGGAGTCGTGACCACGACAGTCTCCCGGCTCGGCGGCAACGCTTATTTTTCTAGTTTCGTAACTCTACACAGCATGGGCTACGACACGGAACACGTGCGAAACGCGGGAGCCACGGGAGCGATCACTGGCATTCCGACGTTCGCAGAACTGCTGGAGAACCCGTCGCTCGCCGATCTCTACGCGTCGACGAGGCAGGCAGAGACCACGACAGGTCCCGAGCTCGTCGAAACGACGTCCGTCTC
>CAKZQY010000160.1 GCA_937142015.1 uncultured Halobacteria archaeon
CCGACGTTCCCAGAGCGGAGTCCAGTCGTCGTGTCCACCCGTTCGGGGTCGTCAGCCTCGAAGTAGGCGTCCAGCAGCTTTCGCTGGCCGGTGCGGAGGTGGTGGAGGAGCGTGGAGCCGGTGATGTCGAGCGCCTCACCCACTTCTTCGGCAGTGCTGTCGCGCGGGGACTCGAAGTAGCCAGCGAGGTACGCTGTCCGCAGCGCCGTCTCTTGCCGGTCCGTCAACACCGATCCCAGTTCCTCGCGGAGGTCGCCGGCAGTCGTCACCTGTCGGTCGCGTTCCACCTTCGCCACAGTGTCGGCGTCGAACCGGCGTCTGATCGCCTCGCCGACCTGCCGGACCTCTTCACCCGACGGGAGTTCCACGCGGATGCGTCCCGTCCCGTCCTCGAACGTCGCACCGCCGACTGTCACGCCGAGCGTGGCGACTGTCTGCAGCGGCGTCTCCTCGCCGAGTGTCACCTGGAAGCGTGCCGTCTCCTCGCCCTCGCCGTCCGCGACGACGCGTGCGTCCGCCACGCCGTCGTGTCTGTCGAGGTGCGCGACGACCGCCTCGGGGTCACAGTCGGTCGCCGTGAGGTAACAGACGACCGCCTCTCTGCCCTGCGGCACCGTCCCGTCGACTGAGAACGTCGCGTCGAACTCCGTCGAGAGTCCGACCAGCGGCGCGTCACGGTCCGTCACGTCGAAGGTGAACTCCGTGATCGTATCGGCGAACAGCAGCGTCTGGTTGCGCGCGGCGTTGATAGCGAAGCCGGCCATCGAGCCGAGCGTCTCGAACGTCCGGCGGGTTCGCTCGGAGAAGGCGTCCTTCCCGGAGGCGTACACCCCGACGACGCCGTAGACAGTGTCGCCGTAGGTGAGCGGAACCGCGACGAACGACTGGATACCGTCCGCGAACGCGGCCTGACGGATCGGCGCGGGGACGTTGTCCGCCTCGGTGATCGGCTGGATGACGCGCGCAGTGCCGCGCTCGACAGCCGCCCGCTCCGGCGTCTCCGCGAGGTGGTCCTGCACCTGTCTGAACACCTCGCCAGTGTCGCCCGCCGACGCCTCCACGCGGAGCGGGCCACCACCCGGCTCGCGCTCGCCGAGCCACGCGAACTCGTAGGCGTCCGTCTCGCCGAGCTTCCGACAGATCGTCTCCGTCACCTCCTCCCTGTCCGTCGCGTCGACGAGACCGACCAACACCTCCGACAGCAGGTCCGTGACGAACAACACCTCCTCGACCTCCTCGCGGAGCTCCGCCGCACGCTTGGTTGCCGTGACACGCTCGGTCACGTCCTCGACGTAGATGTCTGCGACTGCCGGACTAGTCGACTCGTCTCCACTCTCCGACTCTGTCCCGTCGGGGCCCGCCGCGCCGCCGACTTCGACGTCGCTCCCGTCTGTGTCGTCGCTCTCGGTGTCACTCTCGACCGTGTCGTCGCTCTCGATGTCACTCTCGACCGTGTCGTCGCCTCCCGTACTGTCTCCAGTCCCGACCGGTCGCACGGTGACGGCGAGCCAGCGTTCGAGTTCCGGGTAGTACTCCTCGAACTCGTGTGTCTCCGTCGGAGTACCGTCGGCGAACAGTCGCGGGAGCGTCGACTCGACAGACATCGGGAACGCGTCGGCGATGTCGGTCCCGCGAATCTGTGCTCGGTCGGCGTTCAAAAGCGACGCCGCCGGATCGTTCGATGCGACGACGGTGCCGTCCCGCACCGTCAAGAGGCCGTACGGGCAGGTTTCGAGTCGGTCTCTCTGGGTGCTGTACGACGTGTCTGACTGCAGTGTCTCGTCTGTCACGGCTCTGTCTCGGTGTGTGTCGCGGTGTCGATCACGGCTCGCTCGTGTCGGCTGTGCTGTCGGTGTCCCTACCACTCTCACTGCTGTCGTCGTCTTCGGCTGCACCGTTCACGTCTGTCTCCCCTTCACCGTTGCTGTCACCGGCGTCCTCGCCACCGTCGAAGCGCACTTCCACCCGAGCGCCGCCGTCCCAGCTGTCCTCGATGGCGACTGACCAGCCGTGGGCGGCGGCGATCCGCCGGACGATGGCGAGTCCGAGTCCGGTGCCGTCGCCGCTGGCGGAGTAACCCGGCTCGAAGACGGCCTCGCGGTCTGCAGGCGGCACACCGTCACCGTCGTCGGCGATGTAGAACCCATCGCCGTCTGTCAGTCCGCCGGCACGGACCGTCGGATCTGGGCCGGCGTGGTCGACGGCGTTCCGGAGGAGATTCTCCACGAGTCGCTCTACGCGCGGTCGGTCGGCAGTCGCCGTCGGCATCGCCGAGACCTCGAACGTCACGTCGTCGGTCGCCACACTCTCCCACGCGTCTCTGACGACAGCGTCCATCTCTACGCCCGCGGACGGTGAGATTGCTCGCTCTCCACGCGCGAGTGTCAACACGTCCTGAATGATCTGCTCCATCCGTCCGTGAGCCTGTTCCACCCGCTGGAGGTGTTCGTCTTCCGGGTGTACGTCGCGGCTGAGCCGCAGGTGTGCCTTCGCTACGTCCAACGGGTTCCTGAGATCGTGGCTCACGACGTGTGCGACGGCCTCCGACTGGTCCGCACTCGAGTCCGTCGCTGGTGTCTCTGTCGCCGATGTGGTCTCTTCTGCGGTCGTCTCTGTCGCCGACGCAGTCTCTTCGGCAGTCCGCTCCTCGGCCAGTGGCTCTCCGAGATCACCGTCACTCGGGAGCCCGACGAACAGAAGGTGGCCACACTCGTCGGTCTCCTCGCGGACGACACGGGGGAGGTACCGCCCGTCTGCACCGTTGTCGACAGCGAACTGGACGGTCCGATCCACGCGCCCGTCCGTCCGGAGTCGGTCGGCCACCGCCGCACCGTCCGCGTCTGCGAGTCGTGCGTCGAGAACGCCCGCGAGCGAGCGGTCGACCGCCGTTCCCGGCTCTGACGCCCCCCCAGTCGCCGCGAACGCCGTGTTGACTGCGACTACTGTCGCCGTCTCCTCCTCCACGCAGAACGCGACCGCAGGCACGGTGTACGCCTCGACGACGCCGTCCTCGTCTAGACAGGAGAGGTCGCTGGTGACGGCGTCGTCCTCCGCGGCGTCTCTGTTCTCTGTCGTCACGATGCACCGCCCCCTGCGAGGCTGGCCCGTAACTGTCGTGCCGTATTGCCACGTGACTGTGGTACCGTGCTGTCACGTAATCGTGGTGCCACGCTGCCACGTAGCTGTGGTACCGTGCTGCCACGTAGCTGTGGTACCGTGCTACCACGTAACTGTGGTACCGTGCTACCACGTAGCTGTGGTGACAGACCGAGACAGTGTCGACCGTTCGTCTCGTGGTCACTCGAGCGTGACTCGCGGTCGGTCGAGCGTGACCCGTGGTCACTCGAGCGTGGCACGTGGCCAGTGGACCCAGCTCGACTGTCGGGGCACGGGTCGCGGTCGTGACAACTGTTTCGGCCGTCGTCGCGCGGGCATCGTCCGTCACGTGTGGGTGGACACGAGAGCACGTGGCGGACGGTCGGCGCGTGGAGTGGCATATACTCTCAGTTGACGGCCACCAACGGGAAAACCCCAGTTTCTGTGTGTCCAGACGCGGCCGGCGAGCGCCGAGTCTAACAGTGCAGACTTCGGCGTCAGACGCCGACTCGTCTGCACACGCAGACGCACCCTCTCGCGCCGTCTCTGTGTGGTGGCACAGACCAGTCAACTACCCGAAGTGTGTACGAAGAAGTGCGACGAGGCGCAGGCCGCCGCCGCGACCGAACCGGCCGCCACCCACTCCGAGTGTACCCCCCTCGGACGCTGACCCCCCTGACCACTCCCCGCGGCTGGTCGGACCCGGCGACGGACGTGCCCTCGTCGCGCTCGCTGGCAGTTTCGGCTGCCACCCACGGGCTGTCGGTGGTCTCGTGCGAGGATCGGCCTGCCCCGTCGAGCCTCGCCGTGTCACCTACCGCAGTCCGGCCGACTGGCCCAGCCGGTCCGTCGCGCTGCCCCCGCACCGGACTGGCAGGCCACACCCCGACCCTGCCGCTCTCACCCAAGCGGATCACCCCGCTCCACGTGTACACCCCACCCCTCCACGCGACCCCCCGCGAACGATACACGCGCCCTCCGAACGCGGACCCCCCGCGAACGATACACGCGCCCTCCGAACGCGGACCCCCCGCGAACGATA
>CAKZQY010000161.1 GCA_937142015.1 uncultured Halobacteria archaeon
CGGAACAGGTGCGGTCGCTGCCGCACCCGCCGGCGTTCGGCGACCCGTTCTTTGCCCCGCTGGGGACGAACTCCGCCGGACAGGGGATTCTGTCGCTGACGATCCACTCGACGCGGACGGCGATGTACATCGGGCTGGCGGCCGGCATCCTGTCGAGCCTGATCGGCGTGCCGCTCGGACTGATCTCCGGGTTCTACGGTGACACGTGGATCGACGAGACGATCCAGCGGATCGTCGACATCATGTACGGGCTGCCGTTCCTCCCGTTCCTGATCGTTCTCGTGGCGATCCGTGGCATCACCACGACGAACATCATCATCGGAATCGCCGTCACCTCGTGGCTCAACAACTGTATCACGATACGTGGGGAGACACTCTCTCTCAAAGAGCGGTCGTACGTCGACTCTGCGAAAGTCGCAGGAGCCTCCGACACGCGGATCATGTTCCGGCACATCCTGCCGAACGTGTTGCCGCTGTCGTTCGTGTTCCTCGCACAGGACGCCGCGGCGGCCATCCTCGGACAGGCGTCGCTGGCATACCTCGGGCTGGCGGACTTCACCGCCCAGTCGTGGGGGATCATGCTCCAGAACATCCAGAACAACGGCTACGTCTTCCAAGCGCCGTGGTGGCTGATCCCGCCGGGGGTCGCGCTCACGCTGACTGCTGCGGCGTTCTACTTCGTCGGGTTCTCGATGGAGGACGTGACGAACCCACAACGGTGACAGTATGTCGGTATCGACACCATCTCACGACGGTGACGGGCGGACGGTGCTGGAAATCGACGACTTGGCGGTGCGGTACGCGGTCGAGGGCGGCTCTGCGGTCCACGCGGTCGACGGCGCGACGTTCAGTATCGAGGCTGGCGAGACGTACGGGCTGGTCGGGGAGTCCGGCTGTGGGAAGACCACGCTGGCGAAGAGCCTGATCCACCTGCTGGACAACAACGGCTACATCGAGCGCGGCGAAGTGTGGTACGACGGCACCATCCCGCGGTGGGAGGGGTCGGACGGTGAGCCGACACGGGAGGCAATCGAGGACGACGACGTGCCGGTCCGGGAGGACGGCATGACGAACCTCGCGGAGCTGTCGAGCACCCAGATCAGAGACATCAGGTGGCGCGACATCGCAATCATCCCACAGAGCGCGATGAACGCGCTGAACCCGGTGTACAAGGTGGGCGACCAGATCGTGGAGTCGATCGTCCGCCACGAGCCGGAGACGCCCGAGGCGGAGGCGTACCAGCGCGCCAGAGACCTCCTCGAACGCGTCGGCATCGAGCCGGACAGAGCAGACGACTACGCCCACCAGTTCTCCGGCGGGATGAAACAACGGGCCGTCATCGCGATGGCGATGTCGTGTAACCCGGACGTGTTGATCGCCGACGAGCCGACGACGGCGCTGGACGTGATCATCCAAGACCGGATTCTCGAAGAGCTCGAGCAGATCCAAGAGGAGTTCGGCGTCTCGATCATCGTGATCAGCCACGACATCTCCGTGATGGCGGAGATCTGTGACCGGATGGCAGTGATGTACGGCGGGAAGGTGATGGAGAGCGGTCCGAAGGAGGACATCTTCGACGCCACCGCGAACCCGTACACGCTGGGGTTGAAGAACTCCTTCCCGACGATCACCGAGGCACAGCAGGACCTCGTCTCGATTCCGGGGACGCCGCCGAAGCTGCAGGACCCCGACGCCGGCTGTCGGTTCCGCGAGCGGTGTCCGTTCGCAGTCGAGGAGTGTCACACCAGCCACCCGCCGATGTACGACGCAGCAGCCACCGGCACTGCGGTGCTGGAGGCGACGGACGACGAGCGCGCCCACCGCACCGCGTGTTACCGTATCGACGAGATCGAACAGATTCGAGCCGACGCAGCCGAGGAACACACATGGACGGACGAGACAATCGAGAGTCAGAGCCGCTAGTACGGGTCCGGAACCTCCGGAAGCTGTTCGACCAGTCACAGGGGATCGTCGACACGATCCTCGGCCGGGAGCCACAGCCAGTCCGGGCGGTCGACGGCGTCTCCTTCGACATCGAGCAGGGGGACGTGGTCGGCATCGCCGGGGAGTCGGGCTGTGGGAAGACGACGATCGGCAAGCTGCTGGTCGGACTCCACGCGCCGACGGAGGGGGAGATCACCTTCGACGGAACGGACATCACGGAGATGTCGAACGAGACGGAACGCGAGTTCCGCAAGCGGGTCCAGATGATCTTCCAGGACCCCTTCGAGTCGCTCAACCCGCGGATGACCGTGTACGACACGGTCGCAGAGCCGTTGAAGATCAACGGGATCGAGCCGGAGTACGAGGCCCGCCGCGAGCGTGTCCGTACCGTGTTGGAGGACGTCGGGCTCGCGCCGGCGGACGTCTACCTCGACGCGTTCCCGACGGAACTCTCGGGTGGAGAGCGTCAGCGTGTCGCAATCGCGCGCGCCCTCGTCGTCGACCCGGACTTCGTGGTGTGTGACGAGCCAGTGTCGATGTTGGACGTGTCGATCCGCGCGGGCGTGTTGAACCTGATGCAGGACCTGAAAGAGGAGTACGGGCTGACGTACCTGTTCATCAGCCACGACCTCTCGTTGATCAGGTACATGTGCGAGCGCGTCGGGGTGATGTACCTCGGCAACATGGTCGAGCAGGGGCCGACAGACGACGTGGTGAACGACCCGAAACACCCGTACACGGAGGCGTTGTTCGACGCCGTGCCCGACGTGGAGATGCGCGAGCAGCGGCGGCGGGCGAACGCGACCGGCGAGGTGCCGTCGCCGCGGAACCCGCCAGACGGCTGTCGGTACCACCCGCGGTGTGCGAACATCATCCCGGACGACGACTGGGCCGGGTCACAGGACGCGTTCCGGCGCGCCTACCAGTTCAAGCTCCGGATCGAGCGCGAGGAAATCGGCGAGGAGACGATCGACCCGAGTGAAGCCGACTCCGAACGGGAACTGCTGGAGGCTGGACTCACCCTCGACGTGCCCGAAGAGTACCAGAACGAGACGGAGCGACAGACCTCCGGAACCCGCGTCTCGCTCGACTCACTCGACATGGACCGGACGGCACGGAGCACGCTGGAAGACGCCGCCAGCGCGCTCCAGTCCGGCGACCGCGAGCGAGCGCTGTCGCTGCTCGACGACGAACTCCAGACTGTCTGTGCCGAGGAGACGCCCGCTCCGCGCCCGGTCGAGAACCGCGACGTGGCGTGTCACCTGTACGACGAGTCGCCGGCTGCCGGAACGACCGCCGGCGTCGGCACTGCTGCGACGGACGACTGAGGGTCGTCTGCCGTTCGCTCTTCTGGTGTGCCGAACTGTCTCGTCGTTCGCAACAGTTCGGAGGGCTTTACACCGTCAGTGTCCCACTGCAGAGTATGCGACAACGAGAAGCGGTAGCCGTCCGTCGGTCGGTACCCAGTCGTGACACGGACGGATTCCTGCCGCTCCGTGACGCTGTTCACACCCGCTCGCGCAGCCGAGGTGAGACGCCGTGAGTCGGCGCTCCAGCCGCCTCCTGTTGGGTGTCCTCCTCGCCGTCGTCGTCGTCTCGGGCGTCGCGTTCGCGGCGACGTTCCAGTCCACACTCGCGTGGCAGCAGCGCGACGAGGTGACTGCGACGGTGACGGACTACGCGCTCGTCGACGACGGCGAGGCGATTGCCGTCGCCGTGACGGTCGACAACCCGCTGTCGGTCCCGCTGGAGTCGTCGACCACGACGGTGACGGTGTACCCCAGCGGTCCACCGTACCCCGACGAGCCGGTGACAGACGGCCGCGGAGCGACGGTGTCGGAGACGACCGTCTCGGCCGGCGGGTCTGCGGTGGTGACAGTGACGGTGCCGATCAAGGCGGAGCAGACGGAGCGTGCGACAGCAGTGGTTCAGAACGGCTCGGCGGCAGCGTCCGGGTCGATCAAATTCGTACTCGGTGACAGGAGGTTCGATCTCGATGTCGGAGCACAGTAGACAACTCCGCGACGGACTGGTACGGCCACGACAGGCGAGCTACGGCGACCCGCTGGCTCGGCGAACCGCAGTCGGGTTCGTCGGTGGCGTCACGGGTGTCGCCGCCGCGATGGCGATGTACGCGTTTCGGCTCCAAGAGTTGGCTCCCGCGTGGGCCTCCGAGACGCTGTTGGGGGTGACCGTGCTCGTCGGCGGGGTGCTGGTGAAGCTGCTCGTCGGCCAGATGCGTGCGAGTGTGTCTGCGCTGCTCGTGTCACTCGCCGTCGGCTCGGCCGCGATGCTGGCGTTCGAAGTCGCCCCGTTCTACCTGCTCGACATCGGGACGGCCGGGGGACTCGCGCTGTTCGTCCCGCTGCGTGACGTGATCACGTTCCTCCTGTTCTTCCAGATCCCGCTGCAGTTCCTCGGCTTCCTGCTGGCCGTGGTCGTCGAGGCGTTCCGAGCCTGACACGGTCGGGACCGCTCGCGACCGACAGTATCATACGGTCGATCGTGAACCGCCTCGGGGTCGAGTCCCGAGGCACTCGGCTTGCCACCTGTAGAACGGGTTTTATATCCTTCCCCGCGTAACACCGTCGCATGCCGTCGAAAGATGTGCCGACGGGGGAGAAGTCGATCCGCGAGCGCGGCACGTACGCCAACGACGCGAACGACCCGACACTGGCGTCGTACCTCTCTTCGGCGTTCTTCCTCCTCTCGGTGCCGACGCTGATTCTGATCGCCTACGGCGGATTCTGGCTCGACTTCTACAGTGAGCAGGCAGTCGTGTTCGTGTTCGCCGGGCTGTTGGTCGCGTCGATCACGCTCGTGCTCGCCGTGATTCACCACCTGACCGGACGTTGATCGGCGGTGTCAGTACCACTTGTCGGCGTACTCACACTGGACGGGTTCAGTCGTGACGTTGGTCAACAGCGCCACACTGACCACGTTGACGTCGTCCCCGTAGTCGGCCGGATCGGTGTCGTCGGACTCCCACGCGGCGAGTCCGACACCGAGGCCGACCCGGTAGTCGAACGCCGTCACCAGCCACTCGTCCGGGAGCTGTCGGTCGTCGAACTCTCCCTCTGTGACGACACGGAAGAGGTACTTGAACGTCGTGTCCTCGCGGTCGGACACGTCGGTACCGGCCTCGAACCCCGGCACCTGCGGCGTCCCGAACAGCTGGATCAGGCGGTACAGCGCGTCGCCGACGTCGGTGTTGACACCCTCCTCCAGCGGGTTCTTCGTCAGGTTGACCAACAGATCGTCCCGTTCGGCGAGCACGTTCAGTTCTCGAAGCTGTTCTCCGTTCTCGAACCGGGACCGAATCTCAGACGGGTCGACCGGAACGAGCGTGAGCTGTTGGAGCTCCTCGACCGGCGGGGCGTCGGGGTGGTCGCGCACGTCGACAGGCATGTGGTGTGTCAACTGCGTTGCCGCACCGGGGAATCAGTTGTGATACGGTCGTGCGTAGTGATTTTCGGTGGCTGTCGCGGTATCGGGCGGTATCACGTCGCTGCGGTGCTCTCTGTCGGTCGTCGGTGGTAACGATCTACGCACGACCGTATGAAACGCTGTCGGCACCCCGTGACAGCGATCGGTCGTCGGGAGTCGTGAATCGGCCGGCGAGAGTCGCGTGCCAGTCGTCAGGTTGCGAACGTCATGAAGCCACGGTAGCCGACGTACGCGACAGCGAGACAGGCGACACCGACGGCGACGATAATCAGTGCCTCGCTGTTCGCCAGTTCGAGTCCGTTCAGGTTCCAGTACGTCGTGATCCCGACGATGGTGATGATGTAGCCGACCACGAGTCCGACTACGCCGATAGCGAGTGAGATGAACCCGAGTGGACCGACCAACTGCTCGGGGACGCGTTGCCGTACTGACATCGGTGTACGACTGTGGTACGGTTTGGCGGGGTAATGAATCTCCCGCTCCGTGACGACTCCGGATGCAGTGGCTCATAGTGATTACTGCGATTCTTTACCGCCGTGGTGACTCGTGTCGGCGATCAGAGCGTCTAAGCCGTCGATTTTTGACGCCGGTCGTGGAACTATTCGCAGTAATCACTATCAGGTCGACGTGTCACCCGCGTTCGTCGCTGTCCGTCGGGTCCGCGTCACCCAGCGGGCTGAGTTCCGGGTCGTACTCCGCCTCGGGATCGTCGGCACGCGGCGCGTCGGTGTCACGCGTCTGTGGCTCGTCCTCGTCGCTCGTGAGGTCGTACGCCTCGGCGACGGGCGCACGCGTTCTGTAGCCGAGCACCAGCAGCACGGAGCCGAGAACGAGCGGCAGGACGACTGGTGGCGAGGTGAGCGGCGCGGCCCCCTGCACGATTCCGACGTGGAGCGCCTCGCCGACGAGTAACGCCCCGACGAGCAACAGCACACTGCTCAGTGTCCCGAGGAGTCGAATACTGACCATAGGCAGTGTGGGGCTGCACGACTCAAAAACTCCGTGACGGTCTCTCGACTCTCCGTGACGGTCTCTCGACTCTCCGTGACGGTC
>CAKZQY010000162.1 GCA_937142015.1 uncultured Halobacteria archaeon
CCCGCCGGAGCGGGCGGCTCTCCGTCGCCGGGTCGTCGCTGATCGGACGCATCGGGCGTCACGCTGGACGACTCTATCGCGTCGCCGGGGGACTGCTCGTCCTCTCCGGAGTGGCAGAGATCTACTACTACCTCGAAGGGTTTCCGGCGGTGATCCCGACGTGACAACGACTCGTCGCACACTCGGACTCGCGGTGCTCGTCGTGGTCGCCTCGGTGGCCGTCGCCGGCTGTGGCGCGACACAGGGGCCGACACCGACGCCAACACCGAGCGGCACGACTGCGGCGGCAGGAGACGCGACGCCCGCCGCCACAGCGGAGACCGGTGAGACGACACAGACGACACCGGCCAGTCCGCCGCCGGGCGTGACAGCTGACAGCGTCACCGATCCAGCGGCGTTGGTCGCAGCACACGTCCAGACACTGTCCGCGCAGTCGTTCACCGTCGTGACTGTCCGGCGCACTGTCGACCCGGACTCCGGGGAGACGCGTCGGCGCTCGGAGACGACGTGGCGAATCGATCCGACCGGCGAGTTCCGCGGGGTCTACCACTGGCAGCTGGTCCAGTCCCCGGACGAGTCGAGTGGCGTGGCTGCGCGACAACCGCCGAGCGAGGCGACGACCTACCGCGCTGGTGAGACGATCTACCGCCGGACCGTGAGACAGAGTGATCAGTCGACGGAGACGGAGAGCCAGTCGACAGACGGTCGATCGACAGAGACAGACAGCCCGTCGACAGCGACGGGCAGGGAGACAGCGACGGGCGGGGAGACAGCGACGGGCGGGGAGACAGACAGCGGGCAGCGCGTCACGTTCGTCCAGCCGACGCTCGTGAACTCGACACCACGGCTGGGACCGGCGCTCCACAGGCGGCCAATCGCCGCAGTCGGCGACGCGAACGCGACCGACGTGACAGTCGAGCGTGTGACCCGCGACGGTGAGTCGCGGTACCTGATCTCGGCGGCACTCCCGGGCGATCGCTTCCGGTCGAATCACTCCATCGAACTGCTCGTCACCCCGGACGGGCTGGTCACCGAGATCTACCAGCGCTACGAGAGCAGCTTCACCGGGAGCGTCGTCGAGCGGACAGTCCGGTTCCGTGCCGTCGGTGAGACGACCGTCGACCAGCCGGACTGGTACGACGAGGCTCGTGAAGCGACGAACAACACCAGCGCGGGCTAGTCGTAGCGCGCCCCCTCCTCTCCAAGCTGACTGAAGCGAGACGTCTTCGCCCGCTCTGTCTCGGGTCACAGCCGGGCAGTGTTCGGCCCGCTCCGTCTCGGGTCACAGCCGGGCAGTGTTCGGCTCGCTCCGTCTCACGTCGCAGCGGGGAGGTGCATACGGACAGTCGTGCCGCCCTCCGTGTCGAAAGAGATCTCTCCGCGGGATCGTTCGACAGCAGTGTAGATCAGCCAGAGACCAGCGCCGCTGCCGTGGACGAGCGCGCTCTCGCCGCGGTTTGCGAGCGTCTCCAGTTCGCCGTCGGGGATGCCCGGACCGTCGTCGTCCACCTCCAGTGACACCCACGCGCCGTGGTGTGAGCCGGTGATCTCGACCGTCCCGTCGCCGCTGTACACGACGGCGTTCTCGATCACGTCCGTCAGCGCTCGCGGGAAGGCGGCGATAGCTCGGACACCGACGTCCGGAACGGAGACGGTGACAGTCGGGTCCAGGTCGGGGTTCGCTCGACGGACGCGGTCGAGACTGTCGGCGACGACGCTCTGGAGGTCGTGTGTCACCTGCTCGTCGCTCTCGATGGCCTTCTCGATCAGGCGAGCCTTCTCACTGGTGGCGACGAGGTCGTCACTCTTCCGCTTGATTACACGAGCGAGTTCCTGGTGGTCCGTGCCGACACCGTCGGCAATCGCGTCGGCGTACCCGCCGATCACGGACAGATCGTTCCGGAGGTTGTGTCTGAGGATGCGGGTCATCACCTGTTTGAGGAAGTCGAGGTCGCGCTCCCGACGCTTCACCGGCGTGATTTCGCGGAAGACGAGCAGTTCCCACTCGTCGTCTTCCGGCTCCGGCGTCGTGAGGTGGTAGTACCGAAGGTCGCCGTCGACGAACACACCGACATCCGGGTCGTCGTCTCGTGGGTCCCGTCGCTCCCGTGCCGCCGCAATCGTGCGGTGCTCCGGATCGAAGTGACACGCACCGCCCTCCACCACTCCGCCGACATCCGGGTAGTGGGTGAGCGCGTCACTGTACGACGCTGCCAAGTCGGCGTCCGGCGTGAACACCTCCGTCACGTGCTCTCCGACCACCCGCTCCGGATCGAACAGCTCTGTCGCCGCCGCGTTGCAACTCCGGACGTACCCGTCTCCCGTCAGCCCAACCACCGGATCGTCCATACACTCGATCAGTTCGTCCCCGTCCATACTGACGAGTGCAACGTACGAGCGAATAGCTGTTGTGCCCGTTTCGACGGTGAACACCCCGTGTGTACGGGTTCTCGGGAGGATGCGAGGTTCTCGGGAGGATGTGATGTAGTGGGGGTCGTCAACAGCTCGTGGTCTGTCCGATGCCGAGCAGGCGAACGCTCACGAGCCACAAGACGAGCGACGCCGCGAGCGCAGCCACGAGGTCGTCGACGAACGACACCGTCAGCAGGTCCTCCCACACGAAGACCACGAAGGGCAGCGACAGCCCGAGGCCGCCGACGAGCGCCGCGACCCAGTCGGGCACCGAGACCAGCGGTTCCGTCTCGGGAATGCGTCGTTCTGCGACGTATCCGATCACGATCAACGCACAGCTCGCTCCGAGGGTGAACGCGGGTGACATCGTTTCTCTGGCCGGTGTCGGCCTATCACGTTGCACGGCCGCCTGCCACTTCAGCGCTCGGCGAACGGATTTTCTATACGATATCTGACACTCTCGCGGTGCATCTCTCCGGCTCACAGCGCGTACACTCGCGCCTCGTACGGAGCGAGCGTGACGGCAGGCAGGGTCGTGGTCGAGGTGTCGACGTTGCTCACGAGTAGCTCCGGATCGTCGACAGCGTCCTCACCGAGCGGGAGTGTGACTTCCGTCTCGGTGTCGTCGACGTTCAACACCACGAGCACGTCTGTGACGCTGTCCGCCTGTGGTTCTGTGGCTACGCCACCCCCGTCGTCAGTCACCTCACTCTCGTCGTCAGTCGCCTCGCCCTCCTCGTCAGTCACCTCGCCCTCCTCGTCAGTTATCTCGCCCTCCTCGTCAGTCACATCGAGTGTCCGGCGGTACGCCCAGATCGACTCGTGATCCGGGAGTAGGAGATCGTACTCGCCGTACACCAGCACGTCGTGGTCCGCACGCAGTTCTCGGAGTCGCTGGTAGTACGCGAAGACGGAGTCGTCGTCGCCAGTCTGGCTCGCCGCGTTGACCTCGGTGTAGTTCGGATTCACCGGCAGCCACGGCTCGCCGTCAGTGAACCCCGCAGCCTCGCTGTCGTCCCACTGCATCGGTGTCCGAGCGTTGTCTCGCGTCCGTGCGCGGACGATCTCCCGGACATCGTCGAAGCCGTCGATCTCGCCGGCGGCGACCGCCTCCGTCACTTTGCCGATGGTCTGTGGGTCGTCGAGTTGCTCCAGCCCCTCCCACGGGAAGTTCGTCATCCCGAGCGCTTGACCTTGGTAGACGTACGGCGTTCCCGAGAGTGTGAACAGCAGCGTCCCGAACAGCGTCGCCGACTCGCGTCGGTACGCCTCGTCGCCGAACCGCGAGACGATCCGCGGCTGGTCGTGGTTCGTGAGGTACAGCGCGTTCCAGCCGTCCAACTCCGTCTGCCACCGCGAGAATACCGCCTTCAGCTCCGGCAGTGACCACTCCACAGGCCCGAGCCACCCCTCCGGGCTGTCGAGTTCGACGTGTTCGAACTGGAACACCATGTCCATCGGCCCGTCTGCTCCGACGTAGTCGCTCGCAGTCTCCACGTCGACGCCGACACACTCCCCGACGACCATCGTCTCGTCGACCGCCGGGCGGTCGTACGTGGCTGTTGCCATCTCCGCGAGGTGCTCCTCGACGCGCGGCCCGTTCGCAAACTGCTCGATCCCGACCCACCCGGCGTCCGGGTCGCCGTCCGGCAGTCCGTCCGGCTTCGAGACGAGGTTGATCACGTCGAGTCTGAACCCGTCGATCCCCTTCTCCAGCCACCAGTTCATCAACTCGTAGACGTCGTCGCGAACCGCCTCGGCCTCCCAGTTCAAGTCCGCCTGTGTCTCGTCGAACAGGTGGAGGTACTGCATCCCTGCCACGTCGTCGTACGCCCACGCCGACCCGCCGAACCCGCTCGTCCAGTTGTTCGGCGGCGTGTGACTCTCGTCACCCGTCCCCCCGGTGGCAGGCCGCGTCTCGTAGCTCGTGTCACCGGTCTTGTCGGACACGTCAGAGTCGGCCGTCTCTCCCTCGCGCCAGAAGTAGTACTCTCGGTAGCCGTCCTCCCCGCGGCGCGACCGTTGGAACCAGTCGTGTGCCGTCGACGTGTGGTTGACCGCGAGGTCCATCACGAGTCGCATGTCACGGTCGTGGACGGCAGACAGCAGTCGCTCCCAGTCGGCCATCGTCCCGTACTCCTCGTGGATCGCGCGGTAGTCCGCGATGTCGTAGCCGTTGTCGTGTTGTGGCGACTCGTAAACGGGGTTCAGCCAGATCACGTCTGCGCCGAGTCGTTCCACGTGGTCGAGGTGGTCGATCACCCCCGGGAGGTCCCCGATCCCGTCGCCGTCGCTGTCTGCGAAGCTCCGCGGGTAGATCTGGTAGACGACTGCCTCCTTCCACCACGCTCGTTCCGTGTCGCTGCCGACCATGCGCGTCAAAGACTTCGTGATAGCAAAGATCTCACGGATAGTTACTAATAATAGATACAATGATTTATTAAGTCCGACAACTATACCGCAGTCTGCTCGACGTAGCGTAAGGTTTATAATCCACCGGAACACACGGCCACATGTAGAATACGCCCCGGCGTTACCATACGGTGATGCCGGGTATAGAATTCCATTTTCTGAGAACCATCCGTCTATAGCTGGTTTTTGCGGTACAGAGTGCCCTCATACTGTCGGTCACGAGTCATTGAACGTGAGGCCAACAAGTTTGATGTGAGGCCCGTTGGAAGCAGACTCAGATGCAGCTGTCTTACAGTGCTTGTGGCCAACGGTGTCATAATGATCACACGCAAATAGTTTCATTAACAGTAGTAAAACCGGACGTGCCAGACGCTCCGGTCACCGGTACGAATCGTCACGGCAGTGAACTACCCCACCCTGCTCGCGCTGACGCGCTCGCTGAGGGAGGAACTTCCTGCTTCCGCGACGTTGTCAGACGACGTCTGACAGCCCGTGAGATGTAATCTCACGAACGCGCTTTGCAGGAACCGGTCCCACAGGGAGCGCAGTCTCCACGGATCGTTCGAAAATCGAAGATTTTCGTGATCACGAGAGACTCGAGTGGTCTGCGCTACGTTTGCATGTCCGGTCCCCACCGGACGGCCGGGGTCGCCGTCATCGGCTTGAAATCGCCAAGCAGGACGCTCAGAATGACGCTGACCACTCCCGTCTCTCGGACGACGTAGATTCGGAGTGTCCCACTCCTACTGAGTGGTGGTGACAGGGTGTGCCGTCGCCCACCTTCTTGTCGGTGTACCTAGCGGCGGCGATGAGTGGTGTCACCACGGTGTCCCCTTTGGTGGCCACCGTTACAAATATTGCTGAATAGTATCGAGGTAGATGACGACGGGCGCTGTATCCCGTCCCGACTGCGTTGCTTGTCCGCTTTCGCGGACTGCGCTACTCGTTGAGGAAGGGGGCTTAGCGCCCTACGTTCAGCTAAAGACTCACAGTAACCCAGGCCTCTCACTAACAAATTTCTACTATATATAAATACTGGGCTTTTTAATATAGATATTTATGTTTAAATTTAATCTGCTTATCATGAATTTTAAGTTGGCGAAACACACTTATACCCCACAAACAAATCTACTGATTGGAACATACCCCAGCGTTGTCGAGGGACGATGCTGGTACTATAACAAACACGGGAGACAGACATGGGAAGAGCCGCTGTATTCATTGACGAGGGGTATTTTGACGTGGTCACGAAAAACTATGGTAACCTCCGTATTGATTACGAGTCATTCACAGACGAACTCTGCGATCCAGATCGACGATTCAGAACGTACTGGTACCACTGCCCACCGTGGCAGGACGACCCGCCTACATCAGATCAGCGAGAAAGATTCGGAAACTATCAGAAATTCAAGGACGCCCTATCGTACTTGCCAAGGTTCAAAATCAGAGAAGGGGGGTTACAAAAGATTAATGAGGAATTTAAACAAAAGAAAGTAGACATCATGCTAGCTGTTGATGCAGTCAAGCTGGCTTCAACCGGAAAGATAGATAGGGCAATTTTCGTCACCGGCGATAGCGACTTTGTTCCAGTTATAGAAAGTATTGATGGAACAGGAGTCACGACGACGCTGTGTTATGATCCGAACCAGCCAATTCACAATAGTATCCGTTCAGCTGTCGACGAGCGTTTCGAGCTGAATAAGGACTTCCTCAACAACCACCGTCGTTAGAAAATTTTCATCATTCTTCAACCTGCGACAGCGTCGTCAGCCAGTCGCCCTCCACCTCGGCAGGACGGCTCGTGTCCGGCAGTGTGTCGAACAGTCGATCCGAGACGACCTCTTCGAGCACGGAGCGGAGTCGTTCGGGATCGTCAGTCTCCCCGAGGATGCCGAGATCCAGTTGCGCGCCGGCCATGTTCGCGTGGCCGCCGGCAGAGCCGATCCCGCCGAACGCGTCACGGAGCGCCTCGCCGAGGTTCACGTCCGCGCCGCGTGCGCGAGCGGAGACGTACACAGTCCCGTCCGCACAGCCGTAGACGACGGCGACGGAGATTCCGGCCATCCCGAGCAGCTTGTCGGCGGCCTGCGGCAGCGCGTCGCGGTCGGGGAGTTCCTCGACACAGGAGGTCACCACGTCGCCGCGGACGACCCGGTTGCGGATCGCCGACGCGAGCACGGCGAACACGCTGCCAGAGACGCTGGGTGACTCGACGCGGTCGAGGGTCTCTCGGTCGGCGTGCTCGACGAGCGTCGCCGCCGCCTCGAAGTCGGCTGGCGTGACACCCCGACTGAAGTCTCGCGTGTCGACGCGAATCCCGTACAACAGCGCGGTAGCGACTGTCCGATCCGGCTCGACACCCATCGTCTCGATGTACTCCGTCAACATCGTCGCCGTCGCGCCCAGCCGCGGGCGCACGTCGGCGAACGGCGCGTCGATCCCGTCTTCCGGGAGGTGGTGGTCGAGGACGATTGCCGGCTCGACCGACGGCGGGAGACTGTCGTTGACCCCCGGGACGGCGTGATCGACGAGCGCAATCGAGCCGTACTCGTCTGGAACGGACACGTCGTCGAAGTCACGCAGGTCGAGATCGAGGAGGTTCACGAGCGCGCGGTTCTCCTGGTGGGCGATCTCGCCGGTGTAGCCCGCCTCGGCCTCGACGCCGACACGCTCTGCGATGTCGACCAGCGCGAGCGCGGCCGCGATAGCGTCCGGGTCCGGGTTGTCGTGGGCGACGACGGCGAGCGGCTCTGCCACGCTCCGTAGCGTCGCCAGCAGCTCGCGGAGTCGACGCGCGGCGGGCGTGGTCGTCACCGCCCGCACCCGGTCGGCCAACACCGTCCGACGGTCGATCACGCGGTCTGCCAGCCGTGCCAGTCGCTCGCGCACTGCCGCGTCTGTCGCCACCGGGAGGAACGTCACCAGCGTCGCCTCCGGGAACGACTCACGAGCCGCGACGGTCGCTCGCTCGACTGCCGTCTGATCACCGTCGGCGACGACGATCAGGTCCGCCGTCTCCGGGTAGCCGCTCGGGTCTGCCGGGTCCGCCTCCGTGGCTGCGACACCGGCCTCTCTGAGTGTGAGCACGTGGCCCGCGTCGGGTGACCTGACGAGCACGTCGACCGACCGCTCCCGACCGGCCTCTGCGAGACTCGTCGCTGCCTCCCCGGACCCCAACACGAGTAGCTGCACGAGTGGTCTCTGTCGCCTCCCGAGGAAGAAACTACCGTCCGCGTCGCTCCGCTGTAGTGATTACTGCGAATAGTTCCGTGGACGGCGTCGAAACCCGACGACTCGAACACTCTGCTCACTGACACGAGTCGCCACGGCGGTAAAGACTCGCAGTAATCACTGTGTTCCAACCCGTTCCATCCCGGTTCTGTCGACCCTGAGTTCGGGAGCCTGTGACCGACAGTATATCCCGGTGGCACTCCGAGCGTGTGTCATGGCAGTCTACCGGAAGGAGGCGCGGATCGACGCGCCGTTGTCGGCGGTGTGGGAGTTTCACTCGCGGATCGACGGACTGGAGGCGTTGACACCCGGCTTTCTGGGATTGACGGTCGACAGAATCACCGGTCCGGACGGGGAGCCGAACCCCGAAGTGCTGGAGACGGGTTCTACCATCGAGATGGGGCTGCAACCTCTCGGTGCCGGCCCGCGTCAGCGGTGGATCGCCGAGATCCGCGAGCGCGAGCGCGAGGGGGACACCGCGCACTTCGTCGACACGATGGCCGAGGGGCCGCTGCCGGAGTGGCGACACACCCACAGTTTCCGTGCGGACGGCGACCAGACGCTGCTGCTCGACGAAGTCGAGTACCGACTCCCGGGCGGCCGACTCGGGGAACTCGCCGGTCCGCTCGGCACGCTCGGCTTCGAACCGATGTTCCAGTACCGCCACTGGAAGACGAAGCGGCTCTTGGAGTGATTGGTGCGTTCGTTGTCTCCAACAACTGATGGATGGCTGTGGTGCCTCACTCATGAAAAATACAAAATTAGATAATAATTTATATAATTGTATAAAATTTTGTTATATTTAATTTTTGTGTCTTTATCTGAGTATGTGGACTAAGCTCTCTTTCTCGACGAGTAGCGCAGTCCGCGAAAGCGGACAAGCAACGCAGTAGGGACGGGATA
>CAKZQY010000163.1 GCA_937142015.1 uncultured Halobacteria archaeon
CAGCGTGCGCGCGCGACGTTCAGAGCACCGCTCGCAGACCTCCGACAGATCGAGCGCGACCTCGACCGGCTCGGGTTCGACCCCGAGGACCCACAGCTCAAGGAGACCACCGGGGAGATCGTCGCTGCCGACGGCTCGACGACTGCAGTCGACGGGAGCGGGTACGCGATGGACGTGCGGAACAAGCCGCTGGCGACGTTCCTGTCTGCGCTCGGTGCTCCAGTCGGAGACAAGACGACCTCGGCGTACGACGTGCCCGAGTGGATTCGGGAGGGCCACGAGGCGGTCACGCGGGCGTTCCTGAGCGCGTACTTCGGTGCCGAGCTGTCGACGCCGGCAGAGCGGAACGGGAAGCTGTTCAAACAGCCCGTGTTCAAGATCGCAAAGACAGACGCGGTGCTCGACGCCGGTCGCCGGTTCGTCGAGCAGATCGACGAGATGCTCGAAGCGTTCGGGACGGGCGTCTCGAACGTCAGAACAGAGACCGGCAACCAGCGGGCCGACGGATCGGTGACGGAGATTCTGGCGGCAGAGCTCGAAGCCAACCAGGAGTCACTCCGGAACCTGTTCGGTCGGATCGGCTACACCTACAACAGCGAGGCAGATGCAGACGCGCGACTCGCGTTCGCGTACCTCTCTGAGAAGCTCGCCGAACTCGACAGGCTCGCAGCAGTTGCGACAGAGGCCCGAACCGCGGAGGGGTACTACGGTCAGCTGACCGAGATTGCAGAGAAACACGGTGAGGACCCCGAACGAGTGCGTCGGTGGCGACAGCGCGACATCGAACAGCCCCGCGCACGCGAGTTCCCCGACTTCCAGACGTGGCGAGCGAAGAGAGCCGTAGACGCCGAGGAAGGCCTCGTCTGGGAGGAGATCGAATCTGTCGAGCAGACCGACAACGAGCGCGTCTACGACGTGACGACAGTCGACGAGGCACACCGGTTCGTCACGAACCAGTTCGTCGGAAGCAACTGTCCCCCCTACAACGCCGACTTTGACGGTGATGAAATGAACATGCACGCGCTCCAGAACGAGGAGGCGCGTGCGGAGGCGCGGGTGTTGATGCGGGTTCAAGAGCAGATGTTGTCGCCGCGGTTCGGGGAGAACATCATCGGCGCGATTCAGGACCACATCTCGGGGATGTACCTGCTGACACACGAGGACCCCCACTTCAACGAGACACAGGCGCTGGACCTGTTGCGGCAGACGTCCATCGACGAGTTGCCCGAGCCGGACGGCTACGAGGAGACGGGAGTGACTGGTGGCAGCGGAGTTAGCGGCAGCGGAACGGTCGGCGGCAGTGCGGCGGTCGCCGACAGCGGGACAGTTGGCGACAGTGCAGGAGTCGGCAGCGGGACAGTTGGCAACAGTGCAGGAGTCGGCAGCAGTGGCGGAGTTGGCGGCGCAGACGCCGGTGAGCCGTACTGGACGGGACGGACGATCTTCTCACAGCTGTTGCCAGACGACTTGGACTTGGAGTTCGTCTCGGAGGCGGGCGACGACGTTGTGATCGAAGACGGCACACTGTTGGAGGGGACAATCGACAGCGCGGCAGTGGGAGACTTCGGCAGCGAGATCGTCGACACGCTGACGAAGGTGTACTCGAAGACGCGGGCGCGGGTGTTCGTCAACGAGGTCGCAGCCCTCGCCATGCGGACGATCATGCACTTCGGGTTCTCCATCGGGATCGACGACGAGTCGCTGCCGCCGGAGGCGGAGGCGCAGGTCGACGAGGCGATCCAGAACTCCCGGGATCGGGTCGAGGAGCTGATCGAGACGTACGAGCGCGGCGAGATCGACTCACTGCCCGGTCGGACGGTCGACGAGACACTGGAGATGAAGGTGATGCAGACGCTGTCGAAGGCCCGCGACTCGGCGGGAGACATCGCCGAGGACTACTTAGACGAGTCGAACCCGGCGATCATCATGGCCGCCTCCGGCGCGCGTGGGTCGATGTTGAACCTGACCCAGATGGCCGGATTGGTCGGCCAGCAGTCCGTGAGCGGCGAGCGGATCAACCGCGGCTACGAGGACCGCACCCTCTCACACTTCGCGCCCAACGACCTGTCGGCAGACGCCCACGGGTTCGTGGAGAACTCCTACAGATCGGGACTCGGGCCCAAGGAGTTCTTCTTCCACGCGATGGGTGGCCGCGAGGGGCTGGTGGACACGGCAGTCCGCACCTCGAAGTCCGGCTACCTCCAGCGTCGGCTGATCAACGCGCTGTCGGAGTTGGAGGCGCAGTACGACGGCACCGTCCGCAACACCTCGGGGACGGTCGTCCAGTTCGAGTTCGGCGAGGACGGCACCTCGCCGGTGAAAGTGTCCTCCTCGGAGGACGCGGACATCGACGTCGACCAGATCACGGAGCGGATCGTCGACGCGGAGTTCGACAGTCAGGCAGAGAAGGAACGGTTCATCGGCAGCCGCGAACCGCCGACGAACCTCTCGGAGTACGCCGGGCCGGGACTCGACAAGGCCGGCGGCACGGGGGTGAGTTCGGATGACTGACCGAACGACGACACAGACTGACCAGTACGAACACGTCACGGACGACATCGAGCTGGTGGTCGAGGACACGGAGCTCCCCCGCCGGCTGAAAGAACAGATCTACGAGGAGATCGAGGCCCGCGACGGCGTCTCCGTCAAACAGGCCGACGAGATCGCACAGGCGACGGAGTCGCGGTACGTCGACACTCGCGTCGACCCGCTCGACCCCGTCGGCACCGTGTCGGCACAGAGTATCGGTGAACCCGGGACGCAAATGTCGATTCCGAGCGACGAGCGTGTCGTGGTTCGCCGCGACGGCGAGACGGCGGTGACGGAGATCGGCCCCCTCGTGGACGAGATTCTCGCCGCCCGCGAGTCGCGTCGCTTCGACGGTCACGAGGTCGCCGTCGCGCCCGAGACGCTGGCGGTCCCGAGTCTCGACGCCGACGAGTCTGTCTCGTGGCAGTCGGTCGCGGAAGTGAGCCGCCACCAGGCTCCCGAGGAACTCCTCGAGTTCGAACTGGAGTCCGGACGGACAATCCGTGCGACGAAGGCACACTCGTTCGTCGTCGGGCGCGACGGGGAGATCGTCCCGATCCGCGGTGACGAACTCGACACGGGAACGGAGCTTCCCGTCGTGGGCGAGTTCGACCCGAGCGAGCAGACCGTCGACCGCGACGTGTTCCAGCCGGTCGCTGCAGACGGGGCTGGCGTCACGGCCGCGGAGCGTTCGCTTGCTGTCGACAGTGAGCGTCGCGTGCTCACAGACGTCGACTGGGAGTCGATCGAAGCGATCCGCACAGTCACGACGGACCACGACTACGTGTACGACTTCTCTGTCGACGGGTTAGAGACGTTCACGACGGCGGAGGGGGTCGTCACACACAACACCATGAACACGTTCCACTTCGCGGGCGTCGCGGAGATGGACGTGACACAGGGGTTGCCGCGGCTGATCGAGCTCGTCGACGCCCGGAAGGAGCCAGACACGCCAGTGATGGTCGTACGGTTGGACGGGGAGTACGCGAAAGACAGAGCGAAGGCCCACGAGGTCGTCTGGCAGATCGAGGCGACGAAGATCCTCGCGTTGGGCGACGTGTCGACGAACGTGGCAGACATGCGGGTCTCAGTCGACCTGAACGAGGAGACACTCCTCGAACGGTGGCCGTCGTTCGACGACCCGGAGACGGTCGCAGAGATCATCGCCGACAAGATCGAGTCAGTTCTCGGCGTCGAGACAGTCCAGCGGGGGACAGTCGTCCAGTTCGGACCGAGTCAGCCGAGCTACCGCGAACTCCTCCAGCTCGTCGAACAGCTCCGCGAGATCACGTTCAAGGGGATCGAGGAGGTCACCCGCGTGGTCATCCGGAAAGAGGAGTCCGAGGACGGCGACGGCGAGGAGTTCGTCCTCTACACGGAGGGGTCGGCGTTCGCAGACGTGTTAGAGATCGAGGGTGTCGACGCCTCGCGGACGACGTGTAACAACATCCACGAGATCTACCGCACGCTCGGCGTCGAGGCGGCACGCGAGTCGATCATCGACGAGACGATGGACACCCTCGAAGAACAGGGGCTGGGCGACGTGAACGTCCGTCACCTGATGTTGGTGGCAGACATCATGACCAACCAGGGCACCGTCGAGTCCATCGGTCGCCACGGCATCTCCGGCTCGAAGGAGTCCGTGCTCGCGCGGGCGGCCTTCGAGGTGACCGTCAACCACCTGCTGGACGCGGCGATCCAGGGCGAGGTCGACGATCTGGACGGCGTGATCGAGAACGTGATCGCCGGCAAGCCGGTCTCCATCGGCACCGGGGACGTGGACCTGCGGATGGGCTCGACCGGCGACGCCTCGCCGCCGTCCGCAGACGACTGACCGCGCACCTGTTGGGACTCTCCCCCGACGCTCGCAGAACCCCCCCCGACGCTCGCAGAACCCCCCCGACGCTCGCAGAGTCCCCCGACGCTCGCAGAGACGCGCCGACTCACGGCCAGTCGTACTCGCCGAACACCCGGACTCACAGACACTCACCAGACAATGGCAGTCGAACTCACAGACGAGGCCCGCCAGTACGCCGGTCGGTTCGCAGACGTGACGGGCGTGACACCCCGCGACTGTCTCGTCCGCGCAGGCGGCGAGCGACTCGCAGTCGTCGTCCCGTCGGGAGAGAAGGGGACGGCAGTCGGACCAGCGGGCGCGACAGTCGAGAGAGCGGAGCGGCTGTTGTCCGTCTCGATCGACGTGATCGAGTACGCAGACACGCCGGCTGACTTCCTCGCCAACGCTCTCGCTCCGGCGGCGGTGCGGGGTGTCACGGTCAGTCGACAGGGCGTCGCGTTCGCAGAAGTGGTGGAGACCGACCGCGGCGTCGCTGTCGGCGAAGACGGCCACAGGATCGACCTCGCGCGTGAACTCCTCGCGCGACACTTCGGCGTCGACGACGTGGAGTTGACCTGAGACTGCCGCTCACGGACCGTCAGTCGCGTTGCAAGGCCGCCCAGAACGCGGCACCGTGGTGGCCAGCAGTGTGAACAGTGTGTATTTCTGATCTTAATAGATAAGGTTTTTATATTCCGAAATAGTGCATGCCTCCATGAGGTGGACTACTAATCGAGAGACAGTGGTGAAATTCTTTGCATCTGTTTTACTCGATATTTCTGGGTTGTTTGCTGCTGGATACTTCGCATATCTAGGATCTAATATAAAAATAGAAAATATATTTATAGTGATTGTGTTTGTATCAGTTATCTATATACTTCTAGAATTCTATTTAGAATTTAAACCACTAATAGATAAAAAGGAAGAGATTTTAGCAACATTCTTTGATAAATATCTAGAATCTATAGGAAAAGAAATAGAAGCCCTCTCAGACGACGATGTAACGGTCCGTACAAACATAATGAAACTCTCATCTTCCTCGCTTGGGGGCGATCAAACACTATCGATAGCGTACACAACTGAGCGAGACACGTACCAGGGAGAGGGACAAGAAGGCGAGCTCGGAATAGAGTTTGAGATTGGTCATGGTGTTTGTGGCTCAGTGGTCGAAAATAATCGCCCGATGGTAGCAACTTCTACATCTGATGCGAAGACGTGGAGAGACCCGTGGGCGACGACAGAGACTCAGGATCGACTGACGAACCACTTGTGTACAATAATTGGGGTGCCAATATATGGACAAAATGATAGTGATCAAAACGATCCTATCGGTGTTCTCGTAGTCGACTCTGAGTCACCACCAGAGGCTGTGTTTCGAGAGGCAACTGATCAGACGACCTGGTCAGACTTCAGGTTCAAAGATACGGCTATTCTATCTAACATGGGAAGTCACGCGAGGAACATCGGTATCCTCCTGTGACAGCTCTGAGTAGCGGTCAGTAACAGTTATATTGTTGGCAGGGCAATCGAAGGACATGAGCGCTGACAGTGCTGACACAGACCAAGGACAGGTAGGGATGTACAGTGTTGACTGGAGTGACAAGGAGCGTCACGAACTGTACGATGTCGAGAGTCGGACACCTGTCAACGGGACCAGCACTGTCGAACGGATCAGACAGCTATTCGATTGGACAGTCGGCTCTCGGTAGTTGTCGGCGTTCTCTCCGTTGCGTGTGGAACAACCGCTGTTCGGAACCTGTTCTCGGCAGTCTCACGCGCGGTGACGTTCGATCACCTCGCCGACACGGGACAGTCCCTCGCGGAGTTGTGCCGTCTCGTGGCCGAAGCCGAGTCGGAAGTAGTCGTCGAACCCGAAGGCGTCACCCGGGGCGAGCACGACAGACGCCTCTTCGACGACAGTCCGGCAGAACGCCCGCGAGCTCTCGAAGGGGTCCGGCACCGTCGGGAAGGCGTTCACGCCGACCGGGTCGTGCCAGTCGAGATCGTGGTCGTCGATCCAGCGAGCGACGATGTCGTGGTGCTCACGTGCCAGCTCCCGGTTCGTCTCCAGAATCGCCGTCTCCTGCTCGCCGAGCGCCTGTCGGGCGACGTGTTGACCGAACAACGGCGGCGAGATCGTCGTGTAGTCCTTCCACCGCACTGCGGCCTCGATCACCGGACGCGGCCCGGTCACCCAGCCGAAGCGGGTGCCCGCCAGCCCGTACGCCTTCGTCAGACTCGTCGTCGAGATACCGTGCGCGCCCATCGAGGCGACCGGCGGCAGCGGATCGTCCGCCAGCAGGCGGTACACCTCGTCACACAGGAGGTACGCGTCGTGCTCGGCTGCGAGATCGTACAGCTCTCGAACACGATCCACTGGGTGGTAGCGGCCGGTCGGGTTGTTCGGGTTGTTGAGAACGATCACCGCCGTGTCGCCGCGGACGGCCGCCGCGACGGCGTCCACGTCGAGTTTCCACTCCGGCGGGTCGAGACTGACCCGTGTCACCTCGCCAACGGCGTCCGGCACGCTGTGGAGCGCCTGATACGTCGGTGTGACGACGACCGCGTGTGTGCCGCTCCCCGGACGGTTGCCGTCTGGGCGTGTGCTGGCTGTGTCGTCGTCGTCGTCCGTGTGTGTCTCACCGCCCAAGTGAGTGGTGTTGTCACCGCTCGATCCACTGTCACCGGCGTGTTCACTCGGCGTCGGTGGCGCAGGCTCGGACAGGAGAGCGAGGACGGTGAGGAAGTTCGCCTCCTGTGTGCCGCAGGTGAACGCGATTTCGTCCGCACCGCGGTCGTAGCGGGCCGCCACGTCCGCGCGGAACGCCGGATCACCGTCAGTCGGGATCACGTAGCCGACCTCGCCGGGATCGAGGTCGAACCGCGAGGCCGGCAGCGATCTGATGCCCGACTCCGCGAGCATGAGCTCCGCGTCGTGTTCGTGCTCGTCGAACCACCGCTCCAACTCGAACGGGGCAATCTCCATGTCCACTGGTCGCGCGCCGACGAGTAAACCGTACCGGAGACAGCGACTGGTACTGTCGATTAGAACATCGATCCGGAGTCGACAGAGCCGAAATCGAGACGGGCGATGCTACCGTGCCCGTACATCACGAACGCCTCGCTGTTGCCATCACCGTCCACGTCCGCGAGCGTCGCGTCCACGTAGATGGTGTCCCGTCGCTCGTACGTCGCTCGCACAGCCCCTGTTTTGGGATCGACGAGTGAGACACTGCCGTCGTGGGCCGGCGCGACAAGTTCCAGGCGATCGTCTCCATCGACATCGCCCGCCGACGGCGGCGGCATCATCTGGACAGCCTCAGTGGTGAGTGTGCTCGTCCACTCCTCGCGGCCGGTCTGTCCGTCGAGCGCGCGCAAAACACCGTCCGAAGAGACCGCATACACCTCCAGTGTTCCGTCGCGGTCACCGTCGAAGACCGCACCGACAGCAGCGAGTCGCGCGAGGTCGTGCTCCCACTGCCGCGTGCCGTCGCCGTCGACTGCAACCACCCGACCGTCGAGTGCCGTTGCCACCACGATCTCCGGTCTCGTGTCGCCGTCGAGGTCGTCGGTCGACAGCCAGCCGATGGAGCTCTCGAACGTCGTCGGCTCCGTCCACGTCGACGTACCATCGTGGTCGAACAAGTGGAGTTCACCGGACCCGCCTGCTCCGACTGCAACCTCTGGTTCGCCGTCGTGGTCGAAGTCCGCGACAACCGGCTGGGCCCAGGTGTAGGCATCGAGTCTGCGCGTCCAGTGCGTCGTCCCGTTCGCGGCTAGGACGGAGATTGTTCCCGTCACGTCGACAACGACAATTTCCGGTGCCGGTCCGCCGACAACGTCTGTCACGAGCGGCTTCGTGTAGCCGTAGGCTGTGAGATTGTGTCGAAACTCGACCGCTCCTGTCTCGGCCTCGAACCCGAACAGTCGGTCTTCGGTGGTGGCGGCGAATACCTCCGCGGTGCCGTCACGGTCGTAGTCAGCGACTGTCGGGTTTGCGACCGAGTGGACTGTGCAGTTCGGAGCGGGCACGCCATCGCGCCAGACGACACTGCCGTCCGTTCCCGCCAGTGCCGCGAGTTCACAGCTGCTGGTGTCTGTCTGTCCGCTGATCGGAGCGAACACGAGCGAATGGTTTCCGTCCCTCCAGACAGCTGGAGCGTGGTGGTTGCCGCCGGTTTCCCGCGCTGTGTCACTCACCCACTCGACTGTAACTTCGGTCGTATTTGCCTCGTACGTGGCGACACCTGCGACGGCGAGCCCACCGCCGACGACGAGTAACAGAGTCGCGGCGATTGTTGTCCGGCGTCGCATCGAACGACCATTGTCGCCGGGCGCGAAAGACTCATTCGATCCAGTTCGTGCTGTCGGTCACGAGTCGTCGGCTCCGGGTTTCATACCGTCGTGCGTAGTGATTTTCCGTGACTGTCGCGGTATCGGGCGGTATCACGTCGCTGCGGTGCTCTCTGTCAGTCGCCGGTGGTAACGATCTACGCACGACCGTATCAGTCGAAATCGAACGCCGACGCGAGCGCGTCGATGCCGCGGCGCGACAGCACGGTCACGGTGTCACCGGCGCGGAGTTCCGTCTCCCCGTTCGGCGTGAGTGCGTCTCGGTCGCGTTCCACCGCGACGACCAGCGCGTCCTCGGGCAACAGTCCCGCGCTCGTCGCCTCGCCGAGCGTCGTGCCGGCGACAGGGGCGTCGTCGGTCACGGAGAGTTCGACGAGTTCTGCGTCGCCCGTCAGCGTCAGGAAGTCCGTGATCGTCGTCTCTCGGCGCTCGGCGTCGGGTGCGTAGCGGTGGTACGCACCAACGTGGTGGCGTTTCACCAAGTCCTCCTGTTCGATCTCGATGCCGAGATCCGTGAGCGCCCGGGCGATGCGCGTGATCGCGTCCGTGTCCTCGGCCACTGCGGTGACGTGGAGGTCGCCGTGACCGGTCATCACCTCGCGGACGGAGACGACGCCCGGCACCCGCAGCGCCTCCCGCGCGAGCCGTTCGCGCTCGCCTGCCGACGCGGTACAGACGAACAGGTTGGTGAGCATGTCGCCCGCCCGCTCGAAGTCGACGTGTGCGTGGTACCCTCGAATCACTCCCGACTCCTCTAATCGCTCGATTCGGTTGCGGACTGTCTGTGCCGAGACCCGAACGTCGTCTGCGATCTCCGTCGCCGTCGTGTGCCGTGCCTCCCGCGAGAGGTGGTAGACGATTGCCCTGTCTACGTCGTCGAGATCCTCGCTCATACACCCCGTTGTTTTGCCGAACACAACACTGTTCTGCCAGTGTACCACTGACCCAGACGAACAGCAGTACTGCTGCGTCTCGACAAGCGCCGACCCGTGTTCCGCGACGAGCGCCGACTCGTATTCCGCAACGAGCGCTGACGTGCGTCTTGACGGACTCTCACTCGTATCCCGGCAGACTCTACCCGCACCTCGACGAACTCTCACCCGCACCTCGGCGAATCCTCACCCGTCCGCAGCGGTCCGGATCTGAGCCGTCTGAATTTGGAGAACAAAATACAGAGCAGATAATTTGTGTCAGCTGTGTTTTCGAGCCCTTAATATTGGCACAAGCGCAACACGTGGTCATGGCGACCAGAGAGAGCTCGGGACCGAACGGAGTCGAGGAAGCCGATCGGTCCGGTGGGCGACACGAACAGACGGCAGGGTCGGCAGACTCGCCGGCAGCGTCACGGCGCGTGGTGTACCCAGTCGGCGAGATCGAGCAGCCCGATGGCGTAGCGACGGTCGCGCGGGCGCTGGCCGGGGCGGAGAGTCGGCCGTTGGTCACCGGCGTCGTCTCGGTGCCCGAACAGACGCCGCTCGAACTGTCGGATCGAGTGCTCGGTCCGCACCGCGAGCAGCTGCGTCACGCCGCAGCCGACGTGGCGGCCGCCGGTCCCGGACCGGTCCCGGACACGCGGCAGGTCGTCGGCCGACACCCGCTCCGGAGTCTGGCCAACACGGTCGAGCGACACGACGCGACGACGGTCGTGACGAGCCCGCCACAGCACCGCCCGCCGCTCACCTCGCTCCGCCGGTCGTCGGTCGAGTGGCTCCAGACAGCACTGCCTACGCGGGTGGTGGTCGTGCGTGACGCCCCCGAGGTGGGGTCGCTCTCCTCGATTCTCCTGCCGGTGCCGGCAGTCGAGTCGAAGCCCGGCGAGTCGGACGCGGCGGCGGGCTCGGCGTCCGCATCCGACGCGAATCGAGAGTCGCCCGAGCACACGAGACACGTCTCCGCGGCCGTCGAGACCGCGCGGCGGCTGGCAGTCGCCCGCGACGCGTGGGTCGACCTGCTGCACGTCGTTCCGTCGGACGCGTCGGAGGCCCGGAGAGAGCGGGGGCGGGCGGCGCTGGCAGCCGCGCGCGAGCAGTGCGGGGGCCTCGAACGGTGTGACACGTGGGATCTGACAGCCGACAACGTCGCCGCTGCCGTCGCAGAACAGTCGGTGTACTACGATGCGACAGTGATCGGGACACCGCGACACGGACGACTGGAGCGACTGCTCGGAGCGGCGACTGCCACGGAGGTCGCCGAGCGGGCTCACGGGACGACGCTCGTCGTCTCTCCGTCTGTCGACGACGAGTAGCACAGTCCGGAGAGCTCTCGGTCGACCGACGGCGGTACCGAGGTGAGGTCGCCACGAACCGGAGAGACGACTCATACGGTCGTGCGTAGTGATTTTCCGTGACTTTCGCGGTATCGGGCGGTATCACGTCGCTGCGGTGCTCTCTGTCAGTCGTCGGTGGTAGTCTACGCACGACCGTATCAGTTCACCAGCGGCTGGCTGTAGCTCCGCTCCTCCGCGAGCACCAGTTCCCACGTCCGTTCACACGCACACGACACCTGTTCGAACACGCTAGGGTCCTGCCGGAGGTCGAAGTCCTTGATCGCCGTCTGGACGCGGTCGTCACACTCCCCACAGTTGTGTGCGCCACGGTCACTCCCGTGGCCCACGGGGTCCGAGACCACGATCGCGTCGGTGTCGGTCGTCCGTTCGAGCATCGCCGCGACGGACCACAGCCACGGCGGCCGGTAGCCGTCGCGGAAGTGGAGTTCGTCGACCATCGTGTACCGCTGGACGTTACACGGGTTGACCGAGACCGTGTGACAGCCGTCCACCGCACCACACCGCCGCACGGACGAGATTGTGTCCTCCAGCGCCTCCCGCTCGGAGAGAAACGGCGGCTTCATGAGAAGGTACGCTTTCACACCCGCCTCGTTCACTGCTCGAACCTCGGCACAGGCGTCTTCGAAGTCGGCGAAGTCGAAGTACTTGTTCACACAGTCGTGGCGGACGCGGTCCGTCGCAGTCTCTAACCCCACAGCTACGTCAGTCTGGAGGCCGTGCTGTGTGAAGTCCCGTACCTTCTCGCGGGAGATGAAGTCCGGCAGCGACTCGACCACGATCCGTTCGCGGTCGGCGAACGTCTCCGCGATTGCGCGGCGGCTCTCCGCGGACACCTCGCGTTCGTCGAGAAACGACCCGGAGGTGTAGATCTTCACGAGCGGAGCCGGACCGTCGGCGTTCTCGCGCTCGTGTTCCAGACAGGCGTCGACCTGATCCATCAGCGCCTCGTGGGTGACCGACCCGCCCTCGACAGACTCCGCGACGTAGCCGCACATCGTACAGCCGCCGGCACGTGCCCACCGACAGCCGCCCGTGTTGAGGATGATCGTCAACGACTGGTAGACGCCGCCCGGAGTGTTGTCCTCGTCGAGCCAGACCCGCGTCGGCTCGTGTGGATCGTAGCTCGCGTCTTTCTCCGCGCGGATCTCCCGCATCGCCTGGTTGTGGGCGTCCATCCCGCGCCCCCGCTCGTAGACCTCCGGCGTCGGCTGACTCATTGCCGAAGGGTGGTGGTCGCCGGTGAAAAGCCGTCTGGTCGGCCGACTCTCCGGGCGTCTCCAGTCGACTCTGGCAGTTCTGCCTCCGCGCGTCTCCAGTCGACTCTGGTAGTTCTGTCTCCTCGCGTCTCCGGTCGGCTCTGGTGGGTTCGGGTCGACTGTTCGTGACGGACAGTGCGTCTCACCCGATCAGCAGTCGGAGATTGAACGTGGTCGTGAACGCGCCTGTGACGGCGAGCGCAGTCGGCGGGAAGTAGTAGCCGAACCGGTCGCCCGCGTGAGCAGACCACAGCGAGACGGCGATACAGAGTCCGAACACGGTCAACTTCGCACCCACGAGACCGACCTGTCCGAACGCTTGGATCGCCGTCAACAGCACCACGTTCGCCTCTTGGAGCCGCGGCGAGCCGAACAGCGCGATCGTCGTGACCACGTCCCCGACGCCGTACGTCACTGCTGCGAGGAGCCACAGCCTCGTGAACTCCGTCTCGGAGAACCTCGTCCCGTCGAGCGTCAGCCACCGACTGGTCGACACACGACTGTGTGTGACGACCGGGCGAAAAAGTGTTCGGGACGACCACCTCGTCTCAGCTGCTCGCGGCCGACAGTCTCATACGGTCGTGCGTAGTGATTTTCCGTGACTTCTGCGGTATCGGGCGGTATCACGTCGCTGCCGTGCCCGCTGCCAGTCGTCGGTGGTAACGATCTACGCACGACCGTATCACTCGGCCTCGCCGGTCGGTCGGCTCTCGCGGGTGTGTTCTGCCTCCGTCTCTCGGAAGGAGTCGTCGACGAGACAGTCGAGCGCCCAGATAGCGCGGAGCATCTCGTCGGCCCCACCCGGCGGGAACAACAGCTCGTCCGTCTCGCGGACGTGTTCGAGCACACCCTCAGAGGAGTGGGTCGGCGCGGCAGCGATCCCGGCGTCGTTCTCCGTCGCCCACTGCATCGCGCGCAGGTCGGACTTGCTGTCTCCCATCACGACGACGAACGGATCGTCGATCCCCAACACGTCGAGTGCAGCCTGCACCCCGGCCGCCTTGTCCAACTCGCGGACGGCCAACTCCGCTGCGTCGGCGTGGTACAGCGCCACGTCTAACTGCTCGAACAGGTCTGTGAACGCCGACGGCACCGCCGATCCGAACGCCGCGTCCTCCCGGTCTAAGACGTCTGCGATCTCCGGGTCTGCTGCCGCGTAGAAGGCGCGCGCTGCCGCCGCGCCGAGTGAGAGATCGGTCGCCTCGTCCGGAATCACGTCGTTTTCGTCGGGGACCACGTCGTTCGTGTCCGCATCTGCTTCCACGTCGTCCGTGTCCACGCCTGCTTCCACGTCGTCCGTGTCCACGCCTGCTTCCACGTCGTCCGTATCCATGTCTGCTTCCACGTCGTCCGTGTCCACGTTTGCTTCCACGTCGTTCGTGTCCGCGATCCTCGCTCCGTCTCCATCGGGGAGTTGACTCCCATCCGCGTCGGCGAGCCGGTCTTCCGCCGCCGTGCCGACGAGGTCCAGCAGGTGGACGAGTCCTTCGTCGATCACCGCGGCGGCGGCGTCGCTCCCGGTCTCGTGGTTCGGCTTCAGCGTGACGTTGAACTCGTTGCCTTGGAGGTGACAGCCGCGGTGGACGGCCTCGGGAGCGGTGCGTAACACCTGTGAGCGCACGTCGTCGACGATCCCGCGCGTGTTCTCCGGCAGGTCGTCGTACAGCAGTCGTTTCGTGTCCGACCCGTGTCCCGGGGTGAACACGCCCGCGCCGGCCTCGTAGACGATGGAGACGCGCCCGGAGTGGACGAGTTCGTTCCCCAGCCCCTGCACGAGGAACCCCTTCACGTTCTCTAAGGTCTGTCCAGTACAGATCACCAGCGGCACGCCGCGCTCGACGAACGTCGTGATCAGGTGGAGCGTCTCGCGTGGAATCTCGTTGTCCGTGTCCCCCGCGGAACGTAGCGTCTCGTCGACGTCTAACACGAGCGCGTTCACCGCGCGACCGTACTTCGCGCGGAGGTCCAACGCCGTGAACGCCGCCTCGCGGCTTCGATCTCCGCACGCCGCTCTGCCAGCCGCTCGTTCGCCTCGTCCCACCGCTCTAAGGCGACTGGCGAGGACAACGGCGGAAACAGATCGACGAACGCCCTGTATGCGCGCAGCCCCTCCGTGTCGACGCTGTCGTACAGATCGTACACCACGTCGTAGTCGTCCATGCTCGAAACGTGTACCCGACTCTCAATAAATCTGCGCTCGCCCGGGAGATCCGGAGAAAAACCAGCGAGACCGAAAAGCCACTAAAGGAGACACACACAAGAGAACGTATGGAACTCGGCACACGGGTGATCGACTTAGACGACGACGATCCGAGCACGGGGGTCGTCATCCGCATCCCGGAGGGGAAGACAATCGCCGACTGGACGTACACCCGCGACGGGGAGGAGGTCTCCTCGGCGGAGGACAACCCTGACTACTCGTCAGACGCGCAGTTAGTCAACGTCACGTTCGAGTCGTACCTCGACGAACGGTGGCCGGAGTGGACCGACGCCGACCCCGAAGACTACTGGGAGGGTGTCAAAGAGAACAATGTCTCCATCTACGCGTTCCCTCGTCCACGGCTGGGGTACCTCTATCCTCCGTCACAGCTGGAGCCGGTCGTCGCTCGGCTCGCCGACAGCGTCGACGCTCTGGAGTGGCAGCCGTCGAACCAACAGCTCTACTTCGAGAAGCTGAGCGAGGGGTACACGATTGCGCCGGACGGCACCGTCGAGGGAGACGGCGCGTACACCGACCGCTTCCAAGGAATCGTCGACGACGTGATCGGAGAGACGACCACGCACTGACACTATCGACCGGGCAGTCACGACGGAGAGACTGTCCACACTGATACGAGCAGTTGGTCACGACGGCGAGACTGCCCACACGGATACGAGCAGTTGGTCACGACGGCGAGACTGGTTCGCCGGGCCAGCTGTGTCAGTCGCCGCGGAACTGTCGGAGCACCTCGTCGACGACGTCGTAGTCCGCGGCGACGAGGTAGCGGCGACCAGCCACGAGCTTCGTCGAGTGCTGGACGGCGACATCCCCGTCGGCCTGTGAGACGACGACCGATCCCTCGGGGAGCACGTCGGAGACGACCTCCCCCGCGGCGGGGGCGTCGTAGTCTACGCGGATGTCCAGAATCTCCAACTCGCCAGTCACGCCCTCGAACGTCCGCACGTCGCTTCCAGTCAGGGCGTTGACTGCCGCCTTGATGCTCGCACGCTCCGGGAAGTAGACCGTGTCGACGAACTCCGTGTACTCGTCGCTGTCCTCCTGTTCGATGCGCGCGACGGTCCTGATCTCCGGCTGGAGCTCCTTTGCGACCATACAGACCGCGAGGTTCGTGTGTTCGTTGTCGGTCAGCGCACCCAACACCGCCGTCTCGGCGGTGAGCGCCTCGCGGAGCGCAGACGGGCGTGTCGCGTCCCCCTCGACGTAGTCGATCGCCTCGTGGCTCGCCCGTTCGACGCCCGACAGGTCGCGTTCGACGACCGTCACCCGGTCACCGCGGTCGGCGAACTGCTGTGCGACACGGTTCCCGACGCGACCGCCCCCGGCGACGACGACGTGGGAGTTGTCTGTCATGGTTGTCTGGTACAGTCGGTGTCTCATAAACGTGCGGGGGGTGACCACGGTGCGGAACTCCGAACACCTCCGAGCCTCGTACTGTCGGTCACAAGTGTTGATAGGTTGTTGCGTGTCACTCGGGGTTCCAACGCGTCTCGCTGTCGACCCCCGGGTTCGATGGCTTGTGACCGACAGTACAGCGTAGTGATCAAATGTGTGTGATAGGGTCGTGCGTAGGGATTTTCGATTGGGGACGGAGTACTGGACGGTACCGCGTTGCGACTGCACCTGTGAGTCGAGCCGGCGGT
>CAKZQY010000164.1 GCA_937142015.1 uncultured Halobacteria archaeon
CGAGGGCGAGACGTACGCCGCGACCGTCCGCGAGGAGCCGCTGATCTAGATGAGTGGTGACTTCCCATCCGCCGCGACGACGGTCGTCGTCGTTCCGGCGGTCGTCGGCACCGTCCCTTCGTTCGACGGTGCGGTGTTCCTGCTCGTCGGCACTGGCACCGAGGGGGCGTTCGTCGGAACGATTCTCGCCGCCCTGTGGCTCCCCTCCGTCCCTGTCGGCCGGTACGACGGCGAGTCGACGACTGCGACTGTCGGTGAGCCGGGGCTCGTGTCGACGGAGGCGCTGGAGGAGGCGGTCGACGCCGACCTGACGAACGGGAGCACGGGGGCGACAGCGTCTACGGAAGACGACGACCCGGTCGCTCCGAACCGAGGCGGAGAGACGGAGCGACTCCAGACGCTCCACTCGTTGGTTCGCCACGACGTTCGCAACAGTCTGAACGTCATCGGCGGTCGACTCGATCTGCTGACCGCGACGACAGACGGTCTCGACGAGACACACCTCGACGCAATCGAGTCACAACAGCAGGCCGTACTCGACCTGTTAGAAGACGTGGAAGTCGCCGTCGAGGCAGTGTCGAGCGAAGAAGAACTGGACGAAGTGCCACTCGCGTCGGTGGTGAGCGAGGAGGTCGACGTGATCCGTGACACGTACGACGACGTGACCGTCGACGTCGACGTTCCGGACGTGACAGTGCGGGCGGACGAACTGCTCACACACGTGTTGGAGAACGTCCTCTCGAACGCCGTGAAACACCACGACCGGGAGGAGCCGGAGATCACCGTCACGGCAGACGCCGACACAGAGGAGGTACGGCTCCGGGTCGCGGACGACGGCCCGGGTATCCCAGACCGACTCGGTGAGGAGGTGTTCGAGCCGGAGGTGGGTGACGGCACTGGAATGGGACTGTACCTCGTCGAGACGCTCGTGACTGGCTACGGCGGCAGTGTCTCGCTGGAAGACAACGACCCACGCGGGACGGTCGTGGAGATTACGCTCCGACGCGTCTCCGAAGAGTCGGCGGACGACGAGAAGCCCGTCGTGGCCGGGTGACACTGGCTCACGAGGTTCGGTACCGTAGTCGGATCGAATCGGTACTTCCACAGAAATCGCGCTGACGCGCCACAGGCGAAAATCCCGACTGTCGTCAGTCCGTCACACTAACACACGCTCCAGCGACACGACCTCGCCAGACTCCGCGTCGGGGTCGCCGACGAGCGTGCCGAGACAGACGGCTGCGCCGTCTGGAGTGACACACAGCACAGTCGTTCCAGTCTCCGGCAGTTCCGCCGACGTGTCCTCGCTGCCGTCTCCGTCTCTCGGTGCGTCACTGTCCCCATCCGCCTCTGTCGCCTGCTCGTCAGGCACCTCACCGGCCTCTTCCACTCGGTCGTCGGTCGCTCCCACCGTTTTTTCCATCCGCGGCGGATCGACAGACAGCACACCTGGTGCGTACACCGGCGCGCCCTCGGCGACTTCGCGGGCGGCGTTCTCGGGGATCGTCACTCGCCAGAGGTGACTCGCGGCCCGTTCCGCCGGGTCGACCGCCGCCGCCAGCGGCTCCGGGTCCCCCGCCTCGTCGAACGCCAGCGCGTCCACGAAGTCGTGCAGCGTCACCAAGTCTCGGTCGTCGAACGGCGTGGTGCCGGTGCGGCGGAGATTCCCCATGTGTGCCCCGGTTCCCAACGCCAGTCCGAGGTCGTGACACAGTTTACGGACGTACGTGCCCGACTCACAGACGATCCGGAGGAGCACCTGCCGCCCGTCACGATCCACCACGGAGAGATCCGAGACAGTTCGCGTGCGGAGCCTGCGGCGAACGGCGGACTTCCGCGGCGGCTTCTGGTACAGCTCGGCCTCGAACGAGGCGAGCACGGACTCGAAGTCGGCCGGCGGCGGACGGTGGAGCTCCAACACCGCGACGTACTCCTTGTGCCCGTCGAGAAACACCTGCGCGAGTCGTGTCGCGTCACCTAACAGGATCGGGAGACAGCCCGTCACCTTCGGATCGAGCGTCCCGGCGTGGGCAGCACGCTCGACACCCGCCGCGTCGCGGACCCACGCCGTCACCTCGTGGGCGGACGGCCCGGGCGGCTTGTCGAGGTTGACGACGCCGAACGAGAGACGGTCGCGGGGTGACCGATCTGTCGGAGCCGGGCGCAGCGACATACTCAGAAGTCGTAGTCGACGCCGTCGACCGGCGTCTGGCCCTCGTCGGTGTCGGTGTCGTACGCCTCGACAGCCGCGACCAGCAGGTCGGTCACGGTGTCTTCGCCCCAGCGACCCGTGTTGATCACGACGTCGTAGATCGACCGGTCGTGGATGTCGATGTTGTAGTAGTCGCGGTAGCGTTTCGCCTCCGACTCCTCGCGGCGACGAGTCTCCTCGCGGGCGACGGCGAACGTCTTCTGTTCGCGGTCGACGATCCGGTCGACACGAACGTCCAGTGGCGCGTCCAGCCACACCCGGATGTCCGCGTGGTCTCCCGCCAGCCAGCCGGCCAGCCGCGACTCCAACACCAACTCGTCGCCCTCGACGGCCGTCTCTCGGAGTCGACGGTCGAGGTCGCGGTCGATCTGCTCGTCGTCTTCTGCGAGTTCGTTGAACTCGACCGGCGAGAGCCCTCGCTCGGCGGCCATCTCGCGGAACGTGTCTCCCCCGGAGACGTGGTCGAACCCGAACTCCGCGGCGAGACGCGCCGCGTTCGTAGACTTCCCGCTGCCCGGCGGTCCGGAGATGGTGATCAACATACCACAACTCCACACGGTTCCTACAAGTGACTGTTCATTTGCCAGACCGCTGCCACTCTCAGACTGCGCGGCCGGAGCCGCTGGTGCCGACACGGTAGGTGCCGTACGTGAGCAGTGCCGCCGCGGGCACGAGTACGTACGTCCAGAACTGTGGACTGTCCGGCCGGAGCGCGGGGAGGAACAGCAGGATACCGACCAGCATCAGAACGCCGCCGATCTGCACGTCGCGGTTCATGTAGCCAGATAGACCGGCGGGGGACAAAGAGCGTTTCTCTCCGCGGTCGCTGGACGGCGTCGTTGAGGAGACGGAACTTCCTCAGACGGACGCCGAGGGGAGTGCCTACTCGTCGTCCTCGTCGTCCACGTCTTCGAAGTCGGCGTCGACGTACTCGTCGTCGTCACCGGCACCTGCGCCCGGTCCAGCACCGCCCGCTCCGGCGGCACCGGCTCCCGGCCCTGCGCCGGCACCTGGACCGGCACCCGGCCCAGCACCAGCCGCGCCGGCACCGGCTCCACCCGCGCCGGCACCGGCTCCACCAGCACCGGCCTGCGCCTGCTGCTGGTACATCTGCTTGCCGATCTCTTGGAGCGCCTCGGCGAGATCCTCCGTCGCCGCCTCCAACTCCTCCGTCTCGGCGTCGTCGTCCTCCAACAGCGCCTCGACGGCGTCGATCTCCTCGCGGATGTCGGACTCGAGGTCCTCGTCGATCTCCTCCTCGTTCTCGTCCAACAGCTTCTCCGCGCGCTGGACGGCGCTCTCGGCCTCGTTGCGGGCCTCGATCCGCTCGCGGCGGCGCTGGTCCTCTTCCTCGTGGGCCTCGGCCTCCTCCTGCATCTGCTCGATCTCCTCGTCGGAGAGGCCGACACCACCCTCGATGGTGATCTCCTCGGCGTTGCCGGAGCCCTGATCCTCCGCAGAGACGTTGACGATGCCGTTCTCGTCGATGTTGAACGACACCTCGATCTGCGGGGTGCCGGCGGGTGCCGGCGGGATGCCGGTCAGTTGGAACGCGCCGAGCAGCTCGTTCTCCTCGGCGATCTCCCGTTCACCCTGGAAGACGCGAACCTGCACGGAGGTCTGGTTGTCTGCCGCGGTGGTGAAGATCTTCGACTCTTCCGTCGGGATGGTGGTGTTCTTCTCGATCAGCCGCTCGAACAGCCCACCTTTCACCTCGATCCCGAGCGACAGCGGCGTCACGTCCAACAACACGAGATCGTCCACGTCACCCGACAGGACGCCACCCTGAATGGCCGCGCCGAGCGCGACCGCCTCGTCCGGGTTGACGTTCGCCTGCGGCTCCGTGCCGAGCAGCTCCTCGACCTGATCTTTGACCTGCGGCATCCGTGTGGAGCCGCCGACGAGAATCGCCTCGTCGATGTCGCTCTCGGAGTAGCCGGCGTCTTCGAGCGCCTGCTTCGTCGGCTGAACCGTCCGCTCGACGAGGTCCTCCGTGAGCGCCTCGAACTTCGCGCGAGTGATCGACTGTTCGAGGTTGAGCGCACCCTCGTCCGTGGTGGCGATGAACGGGAGGTTCACCGTCGTCTCCTTGCGCGAGGAGAGCTCGATCTTCGCCTCCTCGGCGGCGTCTTTCAGCCGCTGGAGCGCCTGCCGGTCCTCGCGGAGGTCGATCCCGTGTTCCGCCTCGAACTCGTCTGCGAGGTAGTCGATGATCGCCTCGTCCCAGTCGTCGCCGCCGAGGTCGTTGTCACCGTTGGTTGCGACGACCTCGTACACGCCGCCGCCGAGATCGAGGATCGACACGTCGAACGTCCCGCCGCCGAGGTCGAACACCAACACCGTCTGGTCGGACTCGTCGTCTAACCCGTACGCCATCGCGGCGGCTGTCGGCTCGTTGACGATCCGCTCTACCTCGAAGCCGGCGATCTCCCCGGCGTCTTTCGTCGCCTGCCGCTGCCGGTCGGAGAAGTACGCCGGCACTGTGATGACGGCCCGCTCTACGTCGTCGCCGAGGTACTCCTCTGCGTCGCGCTTGATCTTCTGGAGGATCATCGCCGAGATCTGCTCGGGAGTGTAGTCCTCCCCGTCGATCTCGACCGTGTAGTCGTCTTCCCCCATGTGGCGCTTGATCGACTGGACCGTCCGGTCCGGGTTCTGCACGGCCTGGTTCTTGGCCGGCTTCCCGACCAGCCGCTCGTCGTCGTCGAACGCCACGACCGAGGGCGTCGTCCTGTCCCCCTCCGCGTTGACGATGATCTCCGGGTCTTCCCCTTCCATCACCGCGAACGCGGAGTTCGTCGTCCCGAGGTCGATTCCGAGAATCTTGTCGCTCGCCATCTTAGGAACCACTAC
>CAKZQY010000165.1 GCA_937142015.1 uncultured Halobacteria archaeon
ACGGATCTGGAAGGCGACACCGACACGCTCGGCGTACTCGCCGAACGACTCGACAGTGAACCCGTCAGCGCCGGCCGCAATCGCGCCCAGTTCCGCGGCGGCGCGAAACAGCGCGCCAGTCTTCCGCTCGGCCAGACGCATGTACGCCGCCTCGGAGTCCGGGCGGTCGGCCAACTCCGTCGCCTCACCCTCGCCGAGCTCCACCATCGCCTCGGAGACGACCTGCATCGCTCGTTCGTCAGTCGAGAACAGCCCGAACGCCTCGCCGAGCAGGCCGTCGGAGGCGATCAGCGCCGGGCCGTGGCCGTACTCCGCCCACGCGCTCGGCGTGCCGCGGCGCACCGCCGAGCGGTCGATGATGTCGTCGACAACCAAGGAGGCGTTGTGGACCAACTCGACGCCGACGGCGAAGTCGACGGCGTCCTCTGCGTCGCCGCCCGCCGCCTCACAGGCCAACAGCGTCACCGTCGGTCTGACGCGCTTCCCGCCAGCGAGCGCGACGTGTTCCAACTCCGCCGAGAGATCTGCCGGCTCGACCGCCCCCGTGACGCTCTCGAGACGGTCGTTGACCATCGCAACCCGGCGCTCCAAGTACTCCATCGTACAATCGTGAGGGGCGCGAACGGCAAGAGGCTAGCGGAACGAGACGAGAGTCGCGGAAATCGGAGCAGTGAACCGCCTCGGGGCACTCGCCCTGTTTCGCCTGTAGACGTGGTTTTCAGTCGAGATCGAACCGGTCGAGCCGCATCACCTTCTGCCAAGCGTCCACGAAGTCTTCGACGAACTGCGCCTCGCCGTCCTCGGCGGCGTACACTTCCGCGAGCGCGCGGAGCCGGGAGTGCGAGCCGAAGAGGAGGTCGACACGGCTCCCCTCCCACAGCAGGTCGCCGGTCTCTCGGTCGTACCCCTCGAACAGTTCTCGCTCCTCCGTGACGGGCTCCCACTCCGTCCCGTTGTCGAGCAGGTTCTGGAAGAAGTCGTTACTCAGCACACCCGGTCGGTCGGTGAACACGCCGACGTCGGAGTGCTGGTAGGTCGCGTGCAACACGCGCATCCCGCCGACCAGCGCCGTCGTCTCGGCGGGCGTCAGACGCAGCAGATCAGCCTTGTCGATCAACAGTTCCTCGGCCGGTCGCTCGGCGTCGCCGGCGACGTAGTTGCGGAACCCGTCTGCCGTCGGCTTCAGCGCCTCGAACGACTCCGTGTCCGTCCGCTCTGCGGTCGCGTCCGTCCGTCCCGGCTCGAAGGACACCGTCACGTCGTAGCCAGCCTCGCTGGCCGCCTGCTCGACGGCCGCAGAGCCGCCCAGCACGATCAGATCGGCGAGCGAGACGCGAACGTCGTCGGACCGCGACTCGTCGAACGCCGTCTGGATCTCCTCGTACGTCTCCAGCACGGTCGCCAACTGCGCGGGCTCGTTCACCTCCCAGCTCTTTTGGGGTTCGAGCCGGATGCGAGCGCCGTTCGCGCCGCCGCGTTTGTCGCTCCCGCGGAACGTCGAGGCCGACGCCCACGCCGTCTTGACCAACTGCGGAACGGTCAGCTGCGAGTCGAGAATGCGCTCTTTCAGCGTCGCAATCTCCGCGTCGCCGATCAGCTCGTAGTCGGCGTCCGGCAGCGGGTCCTGCCAGATCATCTCCTCGTCTGGCACCTCCGGCCCGACGAACCGCTCCGGCGGCCCCATGTCACGGTGCGTTAGCTTGTACCACGCCTTGGCGAACGACATCCCGAACGCCATCGGGTTGTCCTGGAACTCCTCCAGCACGGCGCGGTAGTCCGGGTCACGCTTCAGCGCGATGTCCGTCGTGAGCATCATCGGGGTGACAGACTCCCCCTCCTCGTGAGCGTCCGGCACGGAGTCTTCGAGCTCCTCGTCCGTCGGCGTCCACTGCCACGCGCCGCCGGAGCCCTTCTCCGGTTCCCACTCGTACTCCAGCAGGTTGTCGACGTAGCCCAGATCCCACTCCGTCGGCGACTGGGTCCACGGCCCTTCGATTCCGCTGGTGATCGTGTCGGCACCCGCGCCGGAGCCGTGATCGTTCTCCCAGCCGAGTCCTTGGTTCTCCAAGGGAGCCGCCTCCGGCTCGGGACCGAGATTCTCGTCGGGGTCTGCGGCCCCGTGAACCTTGCCGAACGTGTGGCCGCCGGCGATGAGTGCGGTCGTCTCTCTGTCGTTCATCGCCATCCGCGAGAACGTCTGGCGGATGTTCTCCGCGGACGCCTCCGGGTCCGGCTGTCCGTCCGGACCTTCCGGGTTCACGTAGATGAGTCCCATCACGGACGCACCGAGCCCGTCCTGAATCTCTCCCGGTTCCTCGAACCGATCCTGTGTGTCCAGCTCCGCTTCCGGTCCCCAGTCGACCGGCTCGGCGTCGAAGGCGTCCTCGCGGCCGCCCGCGAAGCCGAACGTCTTCGCACCCATCGACTCGATAGCGACGTTGCCGGCGAGAATCATCAGGTCCGCCCACGAGAGCTTCCGGCCGTACGTCTGTTTGACCGGCCAGAGGAGTCGCCGCGCCTTGTCGAGGTTCGCGTTGTCCGGCCAGCTGTTGAGCGGGGCGAACCGCTGTTGGCCCGTGGCCGCGCCGCCACGACCGTCGCTGGTCCGGTACGTCCCGGCGCTGTGCCACGCCATCCGGATGAACAACGGCCCGTAGTGGCCGTAGTCTGCCGGCCACCAGTCCTGTGAGGTCGTCATCACGTCCTCGATGTCGTCTTTTACCGCGTCGAGGTCGAGTGACGCGAACGCCTCCGCGTAGTCGAACTCCTCGTCCATCGGATCGACTTGCCGTGCGTGCCGGTCGAGCACGTCGAGGCTCAACTCGTCTGCTCGCCAGTTTCGGTCTGCTCTGCTCATCGTGACGCGAAAATCACTCGACGAGAATAAAGCTATCCAAGTATATCTGCAGTTTATTTTCGATTATCAAAAAAGTGGTATCTGTCCGCGACGGCCACGACAGAGACCGACGCCGTTCTGTCCGCGACGGCCACGACAGAGACCGACGGCGCTTTGCCCACGGCGGTCACAGCCTGTGACATGTCAGTGAACGTCGGCGCACACACGTCGATTGCGGGTGGGGCGTACAACGCGGTCGACGAGCAGGTCGAGATCGGCGGCACCTGCGGGCAGATATTCAGCCACAGTCCACAGGTGTGGCAGGACCCGAACATCGACGAGGAGGAGGCTGCGACGTTCCGCGACCGGACGGCGGACCACGACATCGGGCCGTGGGTGATTCACTCCTCGTACCTCGTCAACCTCTGTACGCCGAAAGACGACCTCCGCGAGAAGAGCATCGACTCGATGCAGAAGGAGGTCGACGCCGCCGCTGCGCTCGACATCGACTACGTCAACGTCCACCTCGGCGCACACACCGGCGCAGGTGTCGAGCAGGGGCTGGCTAACGCTGTGAGTGCGCTGGACGAACTCGACGTGCCGGAGTCTGTGACCGTGCTCGTCGAGTCCGACGCCGGTTCCGGGACGAAGTTGGGTGACGAGTTCGAACACCTCTCGACGGTGCTCGCCGAGAGCGAGCAGGAGTTGGGCGTCTGTCTCGACACGGCCCACGTCTTCGCAGCGGGCTACGACCTCTCGACGCCGGACGCCGTCGACGACACGGTGGCGGCGTTCGACGACGTGGTGGGACTAGAGCACCTCCACTGTCTCCACCTGAACGACTCGAAACACGACTGTGGGACGAACAAGGACGAACACGCACACGTCGGCGAAGGACTGATCGGCGAGGCCGGCATGGAACGAATAATCAACCACCCGGACCTGCGGGACTTGCCGTTCGTGCTGGAGACGCCGACGGAAGACGGCAAGAGCTTCGCGTGGAACGTCGAGCGCGTCCGCGAACTCCGGACGTGACGACTGTCTCCGCGACGAACTCCGGACGTGACGACTGTCTCCACGACGAGCGCCCGGTCGTCGTTTCAGTCTCCGGAATCAGAATCGGTAGCCACCCGACCACATTTATATACGACAAGCAGGATCGTTCTGACGAATGGCGTCACGGGACTCCGACGGGGGAAGTCGGCTGGTGGTCGCGGTGGCGGTGGTGCTCGTCGTCCTCGGGGGGACACTCCCAGTCGTCGCACAGCAGACCGGGACAGAGACGGACGGCACCGCGACCGGCGGGACCACGCCGACGGGCAGCGGAACGGCGACAGACGGATCGACGGCCGGCGGGACAGCGACCCCGAGTGGCATCGTCGTCGACGAGGGCGGCGGCGGTGACTTTACGAACATCTCCGCGGCGGTCGCGGCGGCAGCGCCGGGAGACACGATCCGTATTCAGTCGGGCACCTACGAGGAGACGGTGACACTGTCGAAGTCGGTCACACTCGTCGCGCCGGAGGGCGCGGTGTTGGACGGCCGGAACCTCGACACTCCGAACGCGGGGATCACGATCACCGGCGGGGCGGACCCGACGATCAGGGGGCTCACACTCGTCGGCTTCCAGGTCGGGATCGACGCCGCCGGGACCAGCGGCGCGTGGACAGCCGAGAACGTTGCGATCACGGACAGTCGACGGATCGGAATCCACGCCGCCAGCTCGACCGGCGCGTGGGTGGTCCGGCGAACGACGATCAGCGGCACGACCGGCATCGCCGTCGGCGCGTTCCGGTCGAGCGGCGACTGGCGGCTGGAGCGGGTCACGATCACCGACACCGCGGGCGTCGCGGTGAACGCCCGCCACGCCAGTGGCGCGTGGCAGGTGCAGGCGACGCGGATCAACGGGACGACCGCAGGCTCGACGCTGTCCGTCCCGTGGAGTGGGACGGCGGTGTACGCCGGCAACACCGACGGCGGCTGGCGGATTCAGGGATCGTCGTTCGGCGACAACGCTGCGCCGGTGATCGACGCGAGCGGAGCGAGCCCCGCAGGCGACGCGACGGGCAACTACTGGCACGGTAACGGCACCGGTCCGGCAGACGGGGACTGCGTCGGCGGTGTCGACTGTAGCGGTCCGCTGCCGGTCGAGCCCGGTGGGATCGGCGACCCGACCGGCGGCGGGGAGAGCCCCGGCGGCGGTGGACTCCCGCTCGTCGAGATCGCGGTCGGCGTCGTCGTCCTGATCGTTCTCGTCGGCGGCGGGTTCTTCCTCGTCGAGTCACTCGACACGGGGCAGCTTCCCGCCGAACTGGACACTGACGCGCTGGTGTACCGCGTCGAGGTGTTGATCGCACAGACGCTGGCTGCGGTCGGCGTGATCGACAACCCGAAGGGCGGACGACCGACCGACAGCCGGGGACTGATCAAACTGGAGAACGTCGACTCCGAGACGGTCACCTGTCGAGTGGTGTGTCGAACGGAGGCTGGAATCCAGTTCCAGTACGACCTCACGCTGAAGAGCGGCGAGAGCCGACAGGCACGCGAACTCCCAGACAACGGTCCGTTCGAGGTGGTCGTCCGCGTCGGCGACACGACTGCGAACCACCAGTTCGAGGGCCCCGCCGACGCGTCCGTCCGTGTCGTCTCCGACGACGCCGAAGTGGCTCCCGCGTGACTGCGCCCCGTCGACTGACTGTCGCCCGTCCGCTCGGGTGTCGCCGCGCTGTCGTCAGTTCGTCCGAGTGCCGGCGCGCTGGTGTCCGCTCACTCGGCTGTCACCGCGTCCTCGTTCGTTCACCCGAGCGGTTCAGGCGCTCGGCTGGCGCAGCAGCGACGGGTCACGCGTCTGGAGCCAGACACGGCCGTCGCCGTCGAAGCGCGTCACGAAGCCTTCGCCGCCGAGCAGCGTCGACTTGATCGAGGAGTCTTTCGTTCGGGACACGTCGAGCCCGTCGGTCCACGCGAGGAGGTGGTCCTCGTCGACGGTCAGCGGATCGGTCGGCTGCACGCGCTCGGAGCGAATCCCGCCGAACGCGGCGAGAAACGCGGTCCCCGACCCAGAGAGTCGCAGCACGGTCAACTCGCCGGAGGAGAACAGGTTGCCCGCCTCGTTGGCAGTGGTCTGCTTCTGTACGTCGGGCGTCCACGCCAGAATCCCACCGGACTGGACCTTGACCGCGCCGAGATCGTCGATGTCGAGACGGGTCAGGTCGCCCGGTTCGTCGGGCGCGAGCGTCACGCGGCCGGCCCCGCCCGTCGCGGTGAACGTCGTCTCCAACACCTCGCGCTCGTCGCTGAGCGCCTTGCCGATCATGCCGGTGACCCCGCCGCCGCCACCGCTCGTGTCGCTCTCGACTGCCGCCGTCCGCGAGAGGAACGATCCGGGGTCTGCCCGTACCGACTCGCCGCTCGCCAACTCGACTGTCAACACTGCGCTCGCTGGATCGTTCTCGACTGTGAACTCCATACGTTCGGGGAGACCGGGCGAAAACGTGTAGCTGTCGACGGTGCTCACTGCGTGAGACACTGACGACCGGCGTCTGCGTCGACGAGACCGCCTCGACCGACATCTACGTCGACGAGACCACCCCGACCGACATCTACGTCGACGAGACCGCACCGATCAGCGACACCAGTTCGGGGAGCCAGCCGAGGCCGAGGAGGACAGCCATGCCGACGAGAATCGTCGCCAGAATGTTCTCCGTGCGCCACGCGACCGCGGCGGCGACGACACCCGCGAGGAGTCGGTCGTTGCCGACGACCGCGACGGCTCCCTCCGGCGCGAGAAACCGCGGCACGACGAGTGCGGACAGGACCGCCGCGGGTACCAGCTCCAGTGCGCGTTCCGCCCGGTCCGGCAGATCGATCCGCTGGTACGCGAAGAGGAACGAGGCACGGATCAGGAACGTGCCGACGCCGATCAGCAGAATGGCGATCCACGCGATCACGACTCCCCCTCCGTCGGTACGGTCGTTGTCTCGTCGTACTCGTCGACGACGAGTCCGGCGACGATTCCGCTGGTCGCGCCAGCGAGCAGTCCGAGATTGAACGGGAGCGAGACACCGAGCACGGCGACGGTGCCGCCGACTGCGGCGGCGACGACAGACGGGCGGTCGACGATAGCGGGCGTCGTCACTGCCAGAAAGGTGAGCGGGACGGCGAACTCCAGCGGGAGCGACGGCGGGAGTTGTGCGCCGGCGACGGCACCGACAGCAGTCGCGCCGACGAACACGACCCACAGCGGCGTCGCGGTACCGAGGTAGTACCACAGCGACGTGTCGTGCTCGCGGAACCGCGTGATCGACAGCGCGTACGCCTGATCGGTGAGCAGGTACGCGACGAGACTCCGCTCCCGGGTCGACAGCCGCTCGAAGTACGGCGCAATCGAGGCGGAGTACATCACCATCCGCGTGTTGATCACCAGCGCCGTGCCGACGACGACTGCGAGTGAGGCGTCGCGTCCCAGCAGGTCGATGGCTGCCAGCTGTGACGCGCCGGCGAAGACGATCGTGGACAGGCCGAGCGCCTGCGCGACGGACAACCCCTCGCCGACTGCTGCGGCTCCGGCGACCAAGCCGAACGGTAACACTCCGACCATCACTGGCGCGACTGCCACCGCTCCGGAACGAAACGCACGACGGCGTGACACGACTCCGGGTGTGTGGGCCGCGAGTGAAGGTGTGTCGGTTCCGGGGATCTGTGGGTGTCCACAGGCTCGGTGGACGCCCCGGGTGTCGACACGGTGGAGCCCGTCTCAGGCGCTCGGGCCGTACTCGTCGAGATCGTACAGCGCGCCGTACTTGCTGCGGACGTACTCGACGAACGCGTCCGCCGAGAACGGCTCGCCGGTCGCCTGCTCGACCAACTCGTTCGTCTCGTAGCGTGCGCCGTGCTGGTGGACGTTCTCCCGCAGCCAGTCGTGGAGGTCACCGAACTCTCCGTCTCTGATCGACGGCGTCAGATCACCCAAGTCGGACTCGGCGGCGTCGAACAGCTGCGTCGCCATCACTGACCCGAGTGAGTACGTCGGGAAGTAACCGAAGTTGCCGTGACTCCAGTGGATGTCCTGAAGGCAGCCCTCCGCGTCGGTCTCCGGCCGAATGCCGAGATACTCCTCGTACTTGTCGTTCCACACGTCCGGCACCTCCGACACGTCGAGGTCGCCACGGATCAGATCGCGCTCGATCTCGAACCGGATCACGATGTGGAGGTGGTAGGTGAGTTCGTCCGCCTCGA
>CAKZQY010000166.1 GCA_937142015.1 uncultured Halobacteria archaeon
TCGCCGCTGAACGGCAGCGAGTCACGCCCGGCGGGAGACGGACTCACTCTCGCGGTCGCTGTGTTCCAACCCGACACACATGGCACGAATGCACACCCGTCGCCGCGGTTCGTCCGGCTCGGACAACCCGGCGACAGACGACCCACCGGAGTGGAGCGACGTCGACGCCGAGGAGATCGAACAGCGCGTCGTCGAACTGGCACAGCAGGGACACGACCCCAGCCAGATCGGGCTGAAGCTGCGCGACGAGGGGGTCAAAGGCACCCCGATCCCGGACGTGAAGCTGGCGACCGGCAAGAAGGTGACCGAGATCCTCGACGAGCACGACGCGAGCCCGGAGCTCCCCGAAGATCTCCGGAGCCTGATGGAACGCGCAGTCCGACTCCGTAAACACATGGAGGCGAACCCACAGGACACTCAGAACAAGCGCGCGCTCCAGAACACTGAATCGAAGATTCGCCGGCTCGTCGACTACTACCGCGGCGACGAGGTGGACGAGGAGTTCACCTACAGCTACGACGTCGCTGTCGACCTGCTGGAAGACTGACACCGATGTCGAGTCCCCCCGCGCCGGAGTCACGGTCGTCCGCCGCCGTCACAGCGGAGGCGCTGTCGACGGCGTCGTTCCTCCGGGTGTACGCCCGGCCGACGGGCGACGCAGTCGCCGCCGCGGGGTTGTTGGCACGCGCCGCTCGCGCTCTCGACACGCCGTTCCACGTCAGGACCACCCGCGAGCAGTCGGTACCGGACAACAGCGCGGACGACGACAGCAGCACTGTCACGGTCGGCTGGCGCGCGCCGGCGGGGGTCACACTCGACAGCGAGCCGGGTGGGGCCGTCTCACTCGTCGCCGCAGAGGCCGTCCGCGAGGCCGGCGGCGAACCCGACCCGGTGCTCGCACTCGCCGGTGCAGTCGCCGGCGGCGTCGCTCTCGACGGTGGGAGTGGCGCTCCTGCAGACAGTGGGGAGGAAACGAGAGGTGTCGGAACGCTCACCGAGGCCGCGCGGCGTCACGACGCAGTGAGTCGCCGTCCCGGTGTTAGCGTTCCGACCACGGACCTCGCAGACGGACTGGCACACACGACGCTGCTCCGACTCCCCGTGTCCGGTGACCCAGCGGCCGCCGCGTCGCTGATCCGGGAGGTCGCACCCGCTGTCGGCGAGTCGGTCAGTGTGGACGCGTCGGCACTCGACACGGAGGCACACCGCGATCTCGCGTCGCTCGTCGCGCTCGACGCGACAGGAGACGCGGAGCCGACGGCAGTCGCAGCGACGGAGCGGACACTCCGCCCGCGCGTGACGGCAGCCGGACCGTTCGAGACGATCGCCGGCTTCGCAGACGTGCTGGCCGCGACAGCCAGGACAGACCCGGGAGTCGCGGTCGCACTCGCGCTCGATCCCGACGCGGTCGCCGAGACCGCGCTCGACCGCTGGCGGAGTCACGGCGCAGTCGTCCACAGGCTGCTCGACGCCGCTCGCACGGCACGCTACGACGGTGTGTTCGTCGTCCGCGTGGACGACACCGAGGCGGCGACCAGCGTCGCGGACGCGGAGACGAGTGTCGTCACCGTCGCGTCGGCGCTCCCGGCGGTCGCACGACTCGCGGACGCGTTCCGCGCGCCGGAGCCGACGACACTCGCCGTCTCGGAGACCGCGGCAGTCGTTGTCACCGACGGCACCGAACGGTCGGCGGTAGACGTACTCGCGGCGGTCGTCGACACGACCGACTGGCGAGTCGAGCGGGACGGCGACGGAGACCACGGTGACGACGAGACACACCTCACAGGTCACGCGGCACGGGCAGTGCTCGGCGTGGAAGAGACCACGAGGAGCGGCTCGGAGGTCGACCCGGACGCCGTGGTCGACACAGACGTCGATCCAGACGCTGTCGTCGGCACAGAGATCGACCCAGACGCTGTCGTCGACGGCGTCAGGAGGGCAGTGTGACGGACCGAGCTGACCGGACTGCGACAGTCGAGACAGTCCACGCGGACCACGCGACGGCGGTCACGCTCGCCGACGCAGTTCGGCCGGACAACACGGCAGACGTACGGACGCGCGTCGACGGCGCGCGAATCGAGACGGAGATCGAGCGAGCGACGACGGGCGGGCTCCAGTCGTCCGTCGACGACTACGTGGTGAATCTCTCCGTCGCGGCCGCGGTGGTCGCGTCGGCGGAGACAGTCGTCGACGGACAGACGACTCGCTCCCGCGGACAGCACAGCACGCGAGACGACACGGAATACGACAACGCAGACCACGACACCACGGAACACGACACATGAGTGAACGATCAGTCTCACGACAGCGTCAGGGGAAGCGGTGGTACACCGTCCTGGCACCGGAACAGTTCGACCGTGCGGAACTCGGCGAGACGCTGGCAGCAGAGCCAGAGGACGTCGTCGGGCGGACGGTCGAGACGACTCTCGGCGAGATCACGAACGATCAGGGACAGAACAACACGAAGCTGACGTTCAAGATCACGGACGTCGGCAGCGACTCGGCGTACACGGAGTTCGTCGAGCACGAGCTCACCCGCGACTACCTGCGCTCGCTGGTGCGACGCGGTGCCTCGAAGATCGAGGCAGTGGTCACGGTGCGGACGACGGACGACTACCGCGTCCGTGTCCAGCCGGTCGCGTTCACCACGAAGAAGGCCGACCGCTCACAGGAACAGGCGATCCGCTCGATCATGATGGATCTGGTCGAGGACGCCGCCGACGAACGCAGCTTCGAGGAACTCGTCGACTCCGTCGTGGAGGGACGGCTCTCCTCGGCGATCTACGGCGAAGGGAAGGAAGTCTACCCGCTGCGCCGCGCCGAGGTCCAGAAGCTGACGATGGAGGCGCGCCCCGCCGAAGTTGCTGCCGAGGAAGAGGCGGCCGCAGACGTGGTCGACGACTGAGACGAACGGGTATCGACAGGAACAGAGAACGCGCGCAAGCTATTTTCGCGTCGGCCTCGTTCGTCGAGACAGATGCCCGAGACGCCACGCTACTGCTCGGCGTGCGGGGAACGCCTCTCGCCGGGCGATCAGTTCTGTTCCGCCTGCGGCACCGCCGTCCGGGAGAGCGACGACTCTGACTTCTCTGTCGACACCGACTTCGACATCGACACTGGATTCGACACCGACTCGCCTGCTGGCTCTGGGTCGGGTGTCGGCTCGGCTGCAGACACGGGGTCGTCCGGGAGCCACGACAGCCGCTCGTCGGGCAGCGGCAGCACGGCGAGTGACGTGTCGCCGGAGGACCGTGCGTGGCTCCGCCAGCGAGTCGAAGACATGCGCGTCGAGGGGTGGGACGTCACCCACGAGAGCGACGACCGCGCAGTGCTGGTGAACAAGACACTCGGCTCACCACTCGTCCACCTGTTGTTGTTCTTCCCGACGAGCGGCGTCGGCAACGTGTTGTACGCGTGGTACAAGTGGACCCGCGGCGCGCCCAAGCGAGAGGTGTACGCCGACGGGACAGAACGAGACTTCAACCAGAGCTCCATCGGAACGGTGCTCACGTGGGTCGTCGTCGCGGGCGTGCTCGGCTTCAACGGGCTGATTGCGACGTTCGCGCTCCTGTTGAATGCGACGTTCGTCGCCAGCCTGTTCGTGCTGCTCTCGCTGCTGGTCGTCGGTGCCGGTGTCGGGCTGACACGAGACGTGGACACGGAGTCGCCGACGACGTTCGGCCGCGCACAGACCGTCGAGACGGAGTCGGTCCGCACCCCGCCGGAGTCGTGTGCCTCCTGCGGGAGCCGCGTGATCAAAGGTGAACGACGCACGTTCTCCGACAAACTGTACCTCGCTGGCCTCCCTGTACGGACGTACGACGAGGGTGAGAACACCTACTGTGCGGACTGTGTCGTCGGGAGCGGTGACCCGAGCGGACCGGACGACCTCGAAGCAGAACTCGCTCGCCTCCGCTCCGAGGGTAGCTCTCGGGGACACGGGGGCGCTCACAACCACGGCGGCGGTCACGACGACGCTCACAGCCACGGTGGCAGTCACGACGACGCTCACAGTCACGAGAGCCACACGCACGGGTCCGAGACGGAGTCAGACCGGTCGGTCGAACGACACTGATCCTGTGGATCGAACGGTTCACGGCCGGGTCCCACTCCCTCTCGGTTTCACTGTGTGTCTCACGACAACTCTCCGTGAACCTCTGTGACGGCCTCGCGTGCCGTCTCCACGTCCGGGTAGCGGGCGAGGTGTGCCGCACAGTCACAGTCGGACGCGCCGAAGCCCGGAACCGGGGAGTCTGCGAGTCGGCGAGCAACTGCACACTCCACAGCGGCCGCCGGCAGTCGCCAGTCGTCGACGAGTCTCACCCGCTCGTGGCTGCCGAGGTAGTCGACGTGCCAGTGACGAGTGTCGTGCTCACCCGCCGCGACGCGCTCGTGGCGCTCGATCCGCGAGAACCCGCCCCTGCCGAGTGCGCTCCCAGTGTAGGTGTAGCCGCCCGCTGGTAGTCTGTGGTCACCGAGCGCGCCGACCGTCAGGCCGATCTGCTCGGGCACTTCGTAGACGAGTGTGTAGGTGCCACCAGTCACGGCTCTGTTGTCGGTGCCTCGCGGCAAATCGTCGTCGGTTCAGCACTTCCACAGCCACCACCAGCCTCGCTCACCTGCGCGCCAGCCCCGCTCCACCCGCTCGCCAGCCTCACTCACCCGCGTGCCGGCTCCGCTCCACCTGCGCGACAGCTTCACTCCACCAGCGCGGCAGACAGCAGCTCCAGCGGGTGGCGGATGTCGTACCCCGTTCCGTGTTCCATCTGTGAGGCGCAGGTCGGACACTCGGTCATGCCAACGTCGCCTTCGGCGTCTTCCATGTGTTCGAACATCTCGTCGCCGATCTCCATCGACTTCTCGTACTTCTCCTTCTTCCAGCCGTACGTGCCGGAGATGCCCGAACAGGAGTCACCCACGTCCTCGATACCGACGCCGTCGAGTTCGCGGAACAGCTCCAGCGCCTGCCGTTCGAGGCCTTGGTTGCGGGCGTGACACGGCGCGTGGTAGGCGAACTCCTCGGCCAGCTCCCCGTCGACTTCTGTCGAGGCCAACTCGCCGCGGAGGTCCTCGTGAATCCGGAGGTACTCTACCGACTCGAAGGTGTGTCGGGCCACCTCGTCGATCCCGTCGATGTCGAACAGCTCGGGGTACTCCTGCCGGAGCGCCATCGAACAGGAGGTACACGACGCGATTGCGTCGTACCCCTGCTCGATCAGATCCGACATCGAGGAGACGTTCACCTCGGCGTGACGCCGGGCGTCTTTCAACATCCCGTTGGCGAACATCGGCGTGCCGGAACACTTCTGTTCGGGCACGACGATTTCGTAGCCGAACTCCTCGAACACGCGCACCATCGACTTCCCGACGGACGTGCTGTTGTAGTTGGAGTAACAGCCGTGGAAGTACGCCACCTTCTTGTCCGCGTCTGCGGGCTCGCCGCGACGCTGTCTGCTCTCGCGGGCGCGCTCTCTGGAGGCCGCTGCGCCGCCGCGGCGCGCCCACCACTCGCGGAACGTCTCCGACTCGAACTCGGGGAACTCCCGTTCCTTGGTGACGCCGATGGTCTTCTCCATCAGCCACCGCGCCGGCCCGAAGTTCATCGCGAAGTTGGCGAGCCGCGGCACCTTGCTGGCGATACTCGCCGAGAGCCGGTAGTTCGCCAGCAGCCTGTTGCGCCAGTACTCCACCGACCGCTTGGACAGCTGCTCCGAGACGTACTCGCCGCGTGCGGTGTTGTGCATCTGTGACAGGGGCACGCCCGACGGACAGGCGTCGTCACACCGCATACAGTTCGAACAGTCCATCACGGAGTCGTCGACCTCGTAGTCGTCCTCGCTCTGTTTCAGCCGCCACTGCTCTGGCCCTTGGAACTTCGGCCCGGGGAAGTCGTCGTCCACCTCCGCGACTGGACAGCTCGTATCACAGGCGGAACACTTGTAACAGGAGTCCGCGCCCGGCCGGAGGTCGAAGTCGTCGCTGTCGGGGAACACGTCGACCGGCTCGAACGCCTCCCCCGTGTTGGGTTCCTCCGGTTCGAATCCAGACGACTCGCCCACGCCGGCCGGCGAGTCCGTGTCCGCGACACCCGGCGGAGACTCGGCGTCGCTCATGCGACACCTCCCGCGGCCGCACGGCCAGCGGCGTAGCCGGTCGCCAGCGACACGCCGCTGCCGGACTTCTCGGCGGCGAAGTCGTACCCGCCCAACACCGCGCCCGCCGCACGCAGGTTCTCGAACTCCGTGCTCCCGTCGCCGTCGAGCGGACGGAGGTCGTCGTCCGTGTCGACGCCGAACCGAGCGAACGGGTGGTCACCGAACGCGGCCCGGTCGAACCAGTCGTACCGATCTTCGGGGTGTGGCACGTGACAGTCGAAGATCGGCTCGTAGACGCTCTCGCGGTCGGACTCGACGCCCTTCCCGACGAGTCCGCCGGTGGCGAGCACGTACTCCTCGGCGCTGTAGGGCACCTCCGCGCCGTTCTTCTCGACGACCACGTGGGCGACCCGACTGCTCTCGTCGGTCGCACTCGTCTCACCGGTCGTCTCCGCGACCGGCTCGTAGTCGACGACAGGGTTGCCGGTCTCGATGCTCACACCGGCCGCGTCGAGCGCGTCGAAGATGTCGTCTTCGAGCCGCAGCCCGGGCAGCGACGGCGGTCCCATCGGCACCTCGAACACCTCGGCACCGAGGCTGTCCTCCAGCGCGTCGCGGACGCCGATCACGTCGTCGTCTCCCAGCACGGCTGGGAAGCCCACGCGGCTCTCCCCGTCGAGTGCCGACTGGACGCGGTCGAGTAACGCGTCGCGGACCTGCCGCTGTCGGCCGTCGACCGTCACAGTCGCGTTCGTCTCCAACAGCTTCGCGTACCGCGTCACCTTCGCGTCCGCCTGCAGGTCCCCGGGGAACCTGATCGAGACGCCTCTGACACCGAACGGGACGCCCGCCGACCGGAGGTGTGCCGCGACGTGGGTCGCGTCGAAGTCCACCAGCCCGTCGAACCCGACCAACAGCGCGTCGCGTTCGTCGCTCGCCAAGCCAGCCCGCACACTCGCCGGGTACCGTGCCGTCGGCTTCACCGTCCCGCCGTGGGTCGGGACCAGCGCGTTCGCGTCCGTCTGGCCGCCGTGGTAGCTCGGGACGACCTCGTCGAACAACGACAACGCCGACCGCACCGTATCGACCCCGACTGTCCGGTAGGGATGTTCTGCCGGGAGATCCGGGATTGCGCTGTACGGGTCCACGAGCGGCCCCTCACCGTCGGGTGTGTAGCCGAGCACGTCCACGAGCCCGGAGGCCGCTTGGAGTGTGCTCTGTTTGTACGACACGAGCCGTACGTGTGCGCCCTCGCGTGCCGCCGACAGCGCGCTCGCGTAGCCTGCGAGCCCGCCGCCGATCACTAACACGTCAGACTCGATTGCCATCCGTGACACCCCCCGTAGCAGTGACCGCTGTCGTCAGCCGTCCCCGAACTCCCGAGGTCGTCGACCGTCCCCGAACTCCCGAGGTCGTCGACCGTCTCCGAACTCCCGAGGTCGTCGACCGTCCCCGAACTCCCGAGGTCGTCGACCGCCCCGTCATTCCAGACTCCCCCCGTCGGTGGCGACACCACGGTCGGCGGCGTCGACAGTTCCCTCGGAGCCGCCTTCGAAGGCGGCGAAGTCGATCGCCTCTCCGTCCGCCGGGTCGTGGTCGCGGTTCTGTGTGGTTGCGTGCAGTCCGTAGTTCAACATCGCCTGTGAGAGCTGTTCACCCCACAGCGCGTGTCGTTGGCCCTTCCAGCGCTCTTGGAGCAGTTCGTCCCACGCGGACCGGGTCACTTCCTCGTCGTACTCGTCGTGGAGCACGCCGGCCAGCCGGTGACAGCAGAACCCGCCCTGACAGTTGCCCATCGAGGCGCGAGTCCGAATCCGCACGGCGTTGAGATCCGAGCCGGACTGGTCGATGGCGTCTCTCACCTCGGCGCGCGTGACGCCCTCGCAGTTGCAGACCGTCGGATTCGGGCCCTCCGTCTTCAGCACGTCGTCGGCCCGCGAGCCGAGTCGCTCGACGCTCCGGCGGCCGATGGGCGACCGGAGTCCGAACTCGTCCATGTAGTCGCGCAGGACGGAGAAGTCCTCACTGCCCGGCAGGGGCACGTCCGCAGTCCGACAGTCGGCGTCGACACCGAACTTCCCGCAGACGTGATCCGAGATCTCCTCGCCCATCATCCGGTAGGTGGTGAACTTCCCGCCGACGATACTGGTCATCCCTTTCAGGCCGTCTCGCTCCTCGTGGTCGAGGAGGAAGTAGTCCCGGGTGATGTCCGTCGGGTCGTCGCTGCCCACGTCCGGCGGCTCGTACAACGGACGAACACCCCAGAAGGAGCGGATCGTACGAGCCTCCTCCAGCATCGGCACCAGCTCTTTCAGCGTGTCGATCATCAACTCGACTTCCCACCCCTCTTCGGGGTAGTCCTCGGGGTCGTCGACCTCTACGTCCGTCGTCCCGAGAATCGCCGTCGTCTCGTGGGGAACGACGATGTCCGCGTCACCCTTCGGCCGGCAGCGGTTGATCACCGTGTCCACCTGCCGGACGTTCATGATCGTCATCACGCCCTTCGAGGGACGCACCTCGATGTCGACGCCGGCCATGTCGCCGATCCGACCGGCCCACGCGCCCGTGGCGTTGACCACGTAATCGGCGGAGATCTCCTCCGTGCCACCCTCCGTGCCGTGGATACGCTTTCCGGGGCCAGAGTCGTGTTCTACCTCGATTCCGACGACCTCGTCTCCCTCGAGGAGCAGGTCCGTCACTCTCGTGTGGGTCTCGATACGCGCGCCGTGGTTCTGTGCGCTGGCGGCGTTGGCGACCACCAGCCGGAACGGGTCGATCGCGCCGTCCGGAACCGAAATCGCCTTGTCGATGTCCTGTGCGAGGTGGGGCTCCATCGCCCGAGCCTCCTCCCCGGAGACGACTTCCGCCGGGATGTTACACGCCTCACACCCCTCCAGCTTCTCCTGGAAGTACTCTTCCGAGTCCTCCGGGCGCTTGACGAACAGCCCGCCGGTCATCTCGACACAGTGGCTGGCGATGTCTCTGAGCACCTCGTTCTCCTCGATACACTCTCTCGCGCTCGCCTGGTCGGCGACTGCGTACCGACCGCCGCTGTGGAGCAGCCCGTGCATCCGCCCGGTCGTCCCGTGTGTGAGGTTCCCCTGCTCGACGAGTGTCACGTCGACCCCCCGCATCGAGAGATCCCGAGCGATTCCGATCCCTGTCGATCCCCCGCCGACGACTGCGACGTGTGGTACCGATGCCATCTGTCTGTGCCTCGTTTGTACTCCCCCTACTTTACTTCACTGGCGATAAACACCCGTGAGTGGATATTAGGAACGACCGTGAGGGTCGTCTCGACGGTCGTCCGCGCGCCGCTCGCGGCCGCTCGTCGGTGCTGGAACGGGCGAGCGTGACCCCGGTCTGGTGCCGCGTGATTCTCTACTCACACCGCGCGCTACCTGCGTGGAGAATTGGCGGCGTACGTACGTGACCGAAGAACGGAAATACCTTCTCCAAAAATATCTGTTGTTTTTATTTTTGAGAACGAATATTATTCGGAGGTATAAATTGTCGGGTCTGCGTGAAGACGAGAAGGGTCTGGAAGGAACTATTAACAGTGTGGAACACACTCACACGGGAGCGAACCGACAGTGAGCTACCAACCATGAGAGACACAGGGGCCAGTCGAGACCAGTTGTCGGTGCGTCTCGGAGGGAGAGTCGACGTGTGTGCCGTCCCGTCTACGTGTTCGGCACTCGTCGTGAGAAACCTCACAACACTCACAGAACGTGCCGCTGCGCTCGTGAACCCACTCGCGGGACGTGCTGCTGTGCTGGTGAGCTGGCGGAACTCGGGGGTGACTACCGCGGGACGTTCGACGCGACGCTGCGGGCTGCGGAGGACGGCGACCCGCCAGCGGTGGCGCAGGTGTTCAAGATCGGCACCACGCGTGCCAGAGAGAGCGGGGCGTTCCAGCCCGTCGAGCGGCTCCTCCCCGACAGCCACCTCGACTCGCTGCTCGACCCGGTCACCAACTACTACCGCTACGACGGCACGCTCCACTCGTTGCCGTTCAACGCCTCGAATCCGATCCTCGCGTACGACGAGGCAGCCTTCGCGGAGGCGGACGAACTCCTCGTGGAGCCGGCGAACGGCCGCGGAGGCGGCCGGCGAGTTCCTCCAGTGGCTCACACAGCCGGCCCAACAACGCCGCTGGCACGAGGAGACGGGCTACTTCCCCGTCCACGAGGACGCCGTCGCACGGCTCCGGTCGGACGGCTGGTTCGAGGAGAACCCACACTACGGAACTGCAATCGATCAGCTGCTCACGACGACGGACACGACCGCGACCCGCGGCGCACAGATCGGCCCGTTCGAGAGCGTCCGAACCGCCGTCGAGGAGGGGTTCGAACGGATGGAGACCGTCGAAGACGTGCCCGAGACGCTCGCGCGTGTCACCGAGGGTGTCGAGTCGCTGCTGGACGCCTACGAAGACGGTGAGTAGCCGAGTCGACGAGGAGAGAAGATACAGTGAGAAGTCGACGAGGAGGCCAGACACAGTAGAGAAGTCGGCGGCGCGAGCAGGTACAGTAGAGAAGTTGCGCGGCCCGCGACAACCAGTAGAGAATCGGCGCGCGCCAGCGAGCGCCGGCGAGCGAACCGCCTCGGACCGGTCCGAGACGCCGCGGATCACGGCAGCCCAGCGCGGGCGAAGGTCGACAGCCGGGATCGAATCCAGAACCCAGCGACTGACGACTGAAACGACGAGAGTCGTGCCGCGATCTCGACGAGAATCCGAGAGATACGGGGGCAACGTGGCGTGACTGGGGTCGTTCTTTACCGACAGCCGCGATTCTGAGGGTATCTTTACCGGCAGCTACCGTAGCAGTGGTAACGTTTATTATGGTTCACTATAGACTTGATCGGCAGGGCGGCAGTGGCGATAAACTGGCTGCCCGAAGGAGTACGTCCACCCATGGCAGACACCTACGTCGGTGCGATCGATCAGGGGACGACCGGAACCCGCTTCATGGTCTTCGACCACAGCGGGCAGGTCGTCGCCAACGCGTACGAACAGCACGAACAGATCTACCCGGAGCCCGGCTGGGTCGAGCACGATCCAGTCGAGATCTGGGAGAACACCAAAGACGTCGTCACGACCGGTCTGGAGGACGCCGGCCTCGAGGCCACCCAGCTGGCGGCGCTCGGCATCACGAACCAGCGTGAGACCACCATCGTGTGGGACGCCGAGACCGGCGACCCGGTCCACAACGCGCTCGTCTGGCAGGACCGTCGGACGACGGACCGCGTCGAGGAGATTCAAGAGGAGGACAAAGTCGAGTGGATTCGCGGCAAGACGGGGCTGGAGTGTGACGCGTACTTCTCGGCCACCAAGGTCGAGTGGATTCTCGACAACGCCGATCCGATCAAGCTCCAGCGCTCTCGTCCGGAGGACGTTCGTGACCGTGCAGAGGCGGGCGAGCTGCTGATGGGCACCATCGACACGTGGCTCATCTACAACCTCACCGGCAACCACATCACGGACGTGACGAACGCGTCCCGGACGATGCTGTACAACATCCACGACTTGGCGTGGGACCACGAACTCATGGAGGAGTTCGGCGTTCCCGAGTCGATGGTGCCGGAAGTGCGTCCGTCCTCCGACGAGGAGACGTACGGCACGACAGACGCGGACGGGTTCCTCGGCGCGGAGGTGCCGGTCGCGGGCGCGCTCGGCGACCAGCAGGCGGCCCTGTTCGGCCAGACCTGTTTCGACGAGGGCGACGCGAAGAACACGTACGGCACCGGGTCGTTCTACCTGATGAACACCGGGGAGGAGGCAGTCGAGTCCGACCACGGACTGCTCACCACCATCGGGTTCCAGCGGTCCGGCGAGCCGGTCAACTACGCGCTGGAGGGGTCGATCTTCATCACCGGCGCGGCAATCGAGTGGCTCGACGATGTGGACCTCATCGAGGACGCCGCAGAGACGGCAGAGCTCGCTCGCTCCGTCGACTCCACGGACGGCGTGTACATGGTGCCGGCGTTCACCGGACTCGGTGCGCCCCACTGGGACGGGCGCGCTCGCGGCACCATCGTCGGCATGACACGCGGCACCCGTCGTGAGCACATCGTCCGCGCGACACTGGAGTCAATCGCCTACCAGACCCGCGACATCGCGGAGGCGATGGAGGCAGACTCCGGCGTCGACACCACCAGTCTGCGTGTCGACGGCGGCGCAGTGAAGAACAACTTCCTCTGTCAGCTCCAGTCGGACATCATCCAGACGGAGATCGCACGCCCGGAGGTCGACGAGACGACCGCCCTCGGGTCGGCGTACGCCGCCGGCCTCGCAGTCGGCTACTGGGACACGATCAACGAGCTCCGTTCGAACTGGCAGGTCGACCGCTCGTTCGAGCCGGAGATGGAGGCAGAGGACGCAGACGCGATGTACGACCGCTGGGACGACGCCGTCGAGCGGTCGCTGGACTGGGCACAGGAGGAGTGACCGATGATCGGCACAGTACTCCAGATTCCCGTCATCGGGATGACCGTTCCAGACCTGCTGGTCCTGCTCATCGCCGCCTTCGCCGGCGGCGCGTTCGGGGCCGCAATCGGCGCGCTGCCGGCGTTCTGTTTCACCGGCTTCGCAGTCATCGCGGGCGAAGCGGTGAACATGGCTGGGTTCTCGAACGCGCCAGAAGGGCTCGGAATCGCTTCGGCGATGACCGGGACGATCGGCTTCGGAGCCGTGTTCGGTCCGCACATCTCCTTCGCCGCCGGCGCAGCAGCCGCGGCGTACGCGGCGAAACAGGACGGGGCGATGCCCGATCCAGGCGAGGGCGACTACCACCCGGCCAAAGACATCGCGTACGCCCTCGGCACACGGCCGGACGTGCTCGCCGTGGGCGGCATCTTCGGAATCGTCGGCGCACTCGGAACGGCCGTTTCGAGTGGCCTCGCACTACCGTGGGACCCGATTGCGATCATGGTGGTCGTCTCGGCTGCGCTGCACCGTCTCGCCTTCGGCTACCCACTCGTCGGTGCCGGCGACCGCAACGTTCTGGACATGTCACCGTTCGAGAACGGTGAGATGCGGACCGCGGCAGACGGCGGCGACGACGTTGCGACCGACGGCGGGATGGCAGAGTCGAAGCGACTCGCCGTCGAGCCGTGGCTGCCCCACCAGTACGAGTGGGCGAACGTCGCCATGATCGGACTCGTCGCCGGGCTGCTGGGCGGGTTCATCGCCGTCAAGACGGGGAGTGCGTTCCTCGGCTTCGGCATCTCGGCCGCCAGCCTGACGTTCCTCAACTTGGGCGTCGAGAAGATCCCTCTCACCCACCACATGA
>CAKZQY010000167.1 GCA_937142015.1 uncultured Halobacteria archaeon
CGTGTTGATGTCGTACACGTCGAAGCCGCGGTTGTACAGGTAGTTGATCGCTCCCTCCGCCCGCCAGTCGTCGTCTTCCAGCGTCTTCTCGACGGCCGGCGGCACGTGGGGGTTCTCGCCCAACTCCGCGGAGGTGGCCCGCGCTCGTGGCCCTGTCGGCGTCGAGATGTCGTCACGACCGACCGAGAAGTCGACGTTCGGACCGTCTGCGAGGTCGATCCCCACGTCGACCGGTCTGTCGGCGATGGCGACCTCCCGCTGGGTGCCGAGGAACCCAGTCCACGCGTCGGCGACTGCCGGGAGACTGTCGCGTGCGGCGGCAGACACGTCTCGCTCGACTGACTGTGCGGCGTTCAACAGTGATGTCCGACGACGGAACACCTCCGAAATCGAGACGCCCTCCTCGTACCACTCGCCGGAGGTCTCGAACTGCCCGGCCGCCGCCTCGTGACCGACCGGCGAGAGGAGACCTGTCGAGACGCGTGGGTAGTTCGCCCGCCCGACGAAGATCGACGGAGAGACGGAGCCGAACCGACTGTCCCCGCCGGTCGCCTCGGCGAACCGGTGCTCGAAGGATTCGAGGTGATCGAGAATCTCGTACGACTTCTCCTCGGCGAGGCGACGCTGCTCGGCGTCGTCGTCGACCTCGTACGCGAGGAAGTCGTCCAACTGCATCTGCCTGCCGTACGAGCGCCGAGCGTATCAACGTTCTGTGGCCCACGCACCCGATTTTCCTGAATCGAAATACTCCAAAGAAAGGAGCACGGTCTCCTACTCGCTCGGAGCCGAGCGGTCCAGCGGGGTACCGACGGGTGACAGCGGCACGAGACCACAGCGACAGCAGCGTCACCCAGCGTTCGAACGTCCACCGTCGGCTGCCGCGGGTGAGACGTCCTCTTCTGTACTGTGGCCTCGTGTCGTGTCGTCTCCGCGGTCGGCGACCGACTCGCCTCCGCGGTCGGCGACCGACTCGCCTCCGTTGTCGACGACCGACTCGCCTCCGTGGTCGGCGACCGACTGCTCTCCTGGTTCACGCACTGTGTACTGTGCGACAGCACGGGCGAGTTTCGTGGAACACGCAGTGAGTTCCTCGACTGCGTCAGTCGAGTCGGCGAGCTGGTCACGCTGTCGATCGACGGAGTCCGACAGCGAGTCGGTCGCAGTCGCAGTCTCGCGTGTCCGGTCGTCGACTTCGTCGACCATTCCGGCGACCCGCTCGGCAGTCGCCGCCTGTTCGTCGGTCGCGTCGTTGATCGACTGGACACTCGCGTCTAGCTCCTCTGTCCGGTCGACGATCTCGCGGACGTTGTCGGCCGCAGACTCCACTGTCGCGCGCTGTCGCGCCACGGTGTCTCCAACCTCACGAATCCCGTCGGCAGTCTCCGTCGTCGACGACTCGACCTCTTCGATGATCCCCGCGATTCGCGCTGTCGCCTCCTCCGTCTCCTCTGCGAGGCTCTTCACTTCTTCGGCGACGACGGCGAACCCTTCGCCAGCCTCGCCTGCTCGTGCTGCCTCGATAGAGGCGTTCAACGCCAAGGTGTTCGTCTCTGCGGCAATCTCTTCGATCAGCGACACGACCTCGCCGACTCGGTCGATGTCCTCACGGAGGCTCTCGACGTTCTCGACGGCTGCCGTCGCCCGTTCGTCGACTGTCTCCATCCCGTCGATGGCGTCTTCGGCGAGACTCACGCCCTCCTCCCCGCGGTCGAGCACTGTCTCGGACTGAGCCGCGATCTCGCTGGCCGAGGAGGAGATCTCCTCGACTGTCGCCGACAGCGTCGTCGTCTCCTCTGTCACCTCACGGACGGCTCCCTCCTGTGTGTCTGTCGCCGACGCGATCTGGTCGGCGGAGCCGGCAACCGTCTCGGCGTCACGCTCGATCTCGCCGAGCAGATCGGACAGCTGTCGACACGAGCTGTCGACCGTCGCTGTGAGGCTGTCGACCTCGCGGAATGTCGCCTCGATCTCGTCGAGGAGCCGGTTGAACGCCGTCGTGATCTCCGTCGTCGCCGCGGCCTGTGACTCGTCGGCGCGCTGCGTCAGATCGCCGTTCGACACTGCCTCGACGACGCGTTCCAGTTCCGTCGCCTGTCGTTCGAGGCTGTCGGCGAGTTCCTGCGCCTCTCGACGGGCGGCCTCCGACTCTGTGAGTGCGGCTTCGAGATCCGTCTGCATCGTCCCCAGCGCTTCCCCGACACGGCCGGGGACCGGCTCGTCGAGCACTGGATCGTCGAACTCCTGTTCGGCGAGCGCGTTCGCCTGATCCGTGATCGTGTCGAGGTACTGGTGGATGTCCGCCACCGCCCGTTCGAGCTGTCCGACCTCGTCCCGGCGGTTGGTGTCAGGCACACTCGCAGAGAGGTCTCCGTCCGAGAGGGCACTGACACGGTCTTCGAGTCGTCGAATCGTCGTGACCGGGCCACGACGGATGAGCACCGCCAGCGCGAGCACACCGGCCAGTGCCGTCCCGATGACGACCGCGAGAGACCGTCGCACGTCGCCGACGAGCGCGAACGCGTTCTGTCGCGGAGCTTCCTTCACCACGACCCAGCCGATCCCCTGCCCCACGTCCGCGTACCCGACGACGCTCGACTCGGTGAGTGTGGAGCCGTTGATGTCCGACCCACTCTCGGTCGCCAACAGCCGCGCACCGACAGTCGTGTTCGCGGCGTCGCCGCGGTAAGAGGTGAGCACGTTCGACGTGTTGTCGTCGGCGAGGACGAGCCCCGTCGCGTCACCGAGCACGAGTGTCTCGGTCCCGTCGATCACCGAGGTGAACTGTTCTGCCTGCTGGTCCGTCCGGTACTCGACGACGACGACTGCGTCACCCGACCGTGTCGGCGAGGCGACAGCCACTGTCGGCCGCCCGTCGTCGTTGTACGTCCACGAGATCAGTGTCTCGTCGACGCTCTCGAAGTTGAACCCCACACCCGGTGGCCACGCGGAGTTGGTGACTGCGAGTCGGTCTCCCTCGAACGTCTCGGTGGTGCTGACGAGAATCGTCTCGTTGCGCCCGGCGGAGTCGACGGTTGGTCGTCGTTCGACGAGGTGAACGTCGGTCGCCGAGGCCGGGAGCCGGCTCATCGACCCTTCGAACACGGCACGGACCGCCGCCGGCTCGTTCGTCTGTGCGACGTCGCCGTGATTCGAGAGCGAGCGTGTCGCCTGCCGCTGCGCGTCGAGCCACCGGTCGATGGCACTGGCCGAGATCTCCGCCTGCGCCACGACGCGGTCCCGCTGTGCCGTCTGGACCTCGCTCGTGACCTGCTCGGCTGTGGCGAGTCCGACGCCGCCGACTGCTGCGCCGATCACCAACACGACCAGTAACAACCGTGCTGTGTAGCTCTCGCGGACTCGCCCGATCACCCGTGTCAACATCCGTGCCTCCCCCCGCGTGGAGACTGTCTCTCGTGTCTGCCAACTGGGATTTTTGCTCTGCCGCGTTCGGTGACGGGTGTCGACTTCGACCTGTCGGATTCCGCCACCAATACCTCCACTCTGTCGCCCGTTCGTGTGTTCCAGTCCATTCGAATTGCTGTGATTGATTCCCGTCCACCACAGAGACTCCCTGCCGTGAGCGGTCTCGGTCTCTCCGTCCGGTGCTGTGTGACTCTACTCACACCGCCGGCGCATAGGAGTCGGACCAAACCACTTCGGCGAGGAGACACCTACCTCTCTCGGGAACGAGCCGGCAGGCGATACGGACCGACGACAGTAACTCCCGAACAAACAACTGGATCGCGTTGCAAAGTCGTTTAGACTTTGCAGGCGGTTCACCCTCGCCGACAGTACTTCACCGAGTTCAGCTCAAAAGCGTCTCAGGAGACCAGTGTGGGATAATAGGGAGAGAGCACTGTGAACGGCTCTGTAACGCGACCGATCTTTTGTCTGAGTCCAGACTTTGGCGCTGTAACCGGACTGGTAGCCACCCCTGTGTTTTTGCGATAAATTATACTACAATGCTTTTTTATTGCGTTTTCTACTCTATCTATAGTTGTAACTAAATCCCATATACCAAATATTATTTTTTGAAATATCAATTGTAGAAATAGGTATCTCGCCCTAGTCTATAGGTAGATACAAGTGTGTTAAAAGGGTATCCAGCTACGTGAAGCGAAGATCAGTACTCGCTTCCCTCACAGCCGTCTGCGGAGGGTGTACCACACTCCGACAGCGAGCGTCGAGACAGCGAGTACAGACAGTCCAGTGGCAGCAGTTCGGGCGTACTGCACAGCACGTCTCGACCGTCTCCGTCGGGTGCCAGTCCGAAGCGCCACGCAGAGCGACGACTCGTCGTCTCGTCGGGCCACACGTGAGTTCTCCCGTCGGGTGGACAGACGCCGTCGTCGTCGCGGACACTCGGGGGATCGCTGTCACACCACTCGACGCCAGCCGGTCTGGGAGGGCTGTCGAGCTCCCCGGCAGTGCGCCACGGACACCCGCACTCCGCGGTGACGCCATCTTCACGACCCGAGCGGAGACTGGCGGGGAGCCTGTCGTCGTTCGTCTCGACAGCAGCGGCACAGAGGAGTGGCAGCGGACTCTCCCGGGGGCCGAGATCACAACCCCCGTCGTCGCCGACGAACTCGACCTCGAAATCTTGGAGTTGGCGATTCGTCCCGACCACGTAC
>CAKZQY010000168.1 GCA_937142015.1 uncultured Halobacteria archaeon
CAGTTCGTAGTGGTGGGAGGGGCACAGTTCGTCGTGGTGGGAGGGGCGGTACGTCGAGTCGCGGGGAACCCGACGCGTCTCGTCGCGCCGGTGTCGTGTAGTCGCGTCATCGACGGCTACCCCTACTGTTCCGGGGGACAAGAGTCACTGTGTCCGTTCACGTCGATTTTCGGCGGCATACGTTCGTACACGGGTGATCCGGCTTCCGTTGTACAGGCGTACACCGGGGGGATCGAGGGGAGTACTACTGCCTCTGTGAGTCGAAATCGACGAGGTCACTGTGAGAGTCACCGAGGTGAACGACAGAGGCCGATGAGCCAACCGCGGGAGTCGGCGAGCCAACTACGGAGGCTGACGAGACAGCCAGGGGAGTCGGTGAGATACCTGCGACGGTCGTAGACTGTCCGCCTCAGTCGTCTGTCGCAGTCGCCGCCTCAGTCGTCCGTCGCAGTCGCCGCCTCAGTCTCCTCGCCGTCGCTCGTCGTCTCCTCGCTCGTCGTGTCTTCGCCAGCCGGCTCACCGACGGCGTCCTCACCAGCCGTCTCGGCGTCTCCGCTCTCTTTCGCCGGCAGCCGGCGGTCGGAACGCGGGCCCTCCAGATCGACAGCCGGCAGCAGGTCGCGGAGGTAGCGGCCGGTGTACGACTCCTCGCGGCGGGCGACCTCCTCGGGCGTGCCGGCAGCGACGAGTTCGCCGCCGTCCTCGCCGCCTTCGGGTCCGAGGTCGATCACGTGATCGGCGTTCTTCACCAGATCCAGTTCGTGCTCGATGACGACCACGGTGTTGCCCTTGTCCGTCAGCCGGTGGAGCACGTCGATCAGCTTCTCCTCGTCCGCCTTGTGCAGCCCGGTCGTCGGTTCGTCCAACAGGTACAGCGTGTTGCCGCTGTCGCGCTTGCCGAGTTCCTCTGCGAGCTTCACGCGCTGTGCCTCCCCGCCGGAGAGTGTCGTCGAGGGCTGACCCAACTGCATGTAGCCTAAGCCGACGTCTTCTAACAGCTCCAGCCGACGTGACAGCGCCCGGTGACTCTCGAAGAACTCGTGGGCCTCGGTGACGCTCATGTCGAGCACGTCCGAAATCGTCGCTCCCTTGTACGTCACGTCCAGCGTCTCGTCGTTGTACCGCGCGCCGTCACACTCCTCGCAGGGGACGTACACGTCCGAGAGGAAGTTCATCTCGATTTTCACTGTCCCCTGCCCGCCACACTCCTCACAGCGGCCGCCTTTCACGTTGAACGAGAAGCGACCCTTCTCGTAGCCGCGCTGTTTCGACAACTCCGTCTCCGCGAACAGCTCGCGGATGTGATCGAACACACCCGTGTACGTCGCCGGGTTCGACCGTGGAGTCCGTCCGATTGGCGACTGGTCGATCAGCCGCACGTTCTCGATCTGTTCGATCCCCTCGATCTCGTCGTGGTCACCGGGGTCCACCTCCGTGTTGTCGTTCATCTCCCGGGCGAGTCCCTTGTACAACACGTCGTGCATCAGCGTCGACTTGCCGGAGCCGGAGACGCCGGTGATCGCCGTGAACTGCCCCAGCGGAATCGACACGTCGAGATCGGTCAAGTTGTGCTGGCGTGCGCCACGCACCACCAGCTCACCGTCTGCCTCGCGCCGCTCTTCCGGCACTGCGATCTCTCTCCGCCCGGCGAGGTAGTCGCCCGTGATCGACTCCTCGGACGCGATCACGTCCTCGAAGTCGCCCTGCACGACGACCTCGCCGCCGCGCTTGCCCGGCCCGGGACCCATGTCCACGATGGTGTCCGCCCGACGCATCGTCTCCTCGTCGTGTTCCACCACGAGCAGGGTGTTGCCCAAGTCGCGCAGGCCTTCGAGCGTGTTCAGCAGGCGGTCGTTGTCGCGCTGGTGGAGCCCGATTGACGGCTCGTCGAGCACGTACAACACGCCGACGAGACCGGAGCCGACCTGTGTGGCGAGTCTGATCCGCTGGCTCTCGCCGCCCGACAGCGTCGACGCCTCGCGGTCGAGGGTGAGGTACTCCAGCCCAACCTCCTCCATGAAGCCGAGTCGCGCGCGAATCTCCTTCAGAATCTCCGCGGCGATGGTCCGCTCGCGCTCCGTCAGACTCGACTCCATCCCCTCGAAGTGGGCCAGCGCGTCGCCGATCGACAGCTGGTTCACCGTCGTGATCGACGTGCCGTCGACGAGGACCGACCGCGACTGTGGCTTGAGTCGCGTCCCCTCACACGCCGGGCAGGTGGTGACGGCCATGAACTCCTCGATGTGCTCGCGGGTGCGGTCGGAGTCCGTCTCGACGTGTCGCCGCTCCAAGTTCGGAATCACACCCTCGAACTGCTTGGTCTTCCGACGGACGCCGTCCTTCGTCTGGCGGGTGAACACCACCTCCTCGTCCGTCCCCCAGAGGAACTGCTCGCGGATCGACTCCGGGAGCTCCTCGAACGGCGTCTCGACACTCACGCCGAAGTGGTCGGCGACGTTGTCGATCCGCGTGCGGTAGTACGACCGGCTGTAGCTCCACGGCTCGAACACGTCCTTCAGCGGCTTCGACGTGTCACGCACGACCAACTCCGGGTCGACCTCCTTCGTCGAGCCGATCCCCTCACACTCCGGACACGCGCCGTACGGGGAGTTGAACGAGAACGACCGCGTCTCGATGGGTGAGAAGTCGATCCCGCAGTGTGTGCAGGCCAACTCCTCTGAGAACTCGACGACCACTCTGTCGTCGGTCGCTCCCTCGCCGTCCGCCTCGTCGGCGTCTGCTGCGAGGTCGCCGGTCGACCGCGAGCGTGTGCCGACGTCGATCTCCCCGGCGACGACCGCCTCCGGCGGGTCCGGCAGGATCACCTTCATCGTGCCGTCTGCCTCGTCGAGGGCGGTCTCGACGGAGTCGGTGATCCGCGAGCGGGCCTCGGGGCGCACCTTCACGCGGTCGACGATCACGTCGACGGTGTGGTCGTAGTTCTCGTCTAACTCCGGCGTCTCCAGCGACAGGTCGTACTGCTCGCCGTCGACCTCGACTCTGGCGTACCCCTCACTCGCCAACTCGTCGAACAGATCCTCGAATGCGCCCTTCTGGTCGCGGACGACCGGCGCGGCGATCTTCGCCCGCGCCCCCTCGGGGAGTTCGAGCACGCGCCGAACCAT
>CAKZQY010000169.1 GCA_937142015.1 uncultured Halobacteria archaeon
CACGAGTCACCACGGCGGTAAAGACTCGCAGTAATCACTATCAGTCGTCGGTGGGAACGATCTACGCACGACCGTATGACAGCTGGATTCGAAACGGGGAGCAGTCCACCCGGTCAGTGACTGTCGACAGCGACCGGGCGCTTTAGGTTCCTCGGCGGAGTCGACACTGACAATGATCCTCTCGGACGCGGACATCCTCGCTCGACTGGGCGAGGGTGACCTCGTGATCGAACCACTGGCGGATGTCGACACACAGGTGCAGCCAGCGAGTGTCGACCTCCGGCTCGGCTCTGAGTTTCTGGAGTTTCGCCGCACCAACATCGCCTGTATTCACCCGGACGACGCCGGTGAGGTGGACGAGTACGTTCGGGAGACGCACGTCCCAGAGGGTGGCGACTTCGTGCTCCACCCGGGCGACTTCGTGCTCGGCACGACACGCGAGCGCGTAGAGATTCCTCCCGACCTCGTCGCACACGTCGAGGGCCGTTCGTCGCTCGGCAGACTCGCTATCGTCGTCCACGCCACGGCCGGTCTCGCAGATCCGGGCTACCACGGACAGATAACGCTCGAACTGTCGAATCTCGGCAACGCGCCGGTGTCGCTCACGCCGGGAATGCGGATCTCACAGCTCACGTTCACGGAACTCTCCTCGCCCGCACAGCGACCGTACGGTGCGGAACGCGGCTCGAAGTACCAGAATCAGGACGGCCCGCAAGCCTCGCTGATCGGTGACGATCCCGAGTTTGCGGACGAAGAGACCGGAGAGGAGACGCACGACGAGGACGCGAGCGAGGAGACGCACGACGAGGGGGCACACGAGCCGGCGGTCGGAGACGCAGGTCGGGGAGGTGAGTCGTCGTGAAGTTCGTCGAGGAGGTTGTCGTCGATCAGTTCCTCCCGACAGTGCGGTCGATGTTGGCAGAGGAGCTGCGCGAGCGGGGGTTCACACAGCGCGAGGTTGCAGACGCGCTCGGCGTCAGTCAGTCTGCGGTCTCGAAGTACGCTCACGGCGACGTGAGTCAGACACGGGCAGTGCTCGACGACGAGCGGGTTCGCACGACTGTCGAGGAGGTCGCAGCGGGGTTGGCGGCGGGCGAGAAGAGTCGCGTCGCGGCGCTGATCGATCTCGAAGTGTTGATCAGAGAACTGGAGGACGGCGATCTGCTCGCGGATCTCCACGAGGACGCCATGCCGGAACTGGCGGACACGGAGTACGACTTCGCCGTTCACGACCCAGACAGCGAGGCGCGCGTCCGCGAGCGAACACTATCGTCCGTTCGACGCGGACTGCGTGCGATCCGCAACAGCTCTGGATTCGCCGCGCTGTTGCCGAACGTCGGCGCGAATCTCGTCGAGGCGCTCCCGGACGCGACGACTGTCGACGACGTGGCGGCAGTGCCGGGCCGGATCTTCGACGTGAAAGGCCGCGCGTCCGTCCCCGCCGACCCGGAGTTCGGCGTCAGCGGCCACGTGGCCGGCGTCCTCCTCGCGGCGCGTGACGCCGGCATCGACGGCCGTGCCGCGCTGAACGTCGGTTACACGCCCGACGCTGTCGAGTCGCTCCGCGCCGCAGGCTACCAGACGGTCGAGTTCGACGCCGAGGGTGGCCCGGAAGCTGTCGGAGCTGCGCTCCGCGAGGAAGCTCCCGACGCGACCGACAGCGAGACCGTCGTCGTCTACCAGTCCGGCGGGTACGGAATCGAACCCATCGTCTACATCCTCGGCCCAGATGCCCCGGCTGTCGTCCGCACTGCCCGAGAGACACTGTAGGACGTGAACACATCAGAAGCCGAAGGAGACTGTGAGACGTGAACGCACCAGAGTTCTACACCGTGTTCGCACGCCTGTACGACCGCCTCGCTCGTGTGCCGGGCGTCGGACGACTCAGGCGTCGGCTGGCGACGGCTCTCGCACCCGCGGCGGGTGACACCGTCCTCGACGTGGGGTGTGGGACCGGGGCGAATCACCCACACCTCCGTCGAGAGATCGGTCCGGAGGGGCAGTACGTCGGTCTCGACTTCTCGCCGGGTGTGCTCAGAATCGCGCACCGACGGGAGGGAGGAGAGCGTCGTGTCTTCGTCCGCGGTGACGCGACTCGGCCGCCAGTCCCGTCGGGCGTTCCAGACGCGGTCTGTGCGTCGTTTCTCGTCGGGATGCTCACAGAGCCCGCGGCCGCGGTGCGACGCTGGGCACGACTCGTCGGCGCAGGCGGTCGCGTCGCACTGCTCAACCTCTCGCGAGCCGAGCGACTCCCGTGGCGGGTCTTGAACCCGGCGTTTCGACTGTTCGTCCGTCTCGGCTCGCCGCC
>CAKZQY010000170.1 GCA_937142015.1 uncultured Halobacteria archaeon
CACCCTCAAGGAGCGACCCGCGAAAGCGGTGAGCGAGTAGGGTGGGGTAGTTCACGTGGATCAGCACGAACGATCGGTCTGAGCTCAGCAGCAACGGCCTCGATCTCGTCATCCCGACCGACGATACGTCCGCTCTCGGGAACGTGTCCGACTTTCAGTAGCTCTTTTCGCGCGAAAATGGTGGCTCGGTCGGGGTCGTCTCCGTCGAGGTCGAAGAGGGGATCGTGGGTGGGGTCCTCGTAGCGGCCGTCGGAGTCTGAGAACTGAAACGGCTCCTCTGTCATCAGTATCAGACATCGTGGAAGGGATCTACTTAATGGTTTGGCTACCTCGACCAGAGTGTAAATCAGTCGATAGTCGTCTTCCGATGTTCTGTCTCTGTCGTATCATTTCTACAGAAGATCGGGTCGCTCCCGAGTGAAACCGGAGTCTGGGTGATGGGCATCAACCCGAACTACCACCCCTCGTCCAGAGTGAAACACCGGACACCCTTCCTCCAGAGTGAAACGCCAGACACCCCTCGTCCAGAGTGAAACGCCAGTGGAACAACCTTGCGCCGGGTGACGGTGGTCAGTGGTTGTCGACATCCCCAGCCGAAGGTAAAAAAACCGAGATGTCGATTGTTCGTTCAGCGGTTCACAAGATTCAGCGGTTCACAAGATAGGGGCGAGACCGAGATGAATCAGGCCCCCACACCCCTCGTCCAGAGTGAAAAGCCGAGAGAGTTCGGGGAGAAGCCACAAGGCCGATTGGGAGTAGGCATCGAGATCACAGGACGGCGGCGAACTTGTCCACGACAGTAGTCCCACACGGCTGTTGGGCCGGTGAGTGCCTACCACGCATTCTTGCCTAGGTTTTATTATCACTTGGTTCTTACATCCCGCCAAGCGGCTTTAACACTTCGAAGTACGAACGGACTGTGTTCGTTCGGGTGGTTTCGAAGCGCTCGTTGTGGTTACTGCTCCAATCTTCTCGCGTTTTGCCGTCTCGGGCTGTTTGTCCGTGATCCTCTCTGATTTCACTCGTTGAAACCGCTGTTTCGTGTGGACTTTCTCCCCCTCCTCTCTGGTTGGTTTTCACTCTGGACGAGGGGTGTGAGAGCAGCGTTTGGCCTCGGAGTTGTGGGGGGAGAGACATTCCACGTCGTCGAGTACGTCGATCAGCTCGAACTCGTCCCGGTCGACCGGATCGCCCACCTCCAGCACAGACTCGACAGCGCTGACGGTCACTCAGACCGAAGCGCGCGTCTTGGGAGAAACTCTATATTCGTGGCACAACAACCGACATTCGTGTCAATAGAGACAGACTCGCACGGGCGACTGTACCTGACCGCGGAGTTGCGGGAGAAGTACGGAGAGACGTTCCACATCGTCGAGTACGCCGACCGGCTCGAACTCGTCCCAATCGACGAGAACCCGCTGCGAGCCGTTCGTGAGGAGGTCGGGGACGCCCTCGACGGAACCTCTCGGGAGGAGCTCCGAGAGGAGGCACTCGACCGGGCGAAACAGGAAGCGGCCGAAGACCAGGCGAGACGCGACGCGACCGAAGACCAGACGAGACGCGAGGCGACCGAGGATCACGAGCACGCGACAGAGGCAGCGGAGTCTGACGGATGACGGTGTTCGTGGAGACCGACTTCTTGTTGGCGCTCGCCAAGGACGACGACTGGCTCCAGGAGTCGGCCGAGACTGTCCTCGACGACCAGGATGTCGTCACGTCCCCGTTGGCGTATCTCGAACTGCTCATCGTGCTGGACCGGCACGACTTCGACTACGTCCGGCTGTTCGCCAATCTCCTCGATCTCGTCGCGGTCGGGACCGACGAGCAGCGACAGATCGTGCTGAAGGCGGTCACCTACTTCGAGGACGGGCTGACGCCGTTCGACGCGTTCCACGCCGCGACAGCCGAAACACGCGCCCTGCCGATTCTCTCCTCGGATGGGGCCTACGAAGCAGTCGATCCCGACCGTGTTCCGTTGGAACCAGACGACAACGAAGTCTGAGCGAGGTCGATCCAGCCGAACTCTCCACGGCAGCGACGAGTCTCTACCACACGCAGACCCGTGGCGTTCCGAACACTTCGCCCGCGGATCTCCGCGAACAGGCCGACCAGATCGATCCCGACGGCTTCGGCGACCGAGTCGACATCCTCGAACGTCGAGCGTACGCCGGTCTGATCGAAGCACTGTCCGAGGTCACGGACGACGACACAGACGAGACCACGCCGACTGATTCGTAACACGACGCACTCACTCGCGTGAACAGCGGCGACCCAGACCCGGCGAGAGTCGTCGCGTTGCTCCGGCGTGCGTGGGACCGCCGCGAGTGCCACGACCCCGACGCTGCGGAGCTCTCCGATGCGGCGCGAGCGCTCTCCGACTCTCTCGCCGGCACCGATCCGACACACACCAGCGCCGAGCTCCACGACCGCGTCGACACGCCAGTCGACGACGAGGATCTGCCGCAACTCGAACGGCTCGTCTTCGCCCACCTGCTCGAGGCGCTCGACGGATGACGCCGCTCTGGGACACGACTACAGTTTGAACAGCGACACGAGTGCGACTTTCACACGTTCAACTCCGGCGTCAGTCAGTTCCCCGACTGCACGACCAGTGTTGACAACACTCGGTTCGACGGTGTAGATTGCCCACGGTTCGAGATACGTCGTGTTCGAGAACGAGATTCCAGTGACGTGTTCCGGTTTCAACTCCGGTGTCGGGTGGTCGTAGTCGCCTGCGCTCGTTCCTGCACACATAACGGTACACTGCGTCGCTCCGAACGGATGGTGCTCGTGCGAGAGGACGACAACCGGCCGCTGTGGGTGGGCGTCAGTCGGATCACGCGCCCACGCGACCGTCCCAGCGGGAAATCGGCTCACAGGTCGAACACCGACTCGGCGGCGTCGTCGAGTGCCTCGACTTCCGCCTCGATAGCGTCGAGGTCGACATCGGGGACAGACTCGGCTGTCTCGTCTGGCTCGCGGTCGTGCTGTGCGAGCAGCTGCGCTGTCTGCTCACGAGCGGCGGCGTACCGCGCGAGATCGTCGCGCTCTCGGAGCGCGTAGTAGATGCTGTCCGCCGTCTTTCCGACGTAGCCGTCGTCGACGAGACGAGCCAGCGTGGTGGCCGTCGTGCCGCGCGGCAAGTCGAGTTCCTCCTGAATCTCGACTGGGCGATAGCCCAGCCCCCGGTTCCTGTAGAGCAGGCAGACGATAGCGGACTTCGTCGTCCCCGGTGTGAGGTCGATCTCCTCGTCGTGGTCTTCCATCCGGACTGGCATCGTGTGTATGCGTCTGTATGCAACTGTGAACACATAGTGGTACCGGAGACTACGTGATGCAAGAGTCTTCGACCGCCTCAGATCTGTACTCGCCTCCGGCGACCTCACGTAGCGCGTCGTCGCGGCCGTCACTCGAACCTCCGTAACACTGAAACAGGCTGTGGAACGACGTATACACGTGGCGACGAAGTCAGTTCGGATCGACGAAGACCTCTACCGGCGGATCGAGGCCCACAAGCGCGACGACGAGACGTTCTCGGAGGCTATCGACCGACTCATCGACGGGTGGTCGCTTCTCGATCTCGCCGACACACTCGATCCGGCGGAGGCGGACGCCCACCGAGAGGCCATCGACGCCTCGGAGGCTGCAGGCACCGAGGCTGTCGAAGAGCGGCTCGAACGGCAGGGTATCGACATCGAATGATCGAAGGCCAACACGTCGCCAGTGAGACGAAACCGACGCTCGGACTCGCCGATTCAGTCGTCGCAGCAACTGGGTTGGTCGTCAACGAACCTGTCGTCACCGACGACACGAGCGACTTCGAGACTGTCGATGGACTGGATGTCGTGTCCACAGGGGCGGCCTCACGCAACTGAATCCCTCGCTTCACGAGCGGCGGCGTACCGCGCGAGATCGTCGCGCTCTCGGAGCGCGTCGTAGAGCAGGCAGACGATAGCGGACTTCGTCGTCCCCGAACTCGTCTGTCTGTCGGAAACTCAGTTTGGTTCGTTCCGTCGTCTTTATTACACCCGTGCAAAAATACCTCAGCCGTGAGACTCAGACTCAAAAACATCGGGAAGCGGTATCAGGGAGACACGTGGGGTGTACGCGGGGTCACACTCGAGTTAGACGCCGGCGTCCACGGGCTGGTGGGTGCCAACGGGGCCGGAAAGAGCACACTCATGCGGATGTTGACAACCGTCTGTGAGCCGACGGAGGGGACCATTCACTGGGACGGAACGGAGGTGAGGGAGTCGCCAGAGGCCGTCAGGTCGGCACTGGGGTACCTGCCACAGGACTTCGACACGTATCCCAGCTTACGCCTCCAGGAGTACATGGAGTACGTCGGCGCGCTCCGTGGACTCGACGCCGAGACGGCGAGTGCTCGCACCGACGAACTGCTCCGGGTAGTCGGGCTGACGGACGTTCGCAACCGTCGGCTCGACACCTTCTCCGGCGGGATGCACCAACGAGTCGGCATCGCACAGGCGTTGCTCGGCGATCCGGACCTGCTGGTCGTCGACGAACCGACCGTCGGACTCGACCCGGCGGAACGCGTCCGAATGCGAAACACGCTCGCCGACACGCCCGGTGATCGGGTCGTGATCTTCTCGACACACATCGTCGGTGACATCGAGGCGACCGCCGACACGGTTGCCGTTCTCGACGACGGTGAGCTGATCACACACGCCGAGACCGAGACGTTGATCGACCGCGTCGAGGGACGAGTGTACACGTGTACCGTGTCGGGTGAGACCGCCGACAGCCTCCGCGAGCGCTACACGGTCTGTAACACTGTCAGGCGCGCAGAGGGGTTCGAGCTCCGTCTGATCGCCGACGAGCCCCCGACCCCCGACGCGGAACCGGTCGCCGCGACGCTAGAAGACGCATACCTGAGTACGGTGGATCATGGTACAGCCTGAAGCACGTCGTGTGTATCACGTTGCCCGGACGGATCTGCTCGCACGGCTCCGTTCCCGGAAGCTCCTCGCTTTCTTGACCGTGGTCGTCTACTTCGGGTATCTGATAAACGTCGGCGTCTTCGGGCTGTTCTACGCCGTCGGAGACAGTCTGGTGAGCGGCGCGCTGACCGCGCCGATGACAGGGCTCAACGCTGGCGTCGCCGGGTCGATGGTGATGTTGTTCGGCGGGTTCTTCCTGATGCGTGGGACGATCTCCCGGGACGAACAACACGGCCACGGCCCGATTGTCGCCGGGAGTAACACTCACACCTCGGTGTACCTTCTGGGGAAACTCGGGAGCAACGCCGCGGTCGGGCTGTTGACCGCGGGTGTGCTGGCAGCCGCGGCTGTCGGGAACCACGCAGTCCACGGGATCGGCTCGACTGACCCCGTCGCCATCACGTGGCCGGTGTTCGTCATGGTTGTTCCGTTGGCGGTACTCGTCGGAGGGGTAGCGATTCTGTTCGAGACGGTCGACGTGTTCGCCGGGACACTCGGTCGGATCGTCTACCTCGTCTCGATGGTCTTCGTCGTCGGCGGGCTCTTCGTGCCGTCGGGGACGGCAGCACCCACAGACGTGCAGACGGAAGCGAGACTGTTCGACCTGCTGGGCCGGGTGCTGGCACACGAGTTGACGTTCGACGCCGTCCGGGCGGGGTATCCGGCGTTCGACAGCGGGTTCGTGAGCTTCGGTACCGGCGGGACGCTCGAACAGACGTTCCGGTACGAGGGCGGCAGTTGGCCGGCGTGGTTCTTCCTGCAGCGACTCGCGTGCGTGGTGGTCGGAGTCGTGCTCACGGTCGGAGCGAGCGTGCCGTTCGCTCGATTCCGCGACACGGCACCGGGACCGGTAGCGAGACACCTCCCCGCGGTGTCCGTCCGGTCGATGCTCCCGACGATCCCGTCGCTCTCGAGAGACGAGGACAGGTCGCCGAACGCGCCGGACGACCGTCCACGGATCGAGGAACTGTCGCTCACGCCGGTCGAGGGAGAGCAGTCCAGAGGGTTCGGTCGTCTTCTGGCCGTCGAGCTCCGGCGACTGCTCCGCGGACTCCCGCGGTGGTGGTATCTCGGTGCCGTGGCACTCGCAGTCGGTCCGGCGTGGCTCGCGGTTACTGGTGTCGACAGCGGCGGACGAGCAGTGTTGTTGCTGGCAGCGGTGTGGCCGCTGTTCGTGTGGTCCCGGATCGGCGCACAGACGGCACGCGCCGGTATCATCGAACAGATCCGTGCGTCGAGATCCCCCGTCGGACAGCTGTTCGCCGAGTGGATCGCTGGGTGTCTGATCGGCCTCGCCGTCACCGGTGGCGCGTTCACGCTCCTGATCGCCAACACCGGCCCGGGAGTCGCGGTCGGCTTGCTGGGAACAGTGGTGTTTCCGCCCTCACTCGCACTCGTGGCTGGCCTGTGGACGGGTTCACAACGGCTGTTCGAGGCGTCGTACCTCGGCGTCTGGTACCTCGGCCCGCTGAACGGGGCGTTCTTCGTCGACTTCGCCGGCGTCACTGCGGAGAGTCTCGCAGCGTTCGTTCCGGCCGCGTACGCCGTGGCTGGCTTCGTCGCGGTCCTGGCCGTCGCTCACCGTCGAGCGTACGACGGACTCGTCGGGTGACCGCTCGCTACGTGTCAGTAGTGACCCATTACACCTCGGCTGCGGGCGAGACGGACGAACCGGAGCATCACGAGGTACCCGAGGAGCGCGTACCCGACGCCCGTGACAACGAGAATCGCAACCTCACTCTGGGCGAACGTCCACAGGTGTGCGTCCTCAGTCATGATACGCCGGAGGAGGTAGCTGCCCTGTGCGAGCGGCAGGAGCTTGAGCACGGGGTACGTCTCGACGGGAGCGGCGATGAGCCCGACGAACCCGAACTGGACGATATTGAACACGTTCCCGATACGCTTGTAGACGACGGCTGCGCCGCCGAAGACGAAGCCGACGCCGATGACCGAACTGACGGACAACACGAGTGTGACCAGTGTACTGAGAAGGTTGAGTCGGAGCTGGATACCGGTCGTCAGGAGCATCGCCACCAACAGTGAGAAGGCGGTCACCACGGCGACCAACACCTCCGCGACGGCGACGAACACCGCGACGAGGCCGAATCCACTGCGACACATGTACAGCTGTTCGAGTGTCCCCCACGACGCCTCCGCGGCGAACGAATTTGCGAGACTGTTGTACGCGGAGATGGAGGCCGTAACGAGGAAGAACCCGACGACGATGGACGCGAGCGAGTCGTCGAACGCACCACCTCCGATCGCTCGCCCGCCGAACAGCGTCAGCAGGAAGAACACGTAGATCGTCACGATAGACGCCAGCGTGTTGATGGGGTACCTGTACATCAGCAGGGCTTTCTTGCCGACCACGCCTCGGAACAACCGCCCGCGGGTCCGAATCTCCTCACGCATGCGTCCGGATCTCCTCACACGTGGGTCCGAATCTCTCACACGCGGGTCCGAATCTCTCACACGTGGATCCGAATCTTTCACACACGGGGTCGAATACCTCACACGTGGATCCGAATCTCTCACACACGGGGTCGAATGTCTCACACATAGATTCGAATCTCACACACTGTTCTCGCTGGCGACAGTCGCTCTGTCCCACTCGCTGTCGTCCGTGAGTTCGAGGTACACCTCGCTGAAGTCAACCTCCGTCGTCTCGATGTCCGTGACAGAGACGCCCGCGTCCACGAGGCGACCGAGCAGCCTGTGCAGTTGTTCTGTGTCCTCGACGGAGACCTCGATTCTGTCGTACCTGTCGAGCTTCGAGTCGTCGACGATGTTGAACTCGTCTCTGATCCGGGACAGTGTCGTCTCGTCGGTGCCGCTCAACGAGAGGGCGACGTTCTGTCTGTCGAACAGCTCGATCAACTTCTCGACGGACTCGTCTGCGACGATCTCACCGTCTGACATGACGATGACACGGCTACAGATCTCTTCGATCACCTCCATGTCGTGACTCGACACGATCACCGTCAGTCCGTCCTCGCTGACGAGCGTCGTCAGCTGTCGACGCAGTTCCAGCGAGCTCTCGACATCCAGCCCCAGCGTCGGTTCGTCCAAGAACAGCACGTCCGGGCGACGAGAGAGCGCAGCCACGATCGCTGCCTTCTGTTTCATCCCTCGTGAGAGCTCGTTCACTGTCGTGTCGACTTTGTCTTCGAGGTCGAAGGCCTCGTACAGTTCCTCGTTTCGTGCTCGGTGCTCCGCCGGGTCGTGTCCCGCCAGCCGGCTGAAGAAGTGGACGTTCTCCCGAACCGTCAGTCGCCAGTAGGTCGTCCGCGCGCCTTCGAGAACCGCGGAGACGCGCTCGAACGTCCGCTTCGGATCGTCGTTGACGTTGTGCTCGCCGATTCGAACGTCACCGGCCGTCGGACGGACGAGACCGAGCATCGACTTGATCACGGTCGTCTTCCCAGCACCGTTGTGGCCCAGCAACCCCGTGATCGAACTGGGGTCGATCTCGAACGAGATGTCGTCGACAGCGACAACCGAGTCGTCACCGTCGCCGTACTCTTTTCTGAGTCCACGAACCGACACTATTGGTTCGCCCACAGCAGATTCAGTTCTGCTCACAGAGTTACGGACAACTTAGCAGATCAAAAAGTTTTTGCTGAACTGTCGTATCGCAGCGACTCACGCAGAGGAGAGTGTCACCCGGGCGGCGACACCTCGACGCCTTTCGGGGTCGGACGACACACGAGCTGTGCGTCTGGGTCGGCCGTCGGCCCGCTCCCCGGGCGTGCGAGGCGGAACCGTTGTTCGTACGGCGGGGTTTCGCCGTCGGGAACGGCAACCAAGCGTGACCCACGCGGGACGTACCCCTGTTCGACCACTCTCTCGAAGGCCGCCTCGATCTCCTCACAGGAGACACTGAGGTGTCGCCGTTCCGCTGTCGTTCCGTTCTGTGTGCGTATCTCCGACGAGACGACGACATCGACACCACCGACAGTGTGCGGACTCCAAGCCGGAACGGGGAGGTCGGCGGTTCGCGTCGTCTGTAGCTCCGTGGAGAGCGTCTCCGCGCCGACCGGCTCGACGTGTGACAGCTCGACAGTCGCTGTGTCCCCGTCCGTGTCGAAGTAGTGAACGGACAGACTGACACTGATCGACTCCACCTTCCAGAGCGCGTCCCGGCCGACGAAGTCGACCACGACTGTCGCCGTGTCGCCCACCCGAGCCCGACGCCGGTCGAGCCAGACGGTCAACTCCGAGTCCCCGCTTGTCACCCTCCCTAGCAGTAATTCCCTGTTCTCGTGAGCTGTTTTCATCTGTCGAGGACAAAGTTCTGACGATAAAAAATCTTTGTGCCAGTATCGGGCTGAAAGCGGCCTCCGTGCCAGTATCGAGCTGAAAGCGGCCTCCGTGTCGGCATCGGCTGAAAGCGGCCTCCGTGTCGGTATCGGCTGAAAGCGGCCTCCGTGTCGGTATCTGCGTGGTCTCCTGTCGGACGCAGACACGTCGTTCCTACGGTCGCCGCTCACTCCGCGTCGCCGCTCACTCCGCGTCGCCGCTCACTCCACGTCGTCGCTCACTCCACGTCGTCGCTCACTCCACGTCGTCGCTCACTCCGCGTCGTCGCTCACTCCGTATCGGGCTCGTTCGGTTGGACGGCTGCGAGCGTGGCTTCGATACGGTCGTCTAGGGGGTCGAGGATCTCCTGGCGGAACGTCTCACGGGTTCCAGTCTCGTCCGTGAACCGACGTCGCTCGTCGACCCAGGAGCCGGGGAACGGTCCGTGTGACTGTCGGCGGAGGAATTCGACGGCGTGGTCGATAACATCGTCGTACGCCGACGCCACTGGTGTCTCCGCGAGTTCGGCAACCGCCTCGGAGCCGCGTTCGAGACTGTAATCGGAGAGCGCCGACAGCGCCGTCCCGAGCGTCTCGAGTTGGTCGCCGACGGCTCCGTGCGTGACGGGTCGTGTCGGTGACGCTTGGTGGATCTGGTGCCAGTCCTGCGCGACTGTCCGGCACAGCATCCCGAACACAATCGTCGGGTGGTAGTGACACCGCCAGCCCATCTCGGCGTCCCCCCACAGCTCCGGGTCGACGCCGGTGTACGTCCGCAGCTTCCTCGTGTCGTCCGTCTGGAAACGCAGTGCTCCGTCGTCGCCGACCCGGGCGGCCAGCCAGCCGAGCGCGTACCGGACCAGTCCAGACGGGAGTTGGCGCTGGAGCACGCCGACGAACAACAGCTCCGCGACGGCGTCGACGTGCCCCTCGACGAGGAATCGGAGCAGGAGTCCCACGACTGTGTCCGGAGCCTCGTACGACAGCGGGTCGTCCGGAAACTCCGCTCGACCGCTCCCGAAGTTGTGATAGAACAACAGTTCGTGGGTGATTCCGTAGGCTGTCTCGACATCCGCGTCGACGGCGTTGATCCGGTCGCTGGTGTACCCGTGTTGCAACAGCGCCTGTCGGTCGACGTCGGTCGGTCGGGTGCCGTACACCAGACAGGTGTGCCAGTAGTCCAACTGTCTCGACGTCGGGTGCCCGACCTGTCTCGCGGCCGGGAGCGTCGCTGTCCGTTCGAACACGCGTTCGGCGCGCCCCTGGAGCCTGTCCCGACGAGACAGTGCCGCGAGGGGGTACGCCACGTGTGGGAACCGCTGTGGGTGTCGCAGAAGCTGTCTGTAGTAGTCTGGTGTCGTCGCTCGCTCGGTGAGACGCTCCCAACAGGCTGTCGGACCGTCGTCGCCGCGGGCAAACGAGCTGTCGAGGTACATCCCGAGTTCACAGAACGCCTTCTGACGCACCTCTCTGCGTCTCGGTCCCGGCCCGGTGAGTGGATCGAACTGGGCGGCGTTCTCGTCGAGCCAGTCGTCGACACCGGCGGCGAGTCGCTGTGCGGTCTCGACCACCTCGCCGCGGGGGACAGGATCGACGTCGGTCACGGCCACTCACCCGCCGTCGGCGACTCGAACCGGACGAGCGACGGCAGTGACGGCTCCAACAGTCTGAGGAGCGCGTACCCCACGCCGGTGGTTCCGAGGAACAACACAGGATTCGACAGCCCGGCGATTCCGCCGTGTGTGACGTTGTACTGCCCGGTCGCTGCTCGGCGGTCGAGGAGTGCGCCTGCGAGTTCGCGTGGCCGCTCCATCGGGACGAGTTCGGCTGTCGCGTCGTGGGTCGACAGTTCCACCAAGAGGTCGATCACGCCGGCGTTTCCGTGACACACCGAGTCGTGCGCGTCGAGTTCACTGTCGAGCGTCTCGGCGACCCGACGAACGTCCCGGCGGAGCGTCTCGTCACCGTGTGCGAGGAGACTCCCGAGACGAGTGGCTCCGACGCCTGCCGTCCCGCTACACCACCAGTCAGTGTAGTCGCGCACGCCGCCGAAGTTCGCCTTCCAGTTTCGCTCGTGTGGGCTGTAGAACGTGTTCTCGAACGCGACCGCCTCGTCTGCAACCTCGATGTACGTCTCGTCGCCCGTGTGAGCACCGAGACGGTAGAGCGCGTGAGCGATCCCAGCGACGCCGTGGGCCGCACCCACCGCGGCACTGCCGATTCCGGAGACCCGGCTCGTGTCCCAGACGCTGTAGCTGTTCCACTTCTCGAACCGCTCTGCGAGCAGGTGCGTGCCACAGACGCGCGCCGTCTCCAGCGCCGCGTCGTCGCCGCTCGCCTCGTAGTACGCCAGCAATCCGTGAACGGTTCCGGCAGTTCCCAACAGGACGTCGTACTGCTGGTCGTCTGCGACTGTCTCTCGGTCGACCGCCCGGACGATGTCACCGGCCCGGTCGGCGTAGACCGCCTCACCCGTGAGTCCTGCCAACAACGTCAGACCGTACACTGTCGACCCGACGCCGCTTCCGATGCCGATGTCCGGCCGAGCGCAGATCGTCTCCGTCTCTGTCTGGAGACACCGACTCGCCCACGCGCGTGCCGACTCCGCGTACGAGTCCGTCTCCGTCCCCGCGTACGAGTCTGTCTCCGTCCCCGCGTACGAGTCCGTCTCCGTCCCCGCGTACGAGTCTGTCTCCGTCCCCGCGTACGAGTCTGTCTCCGTCACCGCCGCGAGCGCAGCGAGGTAGACAGCGACACCGAGCCGACCAGAGAACACCCCGGGCTTGGTCGCCGGGTGGACGCCGTTCTCGCCTTCGATGTAGCCCACCGTCTGTACAATCTCGTCGGGATACCCCGTTGCTGGCTCGGGGAGTCGCCGGGCGATCTCCGCTGTGGCCGAGCGGAGTCGGTCGTCTGAGAGACTGCTCGTCGCCTGTCGGGGTCGTGATCCGTCGGTCGTGTGGTCAGTCATTATATTTTCCCATCCGGATGGATGCGCGGGACGACCGTCGGACTCGACAGCGCCGCGCGAATCAGTCCGACCTGACGGCGGCGGTCCGCCGGTCCCAACTGCTCCAGTCGTTCCCGAACCCGCTGGACACCTGTTCGCTCGGTGAGACGCTCGACGATCCGCTCACCGTCGAAGTAGATCCCCGGGTCGTCGCTCGTGGTGGTGAACCGCGGGACGTCGCCGCGGTGGAGCGCCTCGTGTTCGGCCGCAACGATTCGATCCCAACGGCGGCTGTCTAGTCCGGTCATCGCCGTCTGTTGTTCCAACACGGGCTGGTCACCTCGGAGGCTCAGTGTGCGACGCATCTCCGCGTCGTACCGCACACCGTGTCTGAGATTCGTCGGGGAGTACACCGCCCGTCGGACCGACTCGTACGCTCTCGTCGTCCGGAGGAGCAGCCGGGTTTCGAGTCCGTCGAGTCGGTCGGCGAGCGGCGGCGAGAGACTGTCTGCGACCTCGTCGATAGCGTCGTACGCTCGTTCGAACCCGTCGACGATCTCTGACTCGAACTGCTCCGGTGGGACGGGACGCCCGTCGTGCGTCGGGAAGTTGTCCTCCCGGTCCGTCCTGACCGTTCTGTACTCCACATCGATCCCGTCGGTCCCGAGGTTCTCCCAGTGCAACATCTCGGCGTCCGTCTCCCTGCCCGCGATCCCCGCGTACCCCGACACGTTCCGCTGGAGTGACCCCTGTGGGAGCAGATTCGTCCCGAGAACGGAGCTGTTGAACACCGTCGTGCGGGCCGCCTGTTGAACGTCCATCTCGGTGTCTGTCGCCGGGCGACTGTCCACCTCGGAGTCTGTCGCCGAGCGACTGTCCACCTCGGAGTCTGTCGCCGGGCGACTGTCCATCTCGAACACCGTCTCGAGATCGACGACGACAGGCCCGTCTGCCGTTGCGATCACGTTCTCACAGTGGCAGTCGGTCAGGTGGAGGACGTACGCGACCGCCAACAGCGCGCCGGCCCGTCTGTAGTAGCTGGCGAGCGAGTCCACGGTGTCGTGTGACTCCTGTGTCACGACCTCGACCCACCCGTAGTCGCCACGGTCGAGCAACGACGGAGCCGGCAGCTCCGGAACGGACGCATCCGCCGCAGCGAGATCCGCAGTGAACGCGCGGACCACTCGTTCAGTCTCCAGCCCCCGTGGCTTGTACACGATCTCGGCTCCCTCGTCGAGTTCGACTCGGAGAACACACTCGTTCTCGTCGTGACGGTCGCCGGCAGCTGTGAGCCCCGTCACTCGTCGTGGGTTCTCTCCCAACAGCGACCCGAGCGCGTCGCTGTCTGACGCGAACCGCTCTGCGAACGCCCGGAAGTTGTCGTGCCACTGGTCGACCGTCTCGACGAGCAGGCGCGCGCCGACGGCGTACTCCTCGAAGAAGTCTGCGGCTCGCCTCTCGATCACCGCCGCGACGTATCGGTCGTACCACTCGGTCGAGTCGGCCGAGAGCTGTCCCTCGCGGACGACCGCGGGGTCTCGTTGTGCGACGTACCGGACGAAATCGACGTGGTGTGCCCGCGCGAGCACCTCGGCGAGCCGGTCGGCTAACACGCGCTGACACGCGGCGACGGCGTCGTCCGTCCACAGCTCTGTCGGTGCCTCCGCTGTGAGCTGCTGCCACGCCGTCTCGACGTACTGCCAGAGCACGTCTCCGAACGGAACGTCAGTCGAGTGGTCGGGAACTGCCCTGTCGGTGGCGTCGAGTCCCGACAGGAGATCGTCGAGACGTGTGATCCACTCCGGCAGCGGCTCTGTGTCGGGCCACCGTTCGAACGCGACGTGCCGGGCAGCCTGCGCCCGTCCGAGACTCTCTCCGTCCCAGAAGCCGGTGGTGACGACCTCACCGAACTCGCTCAACAGCTCCTGTCTCTCCGCCGTGTGCTCCGCCCGCTCGTCGCTGTGGCCGTTCCGTACACGCTGGGTCAGCGACTCCCCCCGTGCCGCTATCGTGTGATAATCTGGGTCCATCGTCTGTGTCCACTAGTTGGGTTCTGTCTCGTCTCCCGCGTCGTCTCCATCCGCACTGTGACGGCTGCCCGACACGCTACGAGCACCGGTGTCGACGAGCAGCACGGAGAAGACCACCATTGAATAAATAAACTGCCCCGGACAGCCAGTGTCGACTCAGTACGTGTCGCTCCAACAGCTGAGGGAGATGCAGGAGTCTCGCTCCATCTCCATCTCCGGGATGTCGTCTTCCGCAGACCGCGTGTGCTTCTCGTCCAGTTCCTCGACCAGCTCGTCCGCGCTCGTTGCTGACATGTGTGGTGTCACCTTCTGTTTCGCACCGCAAGCTCAACAACGCAGTGTGATTATTAAAGCTTTTCTGAGCTATATAGGCGAAGAGGAGATAACTATTATGTTTTTCTATAGTATATTTGTATATTTTTATCTGAAATCTGAGACGAGAGCGGTGAAGGAACCACAATTGTGTGCAGAAACATTTGATTTAATGCTACTCAGATCGGCCGGCATACGAGAGAGCGGTCTCGCCGGTGCGTGCCGATCCAATCTCGAACGGATCGTGATCGGGAGGCGATGTTGCAATCTCGAACGGATCGTGATCGGGAGGCGATGTCACAATCTCGAACGGCTCGTCATCGGGAGGCGACCACGGATTGGGGCACTCGTGGCCGACAGTATCACCCGTTCGTCAGCACGACCGTTCCGCTGTCCGGTTCGACGCGGAGATTCGTCTCGAACCGATCAGACCGGTTGTCGACCGTCCGCAGCGTCTCTCGTTTCTCGTCACCGACCACGAGCCGTGGGACCCCCTCGTCGTCTCGTTGCACGACATCGATCGACACCGACTCGACGCCGTCGCTCCGGACGCTGCAGGTCGGGACGAGCGCAGTGTTGCGGTTGCGGGCGACCGCGAACCCGTCGTCGAGCGGCGACAGGTCGTCGTCGACTCCGAGGAGGCTCTCTTCTTCTCGCAGTCGTGGACGGCCCGGTCTGGTGCGAACGAGTCGTCCCAGTCCGTAGAACACGACCGCGCCCTCGACGCGGTCGACGCCACGCAACGCCTGTGAACCCTGGACGACGACGATATCTGCACCGGCGCGGGCCACCGTCTCGGCGAACGAGCGGACGAACGCCGGAGGCTCGTCGAACGATCCACCGTGTGCGTACTCGTGTGAGTGAACGTGTACGACGACGGTCTCCGCGTGGGTGGCTGCCTGTGAGACACGTTCCCGCAGTTCGTGTCTGTCTGCCGGGAGCGTCTCCGTCGTCCACCCGTCCGTCGCTCGCCGCGGGTCGCGGACGTACTGCTCCACTGGGAGGCTCGTTCCCGGCCTGTTGACCAACAGCTCGTCTCCGTTCCGGACGACCCCGTGGCGGCCGTCACGTCGAACCTCGCGCTTGATCCGGTCCCAGTTCTCCTCGTCCACGACTGTCCGCTGCCGCAGCGGACACAGCCCCGGCCGCCGTGTCCCGCCGTGCGTCTTGCCGGCGATGGCGTGATCGTGAAACGTTGCTGCGGCCGAAACCACGGCCACGTCTCCGTCGCCTGTCTCGACCGTCGTCGGCGCACGCGCGTCTGTCAGGTCCCACCCGGTGCCGGCGTGGGCCACGTCGGCGGCGTCGAGTGACCGCCACGCGGCGAACAGCCCCCCGTAGGTGTGATCGAGGACGTGTTCTCCAGCGAGTGTCGCCACGTCGATTCCGGCGTCGGCGAGACGACGGCCGATGTCGTCGGGCGCAGTGTGAATTCCACCGTGTGAGCGATACGCTGGGTACGACTCGCCTCCGTCACCCGACGGCACTGATTCGAGGTGTGTCACCGTCACGTCTCCCGCCGAGAGTGTCTCGCCTACCTGTCCCAACCTGACCCGAGCGTCGCTACAGAACCGCTTCGTGAGAACGGTGTCTCCGGTGAGAACGATCTCTTGTGCCATTCGTTACTCCCTGCTGAACCGTGAATCGGCTGGCTGGTTCTCGGATTCGGTCACGTGTGCAGTATCTGTAATGCGTAACTTATACTTTTGTATTTGTGATAAGGCAGCAGCAGACGATATCGGTGTCGGACTGGACGAGACGGCACCTGCCGCTCCGTGACCGACAGGATAGTCGTGAAGGCCCCCGACGTGGAGGCTGTCGTCGGTCGGCCGACGGTCTCCGTCGACGAACTGCTCTGCGTTCCCAATCGAGAGAGCAGCGTTCGCAAACGCGAGGTTTCGCCGGAGTGTCTTCCACTCGCGGATCGTCTCCGAATCGGGCGCTGCCGGCGTCGAGTCGGGAGCGAGTGCTCGATTCGTCTGGTCGACGGCGAGCGCTTCCGGTGACTCGACGCCGAACTCGGACTGGTACGCGGCGAGTTGCTCGCGCATCTCCCGAATCCGAGCGGCGAGTTCGTGACACGCGAGTGGGACGCCGACAGCGTCGCCTTCGAGTCTGTCGACGCGACTGGACAGCTCCTCTGTCTCCACGACAGCGTCGCCCCGCGACGTGACACCCCCGAAGCCGTCGATCTCGACCGACTCCTCGCCGGAGCTTCCCCGGCGTTCGACTGCGTTCTCGTCGGCGACGAACACCGCCCCGACGAAGCCGACTTCGAGACTGGCTACACGTTCGCCGCGAGCGACGGAACACCGGTGCTCTACACTGGTCCGAGTGTGCCGATCAGCTCTGCCTACGACGAGCACTCACCGTTCGTCACGGAACTCACCATCTCGTCGGCCGGTGTCGAGACGACGCGCCACGAACTGTGACCACCGTGTGAATCAGGGAGCGACAGCACTGCCGTCCCCGTCCGACGGTGTGAACGGGATGTCGATCTCCAACCCGTCGTAGGCGAGCAGCGGTCGCTTCGGCTGTCCGGGGTCCGCCGCCTCGAACTCGATCACGCCGATGTCTGCGAGTTCGGTGAGGTTGCGATGCACCTGCTTGTAGTCGCGGTCGACCAACTCGGCAGCGGCACTGATACTCTCGGGGTCGTGCTCGGCGATTGTCTCCAGCAACTCCAAGTTCGTCGGTGTGAGGAGCCGATTCAGTTCTGTGTACAGGCGAGGACAAGGCGACTGCCTCGGGGTCGTCCGAAAATCAGAGATTTTCGGGATCACGAGAATCTTCGATTCTCGA
>CAKZQY010000171.1 GCA_937142015.1 uncultured Halobacteria archaeon
AAAGCGCGTCGTTGAAGCAGGAAGCCCCGGGGCTTGACCCCGGGGTAGGTTCACGTCGACAATACGTACAAGATGGGTGACTTCGTCGTGCTCGGCACTGGAGAGTCGGGCACTGTCCTCGACATCAGCATCCGGAGCACGCAGATTCTCACGCGCGACGGCGTCACCGTCACCGTCCCCAACTCCGTGCTCAACTCCGCGCGAGTGCTCAACGAGTCGTCACCGCGAGATCACAAGCGTATTCGACTCCCGGTGAGTGTCGCGTACGGGACGGACGCCGAGGTCGTCGACGACGCACTACTGACTGCCGCTCGGGGCGCGGAGAACGTGGTGGAGACACCGAGACCGAGGGTCCGGTTCGCCGGCTTCGGTGACTCCGCACTCGACTTCGAGCTGTTCGCGTGGGTCGAGGACCCGACACACGAACTCTGGGCCGAGGACGAACTCAACCGTGCCGTCTACGAGGAACTGCAGACCCGGGGTGTGGAGATCCCGTTCCCGCAACGCGAGATCGAGGTCGAGACCGCGGCGGAGCCGCGAGCCGACGGCCGGACGCGGTCACACGACGGCCGGACGCGGTCACGCGACGGCCGGGGGGCCACAGAGAACGCGACGACGGACCGAGCGCCTCCCGAGAACGCGACGACGGACCGAGCGCCTCCCGAGAACGAGGCGACGGATCGAGCGCCTCCCGAGAACGAGGCGACGGACGGAGTGGCAGATCGACGACCCCCGTCGGGTGACTCCGAGCGGTGAGTGCAACCGCGGCGGCGTTGTCCGACGCTGCCGACAGCAGCACTGGCCGACGCTGCCGACAGCAGCACTGGCCGACGCTGCCCACAACAGCGTCAGTGTTCGACGAACTCCACCAGAACTCCGCCAGTCGACCGCGGGTGGAGGAACGCAACGTCGTGACCCCACGCTCCGGGGCGTGGCTCCTCGTCGACCACGTCGATGTCCAGCGACCGAACCGTCTCCAGCGTCGCCTCGATGTCCGTGGTCTCGACGGCGATGTGGTGGAGTCCCGGCCCCTCGCGGTCGAGGAACCGCGCTACCGAACCGTCGTCCTCCAGCGGCTCTAACAGTTCGAGGTACGGCCCGCTGTCGTCTCCGTCCGTGCCACTCACGTCGACGAAGACGACGCGCAGTCCGTCGAACGTCTCCTCGTGAGCCACACTCGTCTCGAACAGGCCTGTACACAGTGCCGCGAGCTCCGTGGCGTCGTCCGTAGCGACGCCGACGTGATCCAAGCGCATCGCCCGACGGATGTCGCTGTGACCAGTAGGGTGTTTCCAAACCTGTCGTGGTGAGTCCGCTACGTGAAGAGCAGACACTCGGTCGCTGCGGAGGTTGCGAGATGCACTGTCAGGACTCACGCCACTTGTGGCCGCACTCGACACAAGTGAACAGCCGGACCTCGTAGGAGCCGCCCGGCTTTGGGATCATCTCGTAGTGAGCTCGGTCGCTGTCGCAGTCCTCCGCCGGACAGGGCTCTCGCATCGTCTCGGTCGAATCCCAGGTCGCGTCGGCTACGGCGGGTGCCCCGTCGTCTCGCTGTGCGTCCTGCGTCGCCATCGCCGCTTCTGCTCGTGAGTCCCGCGGCTCCTCGCTCTCACAGGAGCGACACACCCACGTATCGCCTTCCGTGTGCATTATCGAACCACACTCGTCACAGAATTGCATACGGCAGGAGCACACGGTTGTCGTATATACGTGTTAACTTCCGATCCGCCGCGGCGTAGCCAATTTTTCCTGTCGACTGTACCGACCGATACTCTCCGCCCGCTGTGTGAGCAGATCGTCGTGCGAGACTCACGTCGACCCGAACCCGCGTCAGTTCCACGACGAACCAGTGGACGGACAGAACGTGGACGGCGGAGGCGGTGTCGCTTCACGTCCTCGTGCGCCGTCGACGGCGGACGCACGTCGCTTCACGTCCTCGTGCGTCGTCGACAGCAGACCCGGCCGCTCGTGAGCCAGCGTATCACTCCGGCGTCGGGAAGTCGTCGTCACCCTCGTACAGCGGGAACGCCGCCGTGAGTTCGTCCACGCGGTCGCTCACCTCGGCGATCACACTCTCGTCGTCGTGGTTGTCGACGACACGGTAGATCAGGTCGCCGACTTCGCGGAGTTCCGCCTCGCCGAACCCGCGGGTGGTGAGCCCGGCAGTGCCGGCGCGAATTCCGGAGGGGTCGAACGGCGAGCGCGTCTCGCCGGGCACGGTGTTGCCGTTGAGCACGATTCCGGCTTCGGTGAGCGCCTCCTCGGCGGTGCCGCCGGAGATGTCCGGGTGCGAGTCGCGGAGGTCGACCAACACGAGGTGGGTGTCCGTGCCGCCGGAGACGACGTGGAACCCGTTGTCTGCCAGCGACTCTGCCAGCGCGGCGGCGTTGTCGACCACCTGCTCGGCGTACTCGCGGAACGCGGGCTCCAGCGCCTCGCGGAAGCCGACCGCCTTGCCGGCGACGTTGTGCATCAGTGGCCCCCCCTGCCCGCCGGGGAACACGGAGGCGTCGATGGCGTCGGCGTGTTCCTCGCCACACATGACGATCCCGCCGCGGCCCGCGCGGATCGTCTTGTGCGTCGAGCCGGTGACGAAGTCGGAGACGCCGACCGGTGACTGGTGGACGCCCGCAGCGACGAGGCCCGTGATGTGGGCGATGTCCGAGAGGTGGTAGGCGTCGACAGCCTCCGCGACGGACTGGATGCGCTCCCACTCCACCTCGCGGGGGTACGCGGAGTAGCCCGAGACGACGATGTCCGGGTCGAACGACTCCGCGTGGTCGCGCAGCCCGTCGTAGTCGACGTACCCCGTCTCCGGGTCGACCTCGTACTGTTGAACGTCGTACAACTGCCCGGCGAAGTTGGCCTTGTGACCGTGACTCAGGTGGCCGCCGTGGTTGAGATCCAACGAGAGAATCTTGTCACCCGGCTCCAACACGGAGAAGTAGACGGCCTGGTTGGCCTGCGTCCCGGAGTGTGGCTGGACGTTGACGTGTTCCGCGCCCCAGAGTTCCTTCGCCCGCTCGATTGCCAACTGCTCGACCTCGTCGGCGTTCTCACAGCCCGCGTAGTAGCGTTCGCCCGGGTAGCCTTCTGCGTACTTGTTCGTGAGTGCGCTCCCCTGCGCCTCCATCACCGCCGGTGACACGTGGTTCTCGGAGGCGATCATCGACAGCGTGTCGCGCTGTCGCTCGACTTCCGCGTCGAGCGCCGCCGCGACCTGGGAGTCCGTCTCGTGGACGTGCGGGTACTCCATACCACCGACTGGAACCGAACGCTCAAAACACCCCCGGGACCGGCGGCTCTCGCCACTCGACTGCGTCGACTGGGTCGTGAAACGATCAGCTCGACCCGTCACGCCGCCGTCGGAAACAGAACGTGTCGCCTGCGTGTCAGTCTCTGTGTCGGACGTGACGGGCGACAGTTCGGCCGGGCGCAGTTCGGTCTGGCGACAGTTCGGCTGGGCGCAGTTCGGTCTGGCGACAGCGGCC
>CAKZQY010000172.1 GCA_937142015.1 uncultured Halobacteria archaeon
GTGCATTCGACTCGGCACTCGACAGTCGTGCATTCGACTCGGCACTCGACAGTCGCGCATTCGACCGGCGTTACACTCTGTGAGAGTGGGGCAGGCAGTCGTCGGGCGAAACGTAACGGCTAAACGCGGGCACGTTCGAGTCGGCAGTATGCAACGACGCGCCGCGGCGTTGTACGCCGTCTTCCTCCTCGTCGTCGGGGTGGTGTCGTTCTCGCTGATCGCCGTCGCCAGCCCGCCGGAACTCGCCTTCGAGAACCCGGACCACAGGCTGTCGGAGAACGACGAGCTCACTGTCGACGGGACGACGTACACGCTCGACGCCATCGAGGCCGAAGTGCAGGGTGGTGGCGGTGGTGGCGGCTCCGAACTCGTCCGCTCGGGAACTATCGTCTGGACGAACGAGTCTGCTCGCGTCACCGAGTCGTGGGACGCCGACTCCGAGATCACCTACCAGAACGAGTCGTGGACGGTTCTAGTGGAGGGCGAGAACGCCACCGAGGTGACGCTGCAGGCGACGATCAACCGCACTGCGATCCTCCAGAACGACTCCGACGTACAGAACGAAGTCCAGACTGTCGACGGCACTGAGTACGTCGTCGAGGAGGGACCGGGCGGTGAACGGACGCTGATCCCGACAGCGGACTACTTCCCGGAGCCGGAGACGACGACGGTCGCGCAGGGTGACACGGTCCAGTTCGACGGTTCGGAGTTCACCGTCTCTGCCGTCGGTGCCGATGGGGCGACGCTCTCGCGTGTGACGCCACAGGAGGTGGAGATTCCCGTCTCCGACGAGGCGAACGTCACGGTGGGGTCACAGACGTACTTCGCTCACTTCCCCGACAACGAGACGCTCGTGTTGTCGAGCAACTACGACACGTACCGGCAGTTCCAGCAGAACACCGACGAGTTCACGCGACACGAGAACGGACTGTGGGGCGTCAGTATCGTCTCCGCGCTCGGCGCGTTCTTCCTGATCGCGCTGGCGTACCTCCCGAGTCGGTACTGAAGCCGAGTCGGTACTGAAGCTGACACTGTCGGTCACGCTGGGTTGTGCGCTCGCAGTGAGAATGTGAACGGAAGTTCAGCGTCGAGTTCGGGGAGCCACCACCGTCCGTTCTCGTCTTCGACCATCGCTTCGAAGCGCTGGAAGAACGACCACGGGTGATCGTGGAGGAAGTCGATTCGGAGCCCCGCGTTCCCGAGTGCAGTGACGATCTCCCCGATCCCGTGTGCGAACCCGTGAGAGCGCGGGTTATCGAGGCCGAACCCTTCACCCGCGTAGCTCCCGTCGAACTCCTCTGTGATCGGCTCCGCACCGGCGTACGGGTGTGCGACCTGCAAGTCCTCGGCAGTGCTCTCGTAGTGGAACGGGTTGACGAACGGGTGACCGTCGGCGATGTAGAACGTCCCGCCGGGTTCGAGGTGCGCTGCGACGACCTCGGCCCAGCGGTTGAGGTCCGGCAGCCAGTAGATCGTCCCGTACGTGGTGACGACGAGTGGGAACGTCTCGTCGAGTGTCGTCGGGAGGTCGAGCACGTCGCTCTCGACGAACCGAACGTCCGCTGGTGAAAGCTCGACGCGCTCGCGGAGCTCTCTTGCGGTCTCGATTGCCGTCGGCGCGAAGTCGACGCCCGTCGCGTGGGCTGCCCCTTCGTCGCGCACCCACGACAGCGTGTCGAGCCCGAAGTGACACTGGAGGTGGAGGAGACGCTCGCTCGCCACGGACAACTCGCCACGTTCGAGTGGTCGGATCGTCGACTCGCCGTCGAGGAATGCCTCGACATCGTAGGCGTCTGTGTCTGGGTGGTGTCGTGCGAGTTCGTCCCAGTGTGCGCGGTTCTCGGCGACGTAGTCGACCTGACTCTGCTCACGGCGAGTCGCTCGGTCGTCTCCGCCCGTCCCACTCGAATCTGTTCTCTCGTCGACCATACGAGGGAGTCGACGCCGGGGGTGGTGTGTCTTCTGGAGAGGTGTGGTCTGGTGACGAAGAGTTCCGTCGGCGGTGCCGTCTGGATGACAACTTTTTCGACCAGAGGCGTTCTCCGCACGGGTATGGCAGACTACACCGTAGAGTTCGTCGGGACCGGAGAGGAGCTGACGGTCTCGGAGACGGAGACGATCCTCTCGGCGTGTCTCGACGCGGGAATCGCTCAGGAGTACTCCTGTCGCGTCGGGATGTGTCTCGCCTGCTCGGCGAAGATCGTCGACGGAGAGGTGAACCAACAGGTCGCCGTCGCGCGTGCGCTCACCGAGGCGGAGGCCGAAGAGTACGCACTCACCTGCATGGCACGGCCCGCCTCCGACCTGAAACTGGAGCGTGGTCGCTACCCGCCGAGCATCGAAGACGACATCGACGCGACTGCCCGCGAGGAAGTCGACGACGGCGGCTCTGGGGACGGGGCTGCCGCCGACGACTGACTTACCGTCGGGGACCGACACTGCGGCCGACGACTGACACTGCCGCCGCCTGATACAGTCACACACGACTCTCTACTGTCGCTGGATCGAAAACGGTTACAAGCTTCGGCCCGAGTTCCGAGTGGGAACAGCACGGCCGCAAATCTGACTCGTCTCGACGGGTCACCTGTCGAGGCTCGGGATTGCGGAAGTGCGTCGATCCGCCGGCGTGAGTCGCTGCGACACGGAAGACAGACACGCAGGTCTGTCGCCGCTGAACGGCAGCGAGTCACGCCCGGCGGGAGACGGACTCACTCTCGCGG
>CAKZQY010000173.1 GCA_937142015.1 uncultured Halobacteria archaeon
TGAGACGCGCCCCCTCTCGAAGACGAAGTCACACGTCGTCGTCGAGCGACTCGGGGGTGAGGACTGATGCAGGCCCTGAAAGCGGACGTGACACAGGGGCTGGAGAAGGGTTCGCTGATCTCGTGTACGGACAACACGGGCGCACGCGAGCTCAAGGTCATCAGCGTCTCGGGCTACGGCGGCACGAAGAACAGACACCCCAGAGCGGGCGTGGGCGACAAGGTGACCGTCTCGGTCACCAAGGGCACACCGGAGATGCGCCGTCAGGTGCTGGAGGCGGTGATCGTCCGGCAGCGCAAGCCCATCCGTCGCCCCGACGGCACGCGCGTGAAGTTCGCGGACAACGCCGCTGTCGTCGTCGACGACGTGGAAGATCCGCGCGGGACCGAGATCAAGGGTCCCATCGCGCGCGAGGTCGCCGAACGCTTCGGGAGTATCGCCAGCACTGCGACACAGATCGTCTGATCGTATGAGCGAGCAACCACACAAACAACGGAAACGAACTCGGGACGCGCCGCTCCACGAGCGGCAGCGAGAGGTCCGAGCGACGCTGTCTGACGACCTCCGGGAGGAGTACGACCAGCGCAACGTCCGCGTGAACGCGGGCGACACCGTCGAGGTGATGCGCGGCGACTCCGCCGGCGAGGAGGCGGAAGTGCTCGGCGTGGACCTGCGGGACGCGACGGTCCACGTCGAGGACGTCACCGTCGAGAGCGCAGACGGCGAGGAGGTGCCGCGTCCACTGGACGCCTCGAACCTCCGTGTGACGGACCTGAACCTCGAAGACGACCGCCGGGAGGCGCGTCTCGAGTCCGACGAGGAGGCAGCGTAAGATGAGCAACCACCAGAAACGACTCTCGGCCCCGGACTCGTGGCCGGTCGAGCGGAAGGAAGGCACGTTCACCGTGAAGGCCGACGCCGGCCCACACGGAGAGGACGGCGTGCCCCTGCTGATCGTCCTGCGAGACGTGCTGGGGTACGTCGACTCCCGGAAGGAGGCCCGCTACGCGTTAGAGAGCGGCTCCGTGCTGGTCAACGGCGACAGCAACGTCGCCGCAGACAGACCGGTCGGGATGTTCGACATCCTCGCGTTCACCGAGCGGGAGGAGTACTACCGCGTGTTCCCGAGCGAGGGCGGTCGGCTGTCGCTGACGCCCATCGACGCCGACGCGGCGGCGTCTCGGCTCGGCAAGGTCGTCGGCAAACACCAGGTGCCCGGCGGACAGTTCCAGTACACGCTGCACGACGGGACCACGCTGCACGACGACGACGGCAGCTACGCCGGCGGCGACTCGCTGGTGATCGACAACGAGACGAAGGAGGTCGTCGCCCACTTCCCGTACGAGGAGGGGGCGCTCGTGACGGCCGTCGACGGCGAGCACGCCGGCGAGATCGGCCAGATCGACGAGATCCGGGTCACTCCCGGCTCCGGCGACAACGGCGTCGTCGTCTCACAGGACGCCGCGCCCGTCGAGGGCGACGGGTTCGAGACGGTCGAGCCGTACGTCGTCGTGATCGACGAGAACTTCACCGACGGAGGTGCGGAGTGATGTGCCCGAACGGAGACACGCAGACCGACGCGGCAGGCAACACGTCGGTCGACACGAGCGGAGACGAGCTCGGAGGTGAGCAGCTGTGAGCGAGACAGAGGCCGGCTTCCACGAGATGCGCGAGCCGCGCGTCGAGAAGGTCGTCGTCCACATGGGCGTCGGTCAGGGTGGCCGCGAGCTCGCCAACGCCGAGGAGATCCTCGAAGCGATCACCGGGCAGGAGTCAGTTCGGACGCAGGCCCAGGAGGCAATCGGCGAGTTCGGCATCCGGCCGGGCGATCCCATCGGAGCGAAAGTCACGCTGCGTGGCGAGGACGCGACAGCGTTCCTCCAGACCACACTGGAGCTCGCAGACCTCTCGACGTCGCAGTTCGACGACGTGGGGAACGTCAGCTTCGGCGTGGAGGAACACACAGCGTTCCCGAGTCAGGAGTACGATCCGAACGTCGGCATCTACGGGCTCGACGTGACGGTGACACTGACGCGCCCGGGCTACCGGGTGTCGAAGCGAGACGCACACACGCGGTCGATCCCGACCGACCACCGGATGACGGTCGAAGACGCGGTCGCGTACCTCGAATCCGAGTTCGACGTGGAGGTCGACGAATGAGCGAGACACAGACAGGCGAGCACGCGAGCAAGCGGACGGACGACAGAGTGGAGTGTCGGCGGTGCAGCCGGAAGCAGGGGCTGGTCGGCAAGTACGACATCAACCTCTGTCGGCAGTGTTTCCGCGAGGTCGCACGCTCGATGGGCTTCAGGAAGTACCGCTAACCATGGTAGGCAACGATCCACTCGCCGACGCGCTCGCAGGTATCGACAACGCCGAGAGCGTCGGGAACCTCTCGTACACGGTCCAGCCCGCCTCGAACACCATCGGCTCGGTACTGGAAGTGCTGTACGACGGCGGCTACGTCGACGGCTTCGAGTACGTCGAAGACGGCAAAGCCGGGAAGTTCGAGGTCGAACTACGCGGCGCGATCAACGAGTGTGGCGTGGTGAAGCCACGGTACGCCGCGGGCGCAGACGAGTTCGAGAAGTGGGAGAAGCGGTACCTCCCCGCCCGCGACTACGGCGCACTCATCGTCACCACCTCACACGGCGTGATGAGCCACTACGAGGCCCGTGAAGAGGGCGTCGGTGGCCAACTGCTCGCGTACGTGTACTGAATGGGTGACATGCGACGCAGCGCGACAACGCAGCGGGACAACACAACGCGACGCAGCGCGACAACGCAGCGGGACAACACAACGCGTCACAGCGCGACAACGCAGCGGGACAGCATCACGCGTCACAGCGTGACGGCGTCACGCGCCGCAACGCGAGCGAGCACAGCACACAGAGACAGCCGGAGACGGCACGAGACACAGACGAGACACAGACAGAGACCATGACACGAACCACAGTCGACGTTCCAGACGAGGTGACGGCGACGGTCGACCACCTCGACCTCACCGTCGAGGGGCCGAACGGCTCCGTCACGCGGCGGCTCTGGTACCCGGACGTGTCGGTCTCCGTCGCGGACAGTCAGGTCGTCATCGAGCGACCAGACGGCGCAGACCGCGAGACGGAGGCCACAGTCGGGACGTTCCAGAGTCACGTCGAGAACATGATCCACGGCGTCACGGAGGGGTGGACCTACCAGATGGAGGTCTTCTACGCCCACTTCCCGATGGACGTGGACACACAGGGCGGTGAGATCGTCATCGAGAACTTCCTCGGCGAACGCGCGCCGCGGCGTGCAGACGTCGTCGGCGACACCGAGGTGGAGATCGACGGCGAGGAGATCACACTCACCGGCCCCTCGAAGGAGGACGTCGGACAGACGGCAGCGAACATCGAACAGCTCACCCGCGTGACGAACAAGGACCAGCGGGTGTTCCAAGACGGGGTGTACATCACACAGAAACCCCGTGGAGGTGTGTAGATGGCGGACCGACCAGACAGCCTCGAAGAGATCTCCGGCGTGGACGAGACGACCGCCGACAGCCTGCGAGCGGCCGGCTACGAGTCCGTCGAGGACGTCGAAGCCGCCTCACAGTCCGCGCTCGCGGATGTCGACGGCGTCGGCAACGCGCTCGCCGCCCGGATGAAAGCGACTGTCGGCAGCCTCGAAGTGGACGACGACGCAGCCTCCGACGATGGCTCGGCGTCGAGCAGGGCCGACGACGACGCGGCGTCCGGTGCCGACGCGGCGTCCGGTGCCGACGCAGCCTCCGACAGCACGGAGACGGGAGCTGACACCGACTCTGCGAGCAGTACCGGAGCGTCGGGATCGAGTAGTGCCGGAGTCTCCGCGTCGACCGGCGTAGCAACGGGCAGCGTGAGCGAGGCGGACATCGACGACGACCGCGAGCTGGAGGACATCTCCGGCGTGAGCGCGGAGACAGCAGACGCGCTGCGGGAGGCCGGCTACGAGTCCGTCGTGGACCTCACGGCCGCCGCCCAGTCGGAGCTCGCGTCCGTCGAGGGCGTCAGCAACGCGCTCGCCGCCCGGATCAAGGCGGACGTCGGCAGCCTCGAAGTCGAGACGGAGACCGAAGCGGAGATCGAAGACGAGACCGCAGCCGACGTGGAGACGGAGACGGAGACGGAAGCCGCCGAGACGGAGCTCCGTCCGCGCGGCCACGCCGACAAGACGCCGGATCTCGACCCGGAGACGGCGCGCGCACTCGGACAGAAGCACCGCGAGAACACGCCGAAGTTCAACCGGCAGGACCACCACAAGAAGAAGCGTGTGCCGACCTCGTGGCGGCGACCACGCGGCCAGCTGTCGAAGCAGCGCAGAGGCGTGAAGGGCAAAGGCGACACCGTCGAGGCGGGCTTCCGCTCGCCGACGGCCGCCCGCGACCTACACCCGAGCGGCTTCGAAGAGGTGTACGTCCACAACACGGACGACCTCGACGGGGTCGACCCCGACACCGAGGCCGTCCGCATCGCGTCGAAGGTCGGCGCACGCAAGCGGGAACGCATCGAAGACGAGTGTGTGGAACGCGAGATTCGCGTTCTCAACCCCACCTACGTGGAAGTCGAGGTGACAGATGACTGACCTGAGCGCACAGCGACGCCTCGCCGCAGACGTGTTAGACGTCGGCGAGGACCGCGTCTGGCTCGACCCGGAGGCACAGTCAGCGTTGGCCGACGCGATCACGCGCGAGGACATCCGCGAGCAGATCGAGCAGGGGACGATTCGCGCGACGGAGACGGACGGCAACTCGCGTGGTCGCGCACGCGAGCGGGCAGCGACCCGTTCGTACGGCCACCGAACCGGAGCCGGCACCCGGAAGGGGAAAGCCGGCGGCCGGCAGGACAGCAGAGACGACTGGATCGAGCGCATCCGCGCACAGCGCAGTCGGCTGCGCGAGCTCCGCGACGACGGCCCACTCGACGCCTCCCAGTACCGGGAGCTGTACGACAAGGCCTCGGGCGGGGAGTTCGAGGACGTTCGCCGGCTGGAGTCGTACGTGGAAGCGAACTACGACGTGACACTGGAGGACGACTGATGGCAACCGGACCACGATACAACGTACCGATGCGGCGTCGCCGCGAGGTCCGGACCGACTACCACCAGAGGTTGCGCCTGCTGAAATCCGGCAAGCCCCGCCTCGTTG
>CAKZQY010000174.1 GCA_937142015.1 uncultured Halobacteria archaeon
CGCGGTCGGTCGTTGTCGTCCGCCCGCGGTCGGTTGAGTCGGCCACCGCCAGTGTAGTGTGGGAGTCCGCCGTCCAGCGGGACGCCCTCCGCAGCAGCCAGTGCCGCGTACGACGAGCCGGAGTCGGGGTGTCGCGGACTGTCGAGCACTGCGAACGTCTCACCCGTGTCGACGACGCGGCCCGTGCCGTCCCACGCGACGGGTGTCACCGCCACGCCGACGGTCAGCGGGATCGACCCGCTCGCGCGGGAGAGATTCGCATCGGGCGCGCGGAATTCGAGGTGAATGTGATTGTCCACCCACCGTCCGAAGAACCCAGAGCGGACGAGTCGCCCGAGCGGATCGCCGACGGCGACCGTCTCACCCGGCTCGACAGCCGGGTCGACGTGGAGGAGTCGCGCGACGCTGTCGCCAGTATCGATCAACAACAGGTGGTCGGTGTCGACGGCGTACGGCCGATCCGGACACCGGACAGTGCGCGTGTCGAGCACCTCCCCCGCGACCGGAGAGCAGGCGACGTTCGTCTCCGGGTAGAGGTCGATCCCACGCCCCTCGTCGTGGGCAGCGTACGGAGAGTTGTACAGCGAGAACCGCCGGTACTGACGGATCACCGACGCCGGGAGCGAGACCACACGGGACACGGACTCACTGTGTGTCGCAACTGCTTAGCGGTCGCGGATTCGACTCGGACGCGTGACGCGTGTCCGGGTCTACCGCGGTCGCCGTGCGACGACGGATGCTGACCGTGCGGCGACGCGTCGGCTGGTCGAGCAGGTCGGCGAGACCGGTGTGCCGGCGGTGCGTGTCTGGAGACCCGGTCGACAGCTCGCGTTCGGTCGCCGAGACGCCCGCTCTGACGGGTACGAACGCGCCCGCGAGGCGGCCACAGACCACGGATTCCAGCCCGTCGAGCGGTCGGTCGGCGGGCGCGCCGTCGCCTACGCAGACTCCACGCTGGCGTTCGCGTACGCCGTCCCGACGGAGGAGACGGGTGCGAAGAGCGGACTCGACGAACGGTACGCGTGGGCCGTCGAGACGGTCCTGCGGGCGCTGTCCGACTGCGGCGCTGCCGTCACCCGCGGTGAACCGCCGAACGCCTACTGCCCGGGTTCGTATTCCGTGCGCGCGAGCAGAGAGTCCGACAGCGACAGCGACGCGCCCGACCACGCCCCGGGCGGCGACGGCGACACATCCGACCACGCCGCAGGCGGCGACAGCGGTGGGAAGATCGCCGGTATCGCTCAGCGCGTCCGCAACGACGCGGCACTCGTCGCCGGCAACGTCACCGTCGCCGAAGCGAGCGCGATCCGAGCAGTGCTGAGGGACGTCTACGACGCGCTCGGCGTCCCGTTCGACCCCGACTCCGTCGAGAGTGTCGCCGGCGCGGGGGGTCCAGCGGAGCCGACGCCCGTCCGCCGCGCGCTGGAGAACACGCTCGTCGGCGACCACGACCGTCTGCTGCGTGACGTGACGGAACTGTGAGCCCGCGTGGCGGCAGGTCGTTCTCGGCCTGTCCGACGCCTGTTCAGCTCCGCAGCAGTCGCTCGTCGTCACCTTCCCTCCCGTTCGATACCGTCGGGGACGGTCGCCTGACAGCTGCGACACCGGACCACCACAGACGACTCGTCGAGTCGGTACTGCATCTGAGAGTCCTCACACGCCGGACAGGACCGGGGGCTGTGTGTCGCCCGACAGTTCGGGCAGTCGAATTCGAGGCCACCCGCAGTGTCGAGTCGAACAGTCGGGTGGTCACACTCCGGACAGCTCTGCGGGAACCGAACGTCGTCGGTCTCGCGCGGCGCGCCGACCGCGAGGACCGACGCGGGTGAGTCGGCCGCGTTGTGCCCGGTCTGGAACTCGCCGGGGTCGAACCGGACCGCCTCGCCGGCTGTGACCGTCACCTCTCGGTGACACTGCTGGTCGCGGGGGAGTGATCGCACTGTCGCTCCTGAAGATGGTGTGTGCCCCGGTGGCAGCGTGTGCTCCGGAGGCGGCGTGTGCTCGCTCGCGCTCGTGATCGTCTCGAAGACGACGCTCCCGGCGAGGACGAGGAACGTCTCCGACTGATCGACGTGCGCGTGGAGTCCGCCGGGCAACTGCGCTTCCGGTGGGAGGTGGTACTGGACCACGGCCACCTCGTCCGTATCGAGCGCCGCCGAGAAGTCGACTCGCCGTGTCCCGCCGACACGCGGCAACTCCTCCGCGGTGGACGTGTCTGTCTGTCGCACGGTCGTCTGCCACGCTGGTCGTGGTGTGGCCAACAAAAACGTTCTGTCGAGACGAGGCGAGACGGCGTAACAGCGTCGAACGAACGACAGAACAGTCGGGTCCTACAGCAGGGAACACGGCTGTCGACAACCGGCAACAACCAGAAAATACTGCCAGATGTTGTCGAACGTTCCCGACGGCTGGGAACTGTGCTCGGGCGGTGGGAATTGCCCGCTACTTATACCGTGGGTCGCAGCCAACGTGGAACTGTGAGGTGACCGACGATGTCAACACGAGCGGCAAACCAACTCGGC
>CAKZQY010000175.1 GCA_937142015.1 uncultured Halobacteria archaeon
AATCCCCTTCGGGCCGCTGGGTGTGGATTCCCACACACGGTAACTCTGAATCCCATGCCGGGATAGGAGTAACGGCGGCTTGGCCCCGCCAGCAGTCCGGTCGTGTCGACCACGACTGCAAACCTGACACTCCCAACCGAGCGGTGCGGTGCCGTGGGAATCCCACGGTCTTCAGCCGTGGGAGGAGGTCAATGGAGCACCCAGCTGGGTGGGACAGCGACGACCGACACAGCCAGCGAAACGCCGAGTCGAACTTTTTGTACGGTGCCGCGTCACTACTAGCCGTGTCCCCGTTGTCACCGCGGCTGTCGGCAGAGCCGCTTCCAGTGGCGAGTGGCATCTTCGCTGGCTGTCTGGCCGGGTGGCTCCTCTCGTGGCGGCCTGCCGCCGTCACACTGTCGGCGGTCGTCGTAGACAGTAGCTCGGCCCCTGTCACGGTCGTCACCGACACGTACGCGCTTCCGGTCGCAGTCGCCCTCGGCGTGGCGGTGTGGCTGCTCACCACGTGGCTGTCCGCCGGAGTAGACACACTCGTCACTCGGCGTGGTCACCTCCTCGTCGGCGGCGCGGGTACCGTCGGACCGCTCGGGACCGTCGGCGCGGCACGCCTCGGTGGTGGGTCCGTCGACGGCGTCCTGTACGCGCTGTTCGCCGCAGTTGCTGCGTCCGTGGTCGCCTCTCTCGGTGAGTCACAGCTCGCAGACGAGTGGATCGACCCGGAGACGGTCGAGACGCGCGCCACCGTCACCACGCCGGCCGCGTGGCGCGTCGGCGGCGGGGTCGTTGTGAGCGCACTCGGAGCCGGCGGCGTCGGGTTCCTCCTCGGAGAGAGCGTCGGCGTTGCAGCACTCGCGGGGGCAGCGCCGTACCTGTTGTTCCACGGCCGGAGCGACCCGCGGGAGGTCGTGGCCGTCGAACGCGGTGTCGTCCTCGGCCGACAAGACGGCTCGGGTGGTGTCACGCTCCCGTGGTGGGCCGTCGAGAGTGTCGGACACGACGGGACGACGGTGACGCTCACGCACCTCCTCCCGGTGCCGTGGCACCACCGCTGGACGGCGGCCGACGACCGCGACGCACGGGCGTTCGTCGACGCCGCGCGTCGACTCCAACGACGGTCGTGACTCTGTCGGCCACACACGGTAGTTCCCGTGCGTCTCGGTCCAACTTCCGCTGGGTCTCGGGTCGTGTCCGTCGATACAAATTCGAATGCGCTGTCAGGATAGTGGCGGCTGTGCCGGCAAACGACGCGTGAGCTGTGCTACGAAGGAGACGGGTTGTCTGACCGAAGATCCCGAGATTCCATCTGAAGAAAGGGTGTGGGGGGAGTCCGAGCGTCGGTGGGTGTGGTTCGGGCGTGGCCGTGTGCGGCGGAGGGCCGAGCGTCGGGTCGTGTGTGGGCAGTGGGGTGTGGTGGTGGGTCACAGCGGCACCGTCCGCCGTGCCGGGCCGACCGCTGTCGTCAGCCAGCAGGGTACGACGTCGTCCCGTCCGCCTCACACGTAGTCGTGGCCGCACTCCTCGCAGGTGACGGAGACTTCGAGACGGCCGTCGTCCGACTCGACGGTCTCGCCGACGAGACTGCCGCCACACCACCCGCAGTCGTTGTTCTCGGCGACGACGCGGGCGTGTGTCGCAACCTCGCCGGCTGTCCCCTGCGTCTGTGTCACTCCGAACTCTGTCGCGGCGGCACGGCTCTCGTCGGTGCGGCTCTCGACAGTGTGGCTCTCGGCGGTGCGGGTCTCGACAGTGTGGCCCTCGGCGGTGTGGGTCTCGACGGTGGCGCGTCCTGCTGACATGACAACTACTACTCTGTGTCCCGTTCTACTTCGCAGGACGTGCTAACTACGTAGCCCTCCGGTGCGGTGGCAGTCTAACTACACAGAAACACGTCCGACACAGCTTCCGACCGTCCCTCTGTCGTAGCCTTCACACTCGCCTCACCACGCCAACAACCGTTCACACCACGCCGGCAACCGTTCACACCACGCCGGCAGCCGTTCGGCGACTGTCGCGCACATTTATGTAACACGGACGGACTGTGTAGAGACGTGAGTCAGTAGTGCCGGGATCAGACACTGGGGACGACCTGTCAGACGTCCGCGTCCTCGTGGTGGACGACGAGAAGGAGGTGGCAGACGCCTACGCGCTCCGTCTCCGCACCGTGTGTGACGTGGACACGGCGTACAGTGGACCGGAGGCACTCTCGACGGTCGCCGAGGAGACCGTCGACATCGTGCTGCTCGACAGACGGATGCCGGAGATGTCGGGCGACGAGGTGCTCGAACGACTCCGCGAACAGGGGTTCGAGGGTCGGGTGATCATGCTCACCGCCATCGACCCCGGGTTCGACGTGTTGGACCTGCCGTTCGACGACTACCTCCGGAAGCCCGTCGAGCGCGACGGTCTCGAAGCAGCTATCGACCACCACCGGACGGTGCTGGCGTACGAACTCCTCGGGGAGTACTTCAGCACCGAGTCGAAGCGTGCCGTGCTGGCCGCGGAACTGTCTGCGGACGACCGCACGGAGAACGACCGATACGTCGACGTTGACGAACGCGTCACACAGCTGGAGTCGCGTGTCCGCCGCCTACTCGCGGACCCGGAGATGCTCGACACGTTCGACGACATCGGACGCGAGGGGATCTGAGGATCACGAGGACGGCGGGACTACACTGTGGGCTGTGTGACCGTCGAACCGGAACCGATCACGACTCGCCCGACTGGCTCGCCGAGAGGGCCAGTTCTTTGTCCGGTCGCCGTGACCACGACGTGTGACAGACGCGAGTCGAGACGCAGCGACGGGCCGAGAGACGGACACAGACGACAGAGAGCGGACGGGCGAGAGAGGAGACACAGACGAGGGGGGAGATGCGGACGAGAGAGGAGACACAGACGAGAGGGGAGACCCGGACGAAAGTGAACAGACTGTGGGGACGATCACGGTCGGGACCGCGAGCGCGGAGCCGGGAGAGACGACAGACGGCTGGCTCGACGTGACGGGTCTCCCGACGGGTGGGGTCGAACGACTCCCGGTGACGGTGGTCAACGGTGCATCGTCGGGACCGACGCTGTGGGTGACTGGCGGCGTCCACGGCGACGAGGCGACGGGTGTCGCGGTCGCACAGGACGTCGCCGGGCTCGCCCGCGACCACGTCGGCGAGATTGCCGGCGCGGTGGTGATCGTGCCAGTCGTCAGTCCGGCGGGTCTCAGACGCAACGAGCGGACGACCTACTACGGCGGTGACGATCCGAACCGGTACTTCCCGGACACGGTCCGCGAGGACGAACGACCGCCGGAGACGCAGGAACGGATCGACACGACGCTGTACGAGGCGTTCGCGGACGACGCGGACCTGTTGCTCGACTGTCACACGGCACAGGTCGGCTCCGTTCCGTTCGTCATCCGCGACCGGGTGTTGTACGGCGACGCGCGCGAGGAGGCGGCCGCACGCGAGATCGCAACCGACCTCGAGCGGATCGTCGACGCGGTCGGCCTGCCGACGCTGACCGAGTACCCCGCCGAGGAGTACCTCGGCCAGTCGCTCCAGCGCTCGACCGCGGGCGCGGCGACGAACACGGCCGGTGTGCCGGCGGTGACGCTCGAACTCGGCGGCCACAGCGTCGTCGAGGAGGACGCCCGCCGCGCTGGTGTGGCGGGCGTCTTCGGCGTCGCCGTCGAATTCGGTCTGCTGTCGGCGCTGCCTGCCGCTGTCGTCGAGCCGGGCGCGACGGTGCCGGACGCGCCGGTGTCGTTCCCCGTCCGGCGCTTCGTCGGCCCGCGCGCCGAGACTGCCGGGCTGGTCCGTCACGCTGTCCAGCCGGGGGAGGCTGTCGAGGCTGGGGAGACCGTCGCCGAGGTGGTGACCCCACACGGCGAGACGCTGGAGACGGTGACAAGCGACCACGACGGCTACGTGATCGG
>CAKZQY010000176.1 GCA_937142015.1 uncultured Halobacteria archaeon
CCCTGCCGCCGGTAGAGCGCGCCGTCGCGCCACGGGAGCTGGGTGGTCGTGGTGGGTGTCTCCACATCGACCACGACGGGTCGACGAGGTATGATTCCCGAGACTCTTCGCACGGATCACACGAGGTGAGAAAAAACCGCAGTGGGGGATAGCGGGGAGGCCACTACTGTTGTAGTGCCGTCTGGACAGCAGTCGGGAGTAGTTCGTCGTCTCTGACGGCCACTCGTCGGTGGAGCGTTCGGTCGGGTCGCCCGCGTTCGCCGTCGTGGTTCGGCACTGCTGCGACGATACCGGCGTCGGTGAGGCTGTCGAGTCGTCGGTAGACCGTCGCTGCCGACGCCAACCCCAGTTCGTCGGCAGTGTCGACGACAGCGCGGACGGAGGCACCGGTCGCAGCAGCCGCCCACAGCAGTACGGCGACGGCGTCAGTAGGGCCACGCGTCCGGGCGGTGGCCGGGTCGATCTCCTCGCCGGCTCCGTGGCCGGCGTGGGTGTCGAGCGTGTCGCAGACTGTCGACAGCGGGAGCGCGTCGACCTCGGCGGGAGCGGCACTCTCCCAGCAGTCGCGGAACTGCTCGAACGCTCCGTCGCCGTCGTCGACGTGAACGACTGGCGTCGGAACCGACGTGATCACGGTGGCGGTCACGGCTGGCCCCGCGAGAGCGAACTCTGTCACCTCTCCCCGCCGCCACGCCAGTCGGTCACGGTCGGTGAGATCGGCGGCGCGAGCGGCGAGATCCCACCCCAGCGCGTCGAGCGTTCCGCCCGGCGCGACGATACGACACTGCTCTGGGCGAGCGTCGTCGTCGAGACCGTGGAGCGCGGAGATCACCGTCGCAGCCCCCGCCCGCCCCGGCACCAACACGACTGGCCGTGTGGCCCGCCGGAGCGGCTGTTCGAGTGTGTCTCGTAGCTGTCCGGAGGTAGTTTGCATCTGTTTCTCGTCTACTCCCGTACTAACTTATAGTTTACTTATCGATAGTCGAGTTGTTCGCTGTGCGGTAGGCTTTTGTCTTTCTAGATTCTTCTGTAACGCATGCAGGCTCTCGGCGACAGCGTTCGACGGTTTCTCGTCCGGCACCCGAGCACCGTGGTCGTACTGGCGGTCGGACTGCTGACGGCGCTCGCACTGACAGGCACAGCGGCCGCAGAACACGCCGCAACACACCACGTCGATCACCTCGGCTGGAACGGAACTGTGGAGCCGATGGACGGCGGTGGCTCGCTCGGCCCAACTGACCCGTGACTCACTCCGTTCGCCCGATCTGTGCGTACTCGGCCCAACTGGCCGTCGCTCACTCTGGCGACCAGTTCCAGACCAGTTCCCCGTCTGTCCGTACCGGATTCCGGTGGATGTCGCTCACTCGCTGTTTCTGCTCTGTGGTGGCGCTGTAGGTGTGTCTTGCCGGAAGGTGTGGCTCACTCGCTAGGGTGTCGATCACTCGTGCTCCAGCGTGTCGCGGCGCGAGGTGGTCAATCGTGACGGATTCATCGTCGACAGTCACGAGTGGTGGTGTCGGGCTTTCAGCCCGAGTTACGACGTGCGTGCCGTCACCGAGAGTCAGGTACGCTTCGGGGTCGACGACGCTCCGGGCGGCGTCGAGCGCCCGCTCGATACACCACCCGAGCGAGACAAGTCCCGCCCAGTTCGCACCGACGGTCTGAGCAGTCTCGTCTGGCACGGTACCCGTAGTGACGGCGACGGCGTCCGCGCCAGACTCGACGAGTCGCTCGCCGAGTTCGTAGCTCTCACACGCGTTCAGCATGACGGCGTCCGCGCCACACTGGGAGACGTCACCGACGGTGAGGTTGCCGTTCGAACACTCGACTCCGTGCGCGTCGCTGTGGCCGATCACGTGTAACAGATCAGCGTCGGCAGCAATCGTCTCTCGCAGTCGCTCGACGCCCGGACTGACGATTCCGGTCACGTCGAGGGCGAGCTCGGAGCCGCGCTCGCTCCACGTGCCGAGTACGTCGTCGTCGCTGTAGTCCGGTGAGCACCGCACGACTGTCACGTCGAGTGGCGCGTCGGTGAGACGACGTGGCGAGGGAGCCTCTCCGCACACGTCGAACGCGCCGACGGGACGGCCGGGAGCGTTCCAGCCGACGGTGTGTGCGCGGCTGTCGTCTGGCACGACCACGACACGATTCGGATCGCGCCGGCTGTCGGAGCCGCGGACACGCTGGCGCTCCGACCACCGCGCACGCTCGCCGAGCGTCGTCAACTCGGCTGCGTCGGGGAGGTACACGTCCGGAAGCTGTCGGAGCAGGTGCGACAGCGACCACGCGCGTCGGGGCTCTGGCGCGACGTGAACGCCGAGGTGCCACTCGGGGAGGTGATCGTCGATCACGGCGGCGCTGTCGTCGTCGACGGCGAGGTACCGCTGGACGCGCGTCGGGAGTGACTCCTCGTACAGCGTCTCGGCGTCGACGCCGAGCGCGTCACCGAGCACCTCGTGGCCGTCGAGGCGTGTGCCGAACTCGCTGGCGGCACGGGCGTGACAGTCGAGACCGAACACGCGCCGGAGCCACCGGGTCGCAGTGTCGTCCGTCTCTTCGGGAGTGGTGCCGAGCGTCCACCACTCGTTCCCGGCACGGAGCCGCGCGTCGGTCGCGTCGTCGGCGACGGTCGCGGTCGCGCCGAGGTAGTGGAGCAGTCCCGTCGTCGGGTAGAGCCACCGGAGCGTGTCGTCGGCCGGGACGACGATCTCCGTGTCGAGATCCGGCGTGTCGATCCGGTCGGGATCGACGCCCGTGCCGTCGAGCGCGAGTCGCGGTGGCACACGGCGGACGTGCGGCCACGTGCGGTCTGGTGAGCCGGGCCGCGACGGCTGAATCGCACACGCCAGCGTCGACAGCCCGCGGGCGACGCCGCGTGGCGACCGCTCGATGGACACCGCGTCGGGGAGGTCGCCGCGCGGCGAGCGGAATCCGAGCGTCACCAACGTCTGCTCGCCGTCGCCGTCGAAGGTGAGCACCGCCGACTCTGCCGTGCGAGTGAGCGAGCCGTCCGACTCCGGGCGCGCGACCACGACGATACCCGCACGGAGCACGACCGTCTCGCCCGCACTGACGGACTGCGACTCGCCGACGCGTTCGACGAACTGACGCTCTCCCGTCTCGGTGTCGACCACCGCCGCCGACACCGACTCCGGCACGCGAACTTCCTCGACAGCGAGGCGTCGCCACCCCTTCGCGGCGAAGGCAGTCACGGACGCGTCCGGCGGGTGTGGGGCTCCGACATCCTCCCACTCGCCGAGTTCGAGACGGACTGACCGCCGGTCCCGGTTGATCACGTCGACCCGGCCCTCGCGGTCGATCACGTTCATAGAAACCTCAAGGCGGAAACCCACAACTTCAGTCGTGGGAGGAAGCCGACA
>CAKZQY010000177.1 GCA_937142015.1 uncultured Halobacteria archaeon
GAACCGAACATCTGGTCATACCTTACCGGTAATGACTCAGCTTAATCACTATCAGCATGTCGATCGCCTTGGAGTCAGCCTCCTTCTGCAGGTGCAGGTCACACCGTCGACAGAACTCCGGCCAACTGTACTCCGTCCTCACGGTGTAGTCGGCGGGCTCGGGGGCCTCGTTGACTGATTCACTGTACTGCTTGAGTTCCGCCATCTCGGGTTCGATCACACCGGACAGCCGGGGGAGATCACAAAGAGACTTTGCCCGTTTCGAACCCTCTACCGGGTGTTGAGTGGGGTTCATACGGTGAACCGGGCAAAGTTGTATACGTGTCGAGTATCCGGTTCTATTTCTCACGCCTCGTCCGGCAGGTGAGTCTCCACAGGTCGGATCAATATAAGAGAGCAGGCTGGTCCGACGTAGCATCCATGTCTGTCAGACTCCTGTTGATGCTGTCGGTCACGAGTGTCGATACAGTGTTGTGTTTCACTCGGAGTTCCAACGCGTCTCGTTGCCGACCCCGGGTTCGATGGCTCGTGATCGACAGTATACTCGGTTGGCGTGTGGAGTCGTCGTGTGATGACGAGCGGAGACGTCGCGTGGGGACGAGTCGAGCCTCGCGTCGGAGCGAGTGAATTCGGAAGACACGAGTAGGTTCCACTCGCCGTAGCGAGTGTGTCACTGCCGCGAACGCTGTACACCGCTGTCGACGCGGTCCACGTCCTCGGACAGGAGCTGTTCGGTGACGTGACGAATCCGATCCCGTCGTCGTGGACGCACGTCACCAAGGTCGACCCGGAGCCAGCCAAGCGACTCCCGCTCCTCTACCCCGCGTATCTCGCTCACACGGACGCGGTGTCGGTCGGCGGCTCCCGCGGTGTGACAGCGACCCACACGGAGGCGACGTTCGACGCGCTGGCGGTCGCGCCGGTTCCGGCGTTCCACGAGCCGAGTGACGCCGCACACGTCACTGCCGAGACACGAGCGCGCGCCGCGTTTCTCGCGCTCCCGGAGGTGCTCAACGGCGACGCGGACTCGCTCGTCGGTGAACTCGGCGCTGGCGTCGCCACGCTCCACGACGAACTGGTGCCAGACCAGCTGCGAGACACGCTCTCAGTGCCCGACCGGCTCCGAGACGCGCTTCCAGACGCAGTCGTCGATCACGTCGGCGACCGGCTCGCGGACGTGCTCACCTCGTGGCTCGTCCGGAGTGCCGTCTCCGAGGCGTACATCGTCCAGAATCCGGACAGCGCCGCCGCCCGCGAGGCCGGAGTGGGTGAGGCGGACGTGTTGTCACCCGCCGCGGCCCGCGAGCGCGCACTCGCTGCGGAGCATCGACTCGACAGCGAAGTCGTCTACCTCGAGTACTCCGGGACGTTCGGCGGGGAGCGAGCGACGGAGACACTGGGGGAGTTGGCCGAGGCGACACAGTGGGCGCGGGTCTGGTACGGCGGCGGCGTCCGGTCGGCAGAGGCGGCGCGCGCCGTCCTCGACGCTGGTGCCGACACTGTCGTCGTCGGCGACGTCTTCCACGACGTTGCTGTGGAGGAACGCCGACTCACCGCCGCGTACCACGAAGCTGTCGGCGATCCGGAGCCCGACGCGATCCGCGCGTGGCTGGCGAACCGAGACGAGGCGAGCGACACGACGGCAGCGGCGTACCTGTCGACGATTCCGACCGTCGCCGACCCGGCAGACCACGCGACGACGTACCTCACCGCCACGATTGCGTGTCGACTGTGGCTGGACCACGAGCGGTCACAGTCGGACGACGAGGAGACGAGTCGTCCCGCGGTCGGTACGGAGCCCGCGCCGCCGTGGGAGACGACCGTGTTGGACGGCGTCCTCACGAACGGCGGCGAGACGTTCCTCCGGCGGTGTCGCGCCGCAGCCGTGGACCCGACGACGGAACTGGACCGAGCACTGGCGCACTCACTCGATGTCGGGTGCGAGGAGCCGAGTCTCGACACCGAACGAGACGACTGACACTGTCACGTCGGCCGTGTGAGGATACCGATCCCGCCGTCGAGATCGGTTCTCGTCGACTATCGAGAGCTACAGAGCGAAATGTACCGATAGAGAGCAGTCTACGGCCGAGCGAGTCCTCGGACGCTGCACGTGGGAGAAACAATCATGTGTCACCAGCACACAGAGTGACGGTGTATGGTCGATCCGAACGGAGGCGGGGGTGTCGGAGCAGCCGGGCAGATGTCCACCCGGCAACTCGATCAGGGGATCGAGTCGGTGTGTCGCGCGACGAACTGCGCACACCCGGAGCTCCTCACAGCCCTCGTCGTGTTCCTGCTGACGGCAGCCTTCCTCCTGGTGGCCGGCGCGGCGCTCGTCCACCTCCGTGACGCACACGAGGCCGTCGCTGCCGAACGCCGCCGCACAACTGCGGAGCGTGACGCGTTCGAACAGTTCCGTCGGCGTGTGAGCCGACTGGAGACAGACGACCCGCGGCCGCCGGACACTGATCCGCCGGGCGGCGGTGCCGGCGGCACGCTCGTGGCCCGGGGTGCGCGCGTGAACGCCGCGCGTCCGACCACGGACGGGGGTGGTCCGCCCGCGGACGGGCTCCGTGCGGTCAGACGTGCGTACGACGAGACGGTGATGAGCACACCACACCACGCCGCCGAGTACGACGAGACGCTGACACAGAGCATGGCCGCGGAGTTCACCGACACCGTTGCGAGTACCGTCGCCTCCGGGTCGATGCTGACGCCCGCCCTCCGGCAGACGCTCGTCCGCGGCGCGCGCGAGGCGGAGCGCCGCCGCGAGGAGGTGTTGTCGGAGCTAGACGCCGAGGAGGCTGCGCTGACGGAGGCGACCGAGACGCTCGAACCCGCGGCGCGAGCGACCGAGTGTGTCGACGTCGACGACCAGTCGACGTTCGTCGATCTCGTCGCCACCACCGACCGACTCGACTGGTACGAGCGGGACGTGGAGGCGCTGCTGGCGGATCGACAGGACCAGATCCACGACCACGAGGCGGACCACCCGCACTGGTTCGACTACCTCTACGGTGACCTCCCGTCGCCGCATCCCGTGTTGCGCGCTGGGACGCGCGTTCTCCGGGAGATTCGGACGCGTCGTGACGAGGTCGCGTCGGCCGTCGCACGCCGGTAGAGCGGTTCTCCAGGTCAGAGACTCGTTCTCGGAACCCGTCGCTGCCAGTCATAGTGATTACTGCGAGTCTTTACCGCCGTGGT
>CAKZQY010000178.1 GCA_937142015.1 uncultured Halobacteria archaeon
CCGACGAGACACCCGGCGATGGGACCACTGCCGACGAGACGCCCAACTGGGAGACGTGCCCGGACTGCGGCGGTTCCGTCGACCTCGAACGTGCAATCGACGTCGATTCCGATGTGGCGGCGCAACTCGACAGCCTCTCTGGGCCAGTTCACGGGATCGGAACGAGTGACCTCACGGTCACGGCGTCCGGCAGGGGCGGCGACGACTGGCGGCCGCGACACGACGGACGGAACGAGACACGAGGGCCGTCCCACGCGGACGAACACGTGGTCTGTCTCGACTGCGGGAGAGATGTCACCGACTACTACAGAGAGCGCGTCGCCGAAGCGCGTCGTGAGAGACGCGCCGACGACGAGAGTGGCGGGATGCAGGACCTCGTTCAGGAGGCACTGGAGAGTCCCGAGGCAGAGCGACTGAGCGACCTCGGCTACGCAGACGCGTCGACAGCCGTTGGGCCGTCGACGCAGAAGCAGGCGGACGTGTCGCGGTCCCCCCAGAGTGTCGGGATGGCGGCCGGCGGCGCGAAAGACGCCACGAACTTCCGCGACAACGTTCGTGAGGGGTACGTCCCACAGCCGGACGCGCTCACCTACGAGGGGCTGTTCTACGACTACTACTTCGACACCGGACGCGCAGACGACCCGCCGAGCGACAGTCTGTTCTACCCGTCGTACGCGACGGCTGTCACTGACTCACCCGTCACCGGCGAGCGTGAACAGTACCTCACGGTCGGTCTCAACTCCACGCTGACGGAGGCCGACCTCGAACGGAAGCCGCTGAACCTCGTCGCCGTGGTCGACGTGTCCGGGTCGATGAGCAGCCAGTTCGACCAGTACTACTACGACGAACACGGGAGCCGCAGAGCGGTCGAGGCCGACGGGGACGGGACGAAGATGGCAGCCGCCCGCGAGGCGCTCACCGCACTCACCGAACAGCTGCGACCGGAGGACAAGCTCGGTGTCGTTCTGTACAACAGTACGGCACACGTCGCCAAGCCACTCCGGGAGGTCGAGGAGACGAACATGGACGCGATTCGGTCGCACATTCGGGAGATCACTGCCGACGGCGGGACGGACATGTCGGCGGGATTCGAGGCTGCGGTGAAGCTCCTCGAACCACACCACGGGGCCGACCTGAGCGCCGTCGAGAACAGGATCGTCTTCCTGACGGACGCGATGCCGAACCTCGGCACGACAGACCGCGGGAGCATCGTCGACCAGATCGACGACGCCGCAGACGACCACGTCCACACCACGTTCGTCGGAATCGGGTTGGATACCAACGCCGATCTCGTCGAGTCGCTGTCGAGCGTCAGGGGGGCCAACCACTACTTCGTCCACTCGACAGCGGAGTTCACACGGCGACTCGCCGACGAGTTCACCTACGTGGTGACGCCACTCGTGTTCGACCTGTCGCTGGATCTCGTCTCGGACGGCTACAGTATCGAGTCGGTGTACGGGTCGCCGAACGCCGACCGGGCGACGGGTGAGGTGATGCACGTCGAGACGCTGTTCCCCTCGCCGACGAGCGAGGGCGAGACCAGAGGCGGTGTCACGCTGCTGCGGCTCCGAGAGACCGATCCCGACGCGTCCGTCGAACTCGTCGCCAACTGGGTCGAGCGTGACGGAACTCGTGGCCGGGACGCGGTGGAACTCTCGATTCCCGACCCGGAAGACGACAGCTTCGACAACACTGGGATTCGCAAGGCCGTCGCGTTGAGCCGGTACGGTCGACACCTGCGTGCGTGGGTGGAAGACGTTCGTGCTGGATCGGTCGACGACTGGAACGCTCCGGAGAGACCCGAGCGAACCGAGTGGGAAGCGGAGTCGGTGCCGCTGACAGTGCCCGAGTCGTACCGGAACACGTTCGAGACACTCCGGGCGTACCTCCGTCGTGAGGCCGAGGCCCTCGGCGACGACACACTCACACAGGAGGTTGCGGTTCTCGACGTGTTGATCGACCCGTCGAACGCCGGCGAGACCCCTCCCAGCGAACGCTCACACCCAGACCGGTGTCCGAACTGTGACACGGACATCTCGGCGTACGGGCCAGATCCACACTTCTGTCCGGAGTGTGGCGTCGCAATCGAGTGATAGGGTCGTGCGTAGATAGTTACCGCCGGCTCGACTCACAGGTGCAGTAGCAGCGTGGTACCGTCCGGTACTCCGTACCCACTCGAAAATCTCTACGCACGACCCTATGAGGGGTCGTGACGCGCTGTGGACCGCGCGTGGCTCACTGCCACGTGACGTAGGTGAGCACCGCGATGGCGACAGTCTCCAACACCTGCAGGATCATCATCACCTGGACTGCGACGACCGGCATCGCCGGCGCAGTGAGGTAGAAGTACAGCGCGACGAGGTTCTCCGCGAGCAGGAGTCCCGCGAACACCATCGACCCGAGCGTGAGCGGTGCTCTGACCTCGCGGTACGTGCGGACCCAGATCGTGAGGAGTCCGACGAGCAACACCACGTTGACCGCGGCGGCCACACGGGCCGCATCGAGCATCAGACTCACGAGTAGTTCCTCCAGCCGTGCGCCGTCGTCGGTGACTCTGGTGGTGTCCGTGTGGTCATGTCAGTCGTCCACCTGCGAGACGATCTGCTCGACAGTGTCCCAGTGGTTGCGGGTTCGCTCGCTCGGGAGGTACACTGTCCCGTACTCGGCGTCACTGCTGGTGACGACGCCGTTGTCCTCCAACACGTCGAGGTGGTACCGGACGGTGTTGTACGCCAAGTCCATCTCGTCTGCGAGCTTGTTGGCGTTGCGTGGACGCTCCGCGAGCGCAGCGAGGATGCGGGCACGGTTCGGCCCCCCACGCGTCCCCGCGAGAGTCTGCCAGAGAACCGTGTCCATCCCGCTGCACGTTCCGCAGGCGACGACAAGAAAGCTCCGACACGTCGACACACTGGTGACAGGCCGCGAGACGGTGACCCGACTGTCGACCCGAGAGTTCGGTCGAGCGCGTGCGGTCCTCCCGCGCATCCAGCGTGTCGCACACCTACCTCTCTGTGGATTGAAGCTAAATGCCTTTCGCCAGACCGTCACAGACTCCACAGAGAGCAGCCGAGACGGGATACGAGTCAGAATTGAGAGAGACTTTAGTCAGATACCCGAAATGACATTTTACCGTTGGGGTCCTCCACTCTGACGCATGGCAGACGACACGACTCGACGGCGACTGCTCGGCGGAATCGGCGTGGGTGTCGCGGCCAGCTTGGCTGGCTGTGGCGGCTCACAGGAGACGACTGAGACGGCGACTCCGACACCGGAGGCGACCCCGACACCAGAGGCGACCTCGACACCGGAAGCGACACCGACAGACACGGCGACGGACACGTCGACACCGGCCAGCACCGGGCGCGTCCGCGTCGCGCACCTGTCGCCGAACGCGCCGAACGTGGACGTGTACGTCGACGGATCGGCAGTGTTGGAGGACGTGCCGTTCGGTGCCGTGAGCGGGTACTTGACGGTTCCTGCTGGAGACCGTCAGGTCGAGATTACGCCCGCCGGAAGTCCGGATACGACCGTCTTCGCTGGTCCGGTTCCGGTCGCGGCCGACACGGCCTACACGGTCGCCGCGACTGGCGAGGTGGGATCGAACACGGACCGGGAGTTCGGGCCCGTCGTGCTCGAAGACGACCTGAGCGACCCGGGGGAGGACACCGCTCGGCTGGGCCTCCTCCACGCCTCGCCAGACGCTCCCGCGGTGGACGTGACGCTCGCTGCCTCGGGTGACGCCGTCTTCGACGGTGTGTCGTACGGCGAGTCGGGGACCGTCGACGTTCCCGCGGGCGAGTACACGGTCGAGATTCGCGGCGACACGGACGGCAACGACGGCGACGTGGTCGCGGCGTTCGAGTTGAGCCTGAGCGGCGGCAAGGTGTACACCGCGTTCGCGGCCGGCTACCTCTCTGCGGACGACGAGCCGGAGTCGACGCCGTTCGACCTGTTGTTCTCACAGAACACCGACGGATCGGCCGCCGACGTGACGGTCGCGCCCGCGTCGGTTCGCGTCGCGCACCTGTCGCCGAACGCGCCGAACGTGGACGTGTACGTCGACGGATCGGCGGTGTTGGAAGACGTTCCGTTCGGAGCAGTGAGTGAGTACCTGAGCGTTCCGGCAGGCGAGCGGCAGGTCGAGATCACGCCCGCCGGGAGCCCGGACACCACCGTCTTCTCGGGTCCAGTGCGTGTCGTGTCGGGTGCCGACTACACGGTCGCTGCGACCGGCGAAGTGGGATCGGACGCAGACCAGTCGTTCGCGCCGCTGCCGCTCCGTGACGACAACGACAGCCCTGCAGACGACTCCGCTCGCGTCCGACTGGTTCACGCCTCTCCAGACGCGCCGGCGGTCGACGTGACCCTCGCTGCCTCGGGTGACGCCGTCTTCGACGGTGTCGCGTACCGCGGCGCGGTCTCGACGACCGTTCCCGCTGGCGACTACACCCTCCAAGTTCGCGGCGACACAGACAGTAACGACGGCGACGTGGTGGCCACCTCCGACGTGAGTCTGAGCGGTGGACAGGTGTACTCCGTGTTCGCCGCGGGCTACCTCACACCGGACGACGAGCCGGCCGACACCCCGTTCGAACTGCTGGTGTCTCGGGACACGAGCGGCATGTCGAACTGAGCGGTCGATCAGGAGTCGTCGGTCGACTCCCCGCCGAGGGTTCCGATGCTGATGACGCCAGAGTCGTCGTCGGCTTCGATGCCGACGAGGATCTGGGTGCTGTCCGTGTCAGTCACCTCGACGGTGTCGGACCCCTCTCGGACGCCGTCGACCGCTTCGTCGAGTCGGACAGACAGGTCGTAGACACCTGTCGTGGTGAACACGTCACCGTACCGCACCACTGCGGCGTTCCCGTCCGTCTCGGTCGTCTGCTCCGTCTGTGCCTCCGGACGGAGGTCGAACGTCTCGTCGAGAACAGTCTCGCCGTTCGGATCGGTCACGGTGATCGACCCGGAGATACGACGGTCCAACTCGTTGATCACGTTCACGTCTTCGAACACGCTGGAGGCGAGCGACTCCGCGATACTGGAACAGCCCGCGGCGGCTGTGACGGCGACTGTGGAGAGCCCTGCGAGGACCTGTCGGCGGCTGATCGTGTCGCGCATACGTGTCTCACCTGTCCGCACCGACAGGCAAGAAGCCACGTCGCGCGTTTCTGGCAGTGAAACGGACTGCGTCGTCCTGTCTGCTCCGAACGTGAGAGGGCGACAACGCGGTCGAGACGAGAGTGTGAAGGGTCGACAGTGCGGTCGAGACGGAGGCGTGTTGAGGTTACATAATTATAAAAAGAAAACAAATGCTGCTCAGTTTCTAGATCGAACAGTGCAACCACCGCATCCCGAACGTGTCGTTATCCTCCACGAGATTTGTCACGTCTTTCGCCGAGGACATCTTTTCGGAGTCTGGTGAAAACGACCCCAACGGTGAATACGGCACGTGGTAACTCTGATTTATGTGGGGCCGGGGGGACGGCGAGATGGTCCAGCCAGAGCGGGTGCCACAGTACCTCGCAGTGCTCACCGGGGCGTTGACAGTCGTCTTACTCGTCGAAATCAGTCACCAGCTCCTCACGCTGGGACCGCTGACCACACTGTCGGTCGGGGAGCTGCCGTGGCCCTACATCGTGAGCTTTCTCATCACACTACCGTTTCTGGCCGGAATCGGTTTCGGCGCACGGTACCTCGCACACGGAGACATACCAGCCGAGCGCTACGGACGGATCTTCCGGTGGTGTCTCCTCGGTGCGGGCGTGTGGTTGTTGGTGAACGTGCTGACGATGCTGTCGTTCGGTCTGACGGCGCTGTGGGGAGTCATCGGGTGGGTACGTGGTGCGCTGGCGTTCGGGGCCGGCTTCGGACTGGCCATCGGTATCTTCGAGGCACGGGCGATCACGGAGGCCGTCAAGGCAGAGCAGGCCCGTCTCCGGACGAAACACCTCGGCGAACAGCGTGACCTCGTCGACTACGTGAACAGTCTCATCCGACACGAGGTGTTGAACAGCGTCAACGTGATCCACGGACACGCGACGCTGCTGGCGGCGGAGACGGACGAGTACGACGAACACGTCGAGCCGATCGTCCGGCGGAGCGAGGATGTCGAGTCCGTCGTGAGAGACATGCGGATCGTCATGGAGTCCGTCCACAGCGATCCGGAACTGGAGTCGACGAACCTCGAGAGGGTGATCCGGGCAGAGACGACGAAGGCCCACGATCTCGACCCAGACGCCGAGATCTCTGTCGACGTTCCCGAGGGGACGCGTGTCTACACTGACGGGACGCTCGGGCTCGTCTTCGGGAACCTCCTCACGAACGCGGTCGAACACGCCGGTGGTGACGTGCCACGCGTCCACGTCACGGCGACGGTCGACGACGACACAGTCGAGGTGCGAGTGACAGACGAGGGGCCGGGGATCGCGCCCGAAACTCGACGAGGGCTCTTCGAGCGTCCCGAGAGCGGCACGGGCGACCACGGCTACGGACTGTACCTCGTCCGTGTGCTCTGTGAACAGTGCGGCGGCGAAATCGAACTGACGGACACGGGGCCGGAGGGAACGACGTTCACCGTGACGCTGCAGCGGGCGACCGACGAGTCGACGGCCGACCTGGAGATCACTACTCCGCCGACGGTCGGCT
>CAKZQY010000179.1 GCA_937142015.1 uncultured Halobacteria archaeon
ATCGAGGCTGCGCTGATCTCCGCCTCGCCTGTCTCGCTGCGTAGTCGTCCCACCCCTCACCGTTCGGCGAACGCCATCGTATCACGGCTCCAGTTCCAGTCGAGGTAGTCGACAGACGGTTCCGCGTCGGCAGGGATCACCTCGTACTCTCGGAGCATGTCACGGACGCCGGCGGGACCGCCGAAGTCGCCACGGAACCACTGACAGACGCGCGGCACCGCGACGCGGTCGGCGTCCGCGTCGTACTCCACGGTGGCGTCGAGGTAGCCGCGGGCAGCGAGATCCAGTTCCGCGTCGACGTCGGCCGAGTAAGCGAGAATCGGCGGACAGCTCGCGGCGGCACAGTTGAGCGCGAAGTGGATTCGCGGGTCCGGGTCGGCGAGCGTGTGTCGGCGCTCGAACCCCGAGCGGAGCAGTCGCGGGACGTAGCCGAGTCCGTACTTCGACTTCCCGCGGAGGAGGCCGTGCTCCACGTCGTCGAGCGTCAGCGCCTCGCCCGCGACTGTCACCGCGTCCGCACGGAAGAATCGCAGCCGCGACTCGTAGAGCTCCGGCTCTCGCTGGACGAGCAGCTGAGCGGCGGCGTTGTACACGTTCAGCCAGAACGCGAGCGCCGCCTCGTGTGCCATCGACTCCAGTGCCGACTCCGGGAGCGCCGCGAGCGCCGACTCGTGGCTGTCCGTCTCGCCGTTCGTCTTCACTGCGCGCAACAACTCGCGGCTCGACTGCAGCGGCTCCGTCTCCGCCCGTGACACGCTGGACTGTGAGTCGCCGCTGGCCATACGCCGTGGTCGGTCGGGAGACGAAAAGCTGTCTGTGGGTCGTGCGCCGTGGGTGTCCAACCACGTCGTGTCCCGCTGCCGGTCGAGAGCGGTCTCTCGTCGAGAGCGACGAAGCGCGTGACGGGCGTCAGACACCACGCGGGGACTTAAGCCCGCGGAGCGGGTGGCTCAGACCGATGAGCGAGGAGACGATCACCGTCGCCGACGTGAGCGACGGGCCGGGCGGGGCGTCGGATCTGCAACCGGGCACGCCGATCTCGGTGCCGGTGGTCGAAATTCTGACTGGCCGGGGGTTCATCACCGGGAAGTCCGGATCGGGAAAGAGCAACACGGCGTCGGTGGTGATCGAGAACCTGCTGGACAACAACTTCCCGGTGTTGATCGTCGACAGCGACGGGGAGTACTACGGACTGAAAGAAGAGTACGAGATTCTCCACGCGGGGGCCGACGAGGAGTGTGACATCCAGGTGAGTGACGAACACGCCGAGAAGATTGCCTCACTCGCCTTGGAACAGAACGTGCCGATCATCCTCGACGTGTCGGGGTTCCTCGACGAAGACGTCGCAAACGCGCTCGTCAGGGAGACTGCCAGACACCTGTTCGCCAAGGAGAAGAAGCTGAAGAAGCCGTTCCTCCTGCTGATCGAGGAGTGTCACGAGTACATCCCGGAGGGCGCGGGCATGGACGACACGGGGCGGACACTGATCAAGATCGGCAAGCGCGGACGGAAACACGGCCTCGGTATCGTCGGCATCTCCCAGCGACCGGCGGACGTGAAGAAGGACTTCATCACTCAGAGCCACTGGCTGGTGTGGCACCGTCTCACGTGGGACAACGACACGAAGGTGGTCAAGCGAATTCTCGGCAGCGAGTACGGCGAGGCAATCGAGGAGGTCGACGACGGTGAGGCGTTCCTGATGACTGACTGGGCGGAGTCGATCCGGCGCGTGCAGTTCCACCGCAAGCAGACGTTCGACGCGGGGGCGACGCCGGGACTCGACGACTTCGAGCGCCCGGACCTCAAAGACGTCTCCGGCGATCTCGTCTCGGAGCTCCAAGAGATCACGGACGAACAACGGCGACGGGAGTCGGAGCTCGCCGACTTGCGACGAGAACTCGACGAGAAACGACAGCGAATCGAACAGCTCGAACGCGAACTGGAGGAGGCGCGCGATATGTCACAGATGGCCGACACGTTCGCGCAGGCACTCCTCCAGAAGGCAGACGCGAGCCACCGCGGCGGCGACGGGTCGAACCCGGCGCGTGCTCGGCTCGACGAGTTCACCGAGACAGGAGTCGAGCAGCCCGAGACGGAGGCTGCGGCATCCGAGGCGGGGGTCGAGACATCCGACACAGGAACTGACGCCGCAGACGGGACTGTCGACGTGTCGGACGCCATCGTCGACGACGACGTCTCACTCGGCGAGAACGACAACGAGCAGACTGTCGAGACCGGGGACACAGACGAGGCGGACGCGGACGACGAGGAGAGGACAGACACGGTTGACGACGAGGAGAGGACGGACACGGTTGACGACGAGGAGGAGGCAGACGAGGTGGAGACAGACGAGCGAGAGAACACAGAGACGGACACAGACGACGAAGAGAACACAGAGACGGACACAGACGACGAAGAGACGAGTACGAAAACAGACGCAGACGACGATGACGAGAGTACGGACAGAGTGGACGACGACACCGAGGGAGATCCGGAAGAGTACGTCGGCGTCGACACCGACACGGGCGACGGTCGGTGGGTAGACGAACGACGCACCAGCGGGTGGCCGGTCGGTGCCGGTCAGTCCGCGGACGGAGACACGGCCACAGCGACAGACACGACTGCAGCGACGGACGCGTCCCCAGCGACAGACACGACTGCAGCGACAGACGCGTCCACGAGGAGGGACACGCCGGTAGCGGGTCTCGGGTCGAAGCCAGCCACAGCGGGTGGCGGCACAGTCGCGCGCTCGGCGTCGATTCCGCAGGTCGGCGACGTGGACCTCGTCGCCTCGACAACTCGGTCGGGGTTCGAGTCGTCGGCGGAGCTGGTGTCGTTCGCGGCCGGGACGGAGCTCCGGAGTCGTGAGGCGGTCGTCGCGGGGTTCGTCGACGCCATCGAGTCGTTCGACGAGGTGACACGCGAGATGCTGGCACACTACCGCGACCAGCGGCGGTCGACGCCGATGGACGCACACGTCGCTGCCGGTGGCTCCGGCAACCGAGAGTTCGCGTACGCCCGGAACGCGACGCTCCGGCGCGCGGGAGCGATCGAACACGTCGCTCGCGGGGAGTACCGCTACCGTGTTCCGGATCTCCTCCGAGAAGTGTACGGCGGCGTCGCCGACCAGCAGGAACTCGCCGAGACGCTGGCTATCGTCGAGGGACAGACCGGGCTGGCGGGTGAAGCCGACGACGAGTGACAGGTCGACAGCCGAGAGAGGCGGCGAACAGGAGAATTCGACACTGTCGTCGGACCTGCGAGGAGACCCGACCGGCGACCACACGCCGACACAACCCTCGACGACAGCCTGCCTCTGCGTCCGCCAGCGACGGTATCACTCACCCGGCACACACCGTCACAGCAGAGACGCGACATCGACCACCACGACACCAGCGGCAGCGAAGAACACCACCCCGTACCGGGCTGCACGCCGTCGGAGGCGAGAGACGATCCCGTCGACGCCGCCGTCAGAGACGAACAACGGCGTCTCGTCGGTTCCACACAGCGTGAGACGGTCACCGTCGGCGCGCACCTCGCCGGAGACGAACAGCCGCTGGTCGGTCGTGATCGCCCTCCACGCGAGAAAGTAGCTGTGACCGCTGGGGTCGTAGCGTGCGACGACGTCGCGCAGTCGGTCCACAGAGCACTCGCCGACCGCCGACTCCAGTGAGAGACACAGGGAGTCCCACGCGTACCGGGCGAACACCCGCGGATAGCTGATGTTCGACCTCGTGTCGCCGATCTCCAGGCTGGACAGTTCCGGAGCGTCGTGTGTCTCCCGCAGCCACGAGAGATCGACGGAGACGCGTCGCCCGTCGACGATCACGCCGAACTCCCCGGCCTCGACACCCGACGCGAACCACGAGCGGGCCCCGCGGAACGTGCCACGGTCGCTGTCGTAGACGATTCCCTCGTCACTGTAGCCCGCGAGCCAGACGTACGCGCCGACATCACCCGAGCTGTCGGCTGCGACCCTGTCGGCCGCGGTCGCCGGCTCCGTGACGAACACGTCGCCCTCGACCGTCAGTCGCTCTCCGTCCGTGATGCCGCCGGTCGTGGTCCCGCCGGCACCCACACCGTCCGACGCGTCGCCCGAGGCGCTGTCACGGACGGCGAGTCTCGCCCGCACGACTGTGACCAGTTTGTAGCCCGCCCACGCTGCCACGAGAAGAGCGAGTACGGTGATGGCCGAGTCCACCGAGACGAGCATACGCGAAGGCTCCGTTTCGACCGTCTTGAACTGTCGGCCACGACTGCGGCGTCTGCAACAGACGACACACTGGCTGCAGACAGAACGGCCTCAGAGTTCGAGACTACCGACGCAGACTCCGATCACCACGGCGTCGTGGACACGCACCACAGGCGCTACTGCAGTACGAGAATCAAGCCGGTGGCGAACATCAGGAACGCGATTCCACCGAGCACCAGCCCGAGTATGTCCGTCTCGTCCATACGACACGTGGGAGATGCAGGCGTGAAAACCCGTCGGGAGACGACGAACGAACGAGAACGCCGTCGGGTCGAGTGAGTGACGCCTCGACCACGTCGAGTGAGTGACGCCTCGACCACGTCGAGTGAGCGATACCTCGACCGCCACGCCGCGCCGAGAGCGAAGCTCCTAATCTCACAGAGCACCGACAGGAGGTAGTGACGACGAACGAGACGAGGTCACGCACGTTCGGCGGGCAGCGGCTCGTGCTCGTCCTGTACGCGCTGTTGGTCGGCGTCGGCACGGTCGCTGGTGTTCTAGTCGCCGTGTTCGTCGACGAGCTCTCGCGCCCGGAACTGTTCGCGGTGATCCCGCTCCCGGCGACGCCCGCCGGCTTCGCCGTCTACGGTGGTGTCACGATGGCTGTCGTGCTCGGCCTCCCGCTCGCGCTCGTGGTCGTCGTCTCACGACGTGTCGAGGACCCGCACGCCGTCGACGACGACTGACGCTACCGACTACCCGCGTAGAAAGTGATCAAAGACGATTAAGGAATCCAGTCTCTCCAATGACGTGCATGGAAAATCGTTAAGAATACGCCGCGTCTGTCGACAGTCGATGCGAATCGACGAGACAGCAGCGGAGTTCGAAACCCACGACTTCCCAGCCACACGCGAGTCAGTGTGTGAAGCGCACGGAGACACGCGGGTGCAGTTCGCCGACTGCGAGGAGACAGTGACGACGGTGCTCGAACGGGCAGGCGACGAGGAGTACCAGAGCTACGAGGAGCTACGGACGGCACTGTTCTGTGGACTGCCGGCGTCGGCGGTCGGCCGCCGGTTCTACAGTGATCGCAACAGCCCCGCTGTCGGCGAGGAGGGCCGGACACCGGTGTCGTTCTGAACTGCTCTCTGTCGGCGCTCGCGGCCGCCGACACACGGTCACACCTCGACACCCACCTGCGACGGGGCCGCCGGGCACGACACGCCGGGCCCCACCCGCCACTAGCGACACGGTACGGTGATCCCGCGGAGACGCGGACTGCCGCGACTGTTCTCGACAGACTCGACGTGTAGCTTCGGCTCTCGCTGTCGAACGCGCTACAGATTCGTCGTCGTCGAAGCCGGACGATATCAGCTATCGTCGAGACCGGAGACGGAGACCTCGTCTCCGACAGTGACGCCAGTGCGGTTCGTGAAGCCGTACGGCACTTCGAGGACGAACACGCCGTAGCCGCGGTAGCGCCGGAGATCGTCGCCCGTGGTGCCGGACGGCGGGCGCTCGGCGTGGTGAATCGTCGTCACGGTGCCGTTGGGGGCGACGAAGACGATGTCTAGCCCGAACGCCATGTCACGCATCACGTAGGCGTAGCTGCCGGCCCGGTCGTGAACGAACAGCATTCCCTCGCCCTCGTCGAGTGACGCCGTCTCCGAGAGGCCGGTGTAGCGCTTCTGGAACGTGTCTGCCACGCGAACCTCGACGGTGGCGAGCGTCTGGCCGTCCTCGTCGGCGAGTGTGACCGTCGCACGGTCGTACTGGGACGGCGTGAGGAGACCGGCGTCGACGGCGAGCGCCGCGCCGCCGACAGCCGCGAAGACGACCGCGACCACGACCACGGGACGACTGACTGACACGGTGATCCGTGTGGGACGCGCGACTGAAAGCGTGTTGCCGATAGTGGATCTAGTCTCCGGAACCAAAACACATACAATATAGAAATGACAAAAACTATAAACAAAAATACAGAAAATATTGCACAGGGTTTTTATCGGCTCGGGCAGAATAGGGAGATGTGATGACCAGAGTACTTAGAGAGAATGAAGACGACACGGATGACACGGAGGAGCTGGAGTTCCTACGCGATCTCGAAGATCTTAGAGAGCTAATTAATAATAAAGAGAGAGAAGAGACTGAGGAGCAGATTACTTGGAGAGGAAAAGCATAATGGAATCAAACAACCCAACACTTTCACGTGTTCTGAATGAAGATCTTCAAACTGAGAAAAGGCAAGAACTGATAACAGAAATTGAGGATTCTATATCTGATATCCGCAGTGAAGAGTGCCGGGTTATGTGTTATATTGCGAAAAGATCGATGAACGCTGATGATGTCAAAGCTTTTGAGGACATGTTACAGTCTGTTGACAGTCCAGAAGTATTGTATTTATTTATTAACTCACCAGGTGGTGATCCAGAAACTGCTTTAAGAGTAATTGAGATGTGCAGAGAGCGGAGTAGTCATTTCAGAGCTGTTGTTCCAGATATGGCGAAAAGTGCCGCAACACAGGTTTGCCTCGGCACTGAAGAGATTGCTATGGGTTACAATTCTGAACTTGGGCCCATTGACCCACAGATACCCTTCCGCGGAGAATGGACAGCAGCGTACACTATCAAAGAAGGTCTAGAGTTGATTGAAACGAGAGCAAAAGAGAAACCTGAAGTTCCGACACAGGTGTATCAGGCGATCGCTCAGCACTACGATCCGGCTCTTCTCAGAAGAGCGGAAAAAGCCATTAATTACATTGAAGACATGGCAACAGAAATAGCTGGCAACATGTTTAATGACGATGATGAGGCCACTGATTGTGTTGAGGAGTTATTAGAGCTCAACCCACATGGAAAATCGATAAATATAGAACAGGCTGAGAACATGGGGCTAAATATATTTGATCTCCGTGATCATGAGGACTTGTGGTCAAAAATCTGGGAGCTATACATCCGAAGTGACACAATAATGGACGAACACGGCAGAGAGAAACTCTGGGAGACGAAGGACCACACAATCTCAACCGGAGGAGATGGATAGCTGCATGGGCATTAACGCGCTACACGAACTGAACTTTCACAATTAAAATAACCTGGTAGCAGTAGTGGCTTACTGAGAAAAGCAAAGGTTATGAGCACTCGTCGGCCAGTGTGCCCTACGGGCTCGTAGTCTAGTGGTTATGACGCTTCCCTTACAAGGAAGAGATCGGCGGTTCGAATCCGCCCGAGCCCAGTTGTGGGCGCAACGAGCGCCGTCCCGCGCCACACCGCTCGCCCTCGACGTACTACTCGAATCCGAAGTAACACTTTGAAAAGCCTCGTGGTCGTTCCGTCTCCCCGGGAAGGGGCACAAGAGAGAGGGTACTCGGAGTCGAAGTAGTGCTGTGTACAGAGTGTTCGTCAGCGACGACATGGGGATGTTGGACAGCTTCGAGACAGCAGTACGGGAGCGGACCGACACAGAGTTGGCAGTCACCTCACGCGTCGTGGAGGACCCGGACGAGTTAGCAGACGAACTGGCTGCAGCGGCGGCAGACGCCGCCGTCGTCGGGCCACGGACACCAGTCACCGGAGACGTGTTGCACGCGGCCGGCCTCGACCTCGTCGCGCGAGCGGGCGTCGGGCTCGACAACGTGGACCGCGAGGCCGCTCGGGAGACGGAGACGACGGTGACGAACGCGCCGGACTACTGCACGGAGGAGGTAGCGAGTCACGCCGTCTCACTGATCGTGTCGGCCGCGCGGCGGCTGTCACAGTACGACCACCACGTCCGCGACGGCGGGGGGGACTGTACGGGCGTTCCAGCGCCCAGACGGCTGAGTGAGTCGACACTCGGCTGTGTCGGCTTCGGGGCCATCGCTCGCCGCGCGGTCACCGCTGCCGACGCGCTCGTCGGCGAGACGCTCGCGTACGACCCGTACGTCGACGAGGAGACAGCCGCGGAGTACGGCGTCGAGACGGTCGGGTTCGAGGAGTTGACTCGGAACGCCGACCTACTCGCCGTGTTCGCGCCGCTCACCCCCGAGACGGAAGGGTTGGTCGACGACGACGCGCTCCAGCGGCTCCCGACGGACGCGGTCGTGATCAACGTCGGGCGCGGCGGTGTCGTTGACAGTGACGCACTGGCGCGGGCGCTGGAAGACGGGGGTGTCGCCGCCGCGGGGCTCGACGTGTTGCCGACGGAGCCGCCGCAGGACTCCCCACTCGTCGGGCGCGACGACGTGCTCGTCACCCCTCACTCCGCGTGGTACTCGGCGGAAGCACAGCAGGACCTGCTCGACACCGTCGCTGGTGCGGTCGCCGCTGTCGCCGACGGCGGGAGGCCGGAGCAGCGAGTGACACGTACCGCGGGGACACCACCCGCTGCGCAGTAGCTGTCGGTACTGTCGGTCACAGACCGTCGAGTTGGGATCGACAGCGTATACTGTCGGTCACAGACCGTCGAGTTGGGATCAACAGCGTATACTGTCGGTCACAAGTGTTGATAGGCTGTTGCGCTTCACTCGGGGTTCCAACGCGTCTCGTTCCGGTTCTGTCGACCCCGGGTTCGATGGCTCGTGACCGACAGTACAGCAGAGGGGGAAAGGCAGACACTCGCCGTAGCGTCTCCTCCAGCGCGTGTCGCCGAGCGACGAGGCAGCCAAGGTTTATCACCGCGCCAGCAGTGGGTTCGGAGTATGGTCGAGACGTTCGTCCGACTGTTGTGTCCCGAGTGTGGGAAAAACTGGGAGGAGAACCCGACAGATCTGACCGGCCACCGGGAACAGTTCTCCTGTCCCAACTGTCACGCGACCAGACGACTGGTGGAGTTCGTGCGGACGGAACACGATCTCGAGACGCTGAAACAGTTCCAGTGAACTGCCTCGGGTTCCCGGTCAAGTGACACTGTCGCTGTCGTTGTTCGCCGCCGTCGAGACGTTCTCGAAGCTGACGGGGATACATCTCCCTTCGAGTTCGAGTCGTCGGACGGCGGGCCGTGGAACCTCGCCTCCAGTGTTCACCCGTCGTACTCGCGGCTCTCCACCGGCTCACCCACGGTCACCGTTCGTGGCTCGGAGCCCGTGAGCCACAGCACGTACTCCTGTCGCCCGGGACTGTCACTCCGGTCGCGGTGGACGAACCCCGCGCGGATGTGGAAACACTCCTCGGTATCGACGAAGACACGTTCTCCCTCACCCGGTCCCCACTCTACGTAGCCGTCGCCGTCGAGCACGAAGCCGAACACGTGGTTGTCGCCGTGGTGGTGCCACTCCGAGACGACTGTCCCTTCGGAGTGACCTCTGACGAGTCGCACTGCGGTGTCGTCGAACGGCGTCTCTCGACGCACGTTCTCGAGCTGCCCGGCAGGCTCCCACGACTCCGAGCCTGCGACGCGCACGGACGCCGCCCGCTCGCGTGGGGTCTCGCTGTCTGTGTCGTTGCTCCCGTGGCTCGCTGTCCCGTCTGTCACCTCGAAGCCGACGAGTAGCCGTGCTGGCTCCCCGTCGCGCGCGCTCACTGTCGGTGGAGTGCCTGCGGGAAGGTGAAAGAACTCGTCGGTGTCGACCGTGACTGTCGCCGACTCGTCGGTGTCGCTGACTCCCCACCCGAGTTCGACTGTGCCCGTCGCGACGTAGCCGTATACCGCCTCCCGGTACTCTCTCGGCAACCACTCCCCCTCGCTCCCAACTGCGACGGCCACCAGCTCGATCCCGTCTGCGGTGTGGAGGTGCTCCTGTCGAATGCCCGACTCTGGCACCGTCTGCTCTGTGAACACCTGTGACTCGACTATCGTCGTCTCACCGTCCGCCTCGACTGTCTCCGTGTCTGTGTCCGACATCGTGCCTCCGACTGCCCGGCCGCGACTCAAGAAATTTTCTTCGATTCTCTGATTGTGTACCTTTGGTCGGATTCAACAACACAATATCGCTATCGAAAGAACACTACCAGAAGCACGCTCGAGGTGGACCGCCGTTTCTCCCCCCGTTGCCTCGTCGGAGGGATTCGGCTAGTGTCCGTTCGATTCGACTCGACTGATGTCCGTTCGACGCGACCCAACCGGGGTCTGTTCGACGCAGTCCGAAAGCCGACTGCCGATCAGACCGGATCGGAGTCGGTGACGATCTCCACCAGCGCGGGGCCGTCTGCAGCCAGCGCCTCGCGCAGCGCCGGTTCCAACTCTCCGCGCGTCTCGACTTTCACCCCGTGGCCGCCGCAGTTGTCGGCGTAGTCTGCGAACTCCGGGTTCTGGAGGCTCGTCTGCCACACCGGCCAGCCGCCGGTGCGTTGTTCCTTGCTGATCTTCCCGAGTTCGTCGTCGTTGAACAGGACGTGGACGATGTCCATGTCGTACTTGACGGCGGTGGTGAACTCCGCCATGTACTGTCCGAACCCGCCGTCCGAGGAGACGGACACGACGGGTCGGTCGACGAACTCCGCGTCACCCTCCTGTGTCGCGGCCCACGCTCCGAGTGCGGCGGGGAGTGCGAACCCGATCGATCCCATGTAGCCGGACATCAGCACGTCTTGGGCTTCCGTCTCGAAGTACCGACCGAACGCGTAGGTGTTGTTCCCCACGTCCACCGGGAGGATCGCGTCGTCCGGCACCACCTCGCTCATCACGTCGAACGCCTCTGCGTAGTTGACGCCCCGCTGTGCTGGCTCGCCGCGTCTGGTCGCCTTCTCCTCGCGCCAGATCTCCCAGCGCTCGGCGACCTCCTCCGTGTGGTCTGCGGCCGCGGTGTCGCGGTCGGCGAGTCGCTCTCGCAGCTTCTCGACTGTGACGCCGATCTCTCCCAACACCGGCACGTCGACGGCGTGGTGTTTCCCCAGCGCCATCTCGTCGAAGTCGACGTGAACGATCGGCTTGTACTCCGAGATCCCGGTGTGATCCGAGAAGCTCGCGCCGAACACCGCCAGCAGGTCTGCCTCGTTCATGAAGTGGCTGGCGATGGGTGTCCCGCTGCGCCCCAACACGCCGCCAGCGAGCGGGTGGCTGTCGGGGATCTGTCCCTTCGCTTTGAACGTGGTCACCATCGGACAGCCGAGTGACTCTGCCAGCTCGATCACCTGGTCCGTCTCGAAGCGCGCGCCGTGTCCGACGACGATGACTGGCCGCTCTGCCTCTGCCAGCCTGTCGACCGCCTCCGACAGCTCCTCGGCCGGTGGTGCGATCTCACGAGACGCCAGCCGCCCTTCCGGGTCGTCCGGCTCGGCCCCCTCTGCTGGCAGTGTCTGCACCTCGTCTGGGAAGATCAGGTGTGAGACCCCGCGTTCGAGGATCGCCGTCTTCGCCGCACGGGTGGCCAGTTCCGCGTGGTCGCTCGTCTGTAACACCGTCTGCTCGAACGCTGCCACGTCGCCGTACGCCGCCTCTTGATCGATCTCTTGGAAGTTCTTCGTGCCGAGCACTTGGCTCTCCACCTGTCCGGTCAACGCGAGCGTCGGCGACTGGTCCGCGTTGGCGTCCCACAGCCCGGTGAGGAGGTTCGTCGCTCCCGGGCCGGCAATCGAGAAACACGCTGCCGGCCGGCCGGTGAGTTTGCCGTACGCCGACGCCGCGAACGCCGCCGCTCCCTCGTGACGGACACCGTAGTACGAGAGCTCACCGCGCTCGGCCTCCTCCCGCATCGCGTCCGCGATGTAGGGGATGTGGGGCTGCATGTAGTGGGCGATCAGCCGGTCGTGGTCGCTCTCGAGTCGGGACAGCACCTCCCGCCTCCCGTCGGTCGAGCCGTCGTCGATCACCAGCACCTCGAACCGCTCGTCGGT
>CAKZQY010000180.1 GCA_937142015.1 uncultured Halobacteria archaeon
CCGAACGTGGGTCCCGATCACTTACTTAAACTCGGGTGTCTGGCGGTGTATCGACGGTGACTGCGAGGGTGGAACGTACCGGTTATCGGTACGTTGGTGAACTGGCGGCACTGAGCGAGCCTCGGACTGGCGGCGATCACGACAGTCGAGAACGCGGAGCCGACGGTCGGGAATGTGGAGCCGTCGGGAATGCGGAGCCGGCTGCCGGGTCCGGCGGCTGCAGAGACGCGTTGGGCCGCTTCTGGTTGCGGCGACGTTTGCGACAGGCATTTGCCCGCGCCGCCCACAGGCGGTGGTATGCTCGACTACGTGGGACTGGAGGCGGACCTCGACGAGGAGGAGCGGCTGATCCGAGACACGGCACGGGAGTTCGTCGCCGAGGAGGTTCAGCCGGACATCGCGGACCACTACCAGCAGGGGACGTTCCCGACGGAGTTGATCCCCGAGATGGGTGAGTTGGGATTCTACGCACCCAACTTGGAGGGGTACGGCTCGCCGAACGTCTCCGAGCGCGCCTACGGCGTGTTGATGCAGGAGCTGGAGGCGTGTGACTCCGGGCTGCGGTCGATGGCGTCCGTGCAGGGTGCGCTGGTGATGTACCCGATTCACGCCTTCGGCAGTGAGGCCCAGAAGGAAGCGTGGCTGCCGAAGCTGGGTGCGGGCGAGGCGGTCGGCTGTTTCGGACTCACGGAACCGGAACACGGGTCGAACCCCGCTGGGATGGAGACCACCGCCGAGCGTGACGCGGACGGGTTCGTGTTGAACGGGGCGAAGACGTGGATCACGAACTCTCCTATCGCGGACGTGGCCGTCGTGTGGGCGCGACTCACGTCTGCCGACGACTCCCCGGTGCGTGGCTTCCTCGTGGAGACGGATCGAGCGGGTGTCACGACGAACGAGATCGACGACAAGCTGTCGATGCGCGCCTCGATCACCGGCGAGATCGACTTAGACGACGTGCGTGTGCCCGAGGAGAACGTCCTGCCGGGTGTCGAGGGAATGAAAGGCCCGCTGTCGTGTCTCACCCAAGCGCGGTTCGGGATCGCGTGGGGCGCGGTCGGGGCGGCACGGGACTGTTTCGAGACGGCACGCGAGTACGCGAGTGAGCGTGATCAGTTCGGCGGCCCCGTCGCGCGCTTCCAACTCCAACAGGAGAAGCTGGCGGAGATGGCCACGCAGATCACGCTCGCCCAGCTTTTGGCGTACCGACTGGCGGACCTGAAGGAACGCGGCGACCTGCGACCACAACAGGTGTCGCTGGCGAAACGGAACAACGTGCGGATGGCCCGCGAGCAAGCGAAGGTCGCCCGCGAGATGCTCGGCGGAAACGGGATCACTGCGGACTACTCGCCGATGCGCCACATGGCGAACATGGAAACTGTCTACACCTACGAGGGTACGCACGACATCCACACGCTGATTCTCGGCGAGGATCTGACTGGGTTCGCGGCGTTCGAGTGATCTGATCGGTCTTGTCGGATCAGGACTCCACTCCTCTCGCAGCCTACCGTATCCACTGGCTCTCGTGCCGTTTGTCAGCATTCCCCCAGTGGCTGTGCTTCTGTGGCCCTCTCCGAGATATTTGCCAAAAGGTTATATTTAGCGAGATATAGGTGGTATGTGTGACGAAGCAACCAAGTGACCGGTCAGGCAGCCCTGACACTACGGTCTCAGAAAAGTCAGATTTTGATCAGAGCTCATCCACTCAGATCAGCTACTCTCCACTCGTATTCGTCATCTCCGGTGTTGTGCTGGCCGCTGTCGTCAGAGTAGGTGGTGGGCTGATATCGTCTTTTGCCGTTCCACTAACTCTTATTTCGTTCTTTCTCTACGTAATCGGCGCGATTCTAGGGGTCAAATATATGTGGTTGTCGGTAGCGACAGATCAACTATCGATACGTGATCTCCACGGGAGCGGCGGTATCGGTGGCGGGGGATACGTGTGTTACTATCTGACAGCTAGTGAAGTGGACGGCATTCCGACGCTATTTTTGGTAGTTTTGCTACTCGCTATTGCTCTTTACGTTTTTATATCGTCTATATCATTTTTAAAAATATAGTCTTTTGAAACCTGTTATATCTGATTAAAATCCACATTCGGACGAAGGTAACGTGGCTTTGGAGGCGGCAAAAATCTCGAAACAATTTCGAGCCGAGTGCTGACGAGACGCTCGTTGACGACAAACTGTACGAGCTGGCCGACGATGTGATACTGGTGTGCGGGTCGGTTGTCAACCTTGACATGCCGAGTGCACGCGGTTCCGTGGCCCGCGAGTGGCCGGTGATCCGTTTCGCGGAGTAAATCTTCTCTGGTGGAAATGTGTGGTTCGGTCTGATTAGGTTTCGAGATACATTTTAATCACTAGATAGAAGATTCTGCACGAAGGAGGCCAGTTTCTCAACATCTATATTGTCTTCCGGCTTACACTTCAGTTGGAGTCGGTTTCGGTTTCCTTGGAAATCGGACTCAAACGACGCCCTCTCCTCGTCATTGAGTTGTCTGCCTGCGCTTGCTTCAATTTCACTTTCACTATCCGTGTGAAAATCGCGCGCATCGAGAATGACCGAGTTCGCTCGCGTTCGCAACAGCACTCGATCAGTTCCGCCTGTTCTGAATGCTATATATACTTTCTGTGTCCAGCTTGGTCCAGCGAGTTCACTGATGTCTCCCAGCTTATTGACCAGTTTCCGAACGAGTGCCGCTGTCTCTTCGTTCGACCGTTCTTCTAAATGCCATCGCTCGCCGTTTCGCTTCCACGGCTTGTCCGCAGGTGACTCACCCGTCTCGAACTTCTCTAGATCTGATGTCGGGACGAGCGTCTTTGAGTCGAGAAACACCTCGTGGTTGGCATCTTTAAGTAGAGAGAACTGGACAATACTTACGTCGATGTCCTGTTCCCGCAGCCAGAGAACGACGCTCCCGATTCGTTCCTGAACCGTGCTTCCGACGAGGAAGACTCGCTGCTGTCCGTTTAATTCGTAGTCGTCGTCACAGAACTCCTCGATACGTTCGGAGAACCCGGCGTCGTCACCGTGTATTTCTCTTCCCCACTTCGACTGGAGAAACGTCTCGAACTGCTGTTTGATGTCGTCGTACGACCAGCGTGAGATATACGAGGCGTATTTCAGTGCTTGGAAATCGACTGCCTCCCTGAGTTCCCCTCGTTTCAGTTCGACAACAACCATGTTCCCGCCGCGATCCACAGCGAGGATGTCGATCCCATCTCCGATTCCGGCGACACCAGTCTCTCGACCAATGATGAGAAGTTCTTCGTCGAGAACCTCACCTGACCGGCCGATAATCCACTCACGGAGGTCGTCCTCTTCAAATCCTTCCTCACTGAGTGATGTCGTGGTGAGTCGCTCTGCGTCTCTGTTCTGGATGCGTAGCATATGTTGGGAATTGTAATATTCAAGGTACAAAAGATTCGGGGTGGTGGCCCCCCTCCAATCGTTTCTGTCGACTTCCATAACTTATTTTGACTAAGTAGTTCACAACGCTGCTAAATGAAACTCCACTGGGAGGTCGGCACAGACTGGTTCGACCGCAGGTACAGCGTCATCCACGGCCGTCGGACAGTCGAGACGTTCGACGGGCAGCCGACGCTCGACAGGCTCCGCGAGGTCGGGCGGCAGTACGGCACACCCACAGAGCGTCTCGACCTCTGGCAGGCGGGACTCCTCTGTACCGCGTGTGGAGCAGAGATCAACGGACGGTTCGCCGCCGGCACGGACGGCGAGCTCCGGTGTTGGGACTGTGCGCGTGACGCGTCGGGTGGCACGGAGAACGGAACGCGGGTGAATGTCGACCCGACGAAGTCGGTGGTGAGCGAGTCGCACCTCCACACGAAGAGCCTCTGCGATCACGTCGTCAACGTCGCCACCGGCTGCAAGCACGGCTGTCGGTTCTGTTACGTGCCGACGACGCCCGCGGTCGACAGCCGCGAGGAGATGCTCGACGAGCAGGCGAACGTCGACGACCCGCAGGACGACTGGGGGAGCTACCTGCTGTACCGCGACGACCTCCCGGAGCGACTGCGGCAGGCGCTCGAACAGCGCGATCCGAGCGAGCGCAAACAGACAGAGCGCGGGCGTGGCGTGGTGATGCTCTCCAGCGGCACTGACTGCTACCAGGACCGCCGTGCGGCACAGATCACGCGCGGCGTCGTCGCCGAACTCGTCGCACACGACATTCCCGTGCGGATTCTCACCCGCAGTCCCGCCGTCGTCCGCGACACCGACCTCCTCCGCGAGGCTGCGCCGCACGTCACCGTCGGGTCGTCGATTCCGTCACTCGACACGCGACTCGTCAGAGCGATGGAGCCGAACGCGCCGCCGCCGATGACACGCTGGGAGGCGCTGGACAGACTCCAGCAGGCAGGCGTGCCGGTGTTCGTCTCCATGTCGCCGACGTACCCGACGATGGACGACGACGACTTCCACGAACTCCTGAGCTACTTCCGAGCGCTCGGCGAGATCGTCGTCTTCCACGAGCCGATCAACCCGCGCGGCGGGAACTTCCAGATGTGCCTGACAGCGGCCGAACAGGCGGGATACGACGAGGTGGCGGCCGAACTCCGACGGATGGACGAAGACGACCAGTACTGGGTCGAGTACGCGCTGGAGCAACTCGACACGGTACAGCGAGTGGCGACGCGGTTCGACGGACTCCACGTTCACTCGTGGCCGGACGACGAACTGCTCTCGGCGACGAGTGGGCAACTCCGGGCGCAGTTGCGTGCGATGCAACGAGCCGTCTCACCCGAGTCGTTCGCCGACGAGTCGGTCGTGGACGAGTCAGCCGTGGACGAGTCGACTACGGACAGAGCAGACACGAACGAGACGGTCGCGCCCGACCCAGATCCCAACCAGTCTGGACTCGTGCTGTCGGTCACGAGCCATCAGCCTCGCAGCCGGTGAACTGCCTCGGGTCCGATCCCCCGAGATCAACTCCGTTCGGCCTGTAGACCCGACGAGACTACCGTGGTCGCGCGACGACAGCGAGGTGGTCGTCGTGGTAGGGTTCCAGTCGCGCCTCGGAGAGAATCTCGTACGTCTCCCGCAGTTCCGTCCGCACCTCCTCGAACACGGCCGTCGGGTCACGAGCCACGTCCTCGCTTCGGGCCTTCACCGCCAGCACGAGTCGTCCGTCGTCGGCGAGAAACTGGGCATTCCGGGCCGCGACAGTCGCCTGTCCACGAGTCGACACGTCTTGGACGAGAACGTCTACGCCGCTCTCGACGACGTGCGCGTACGTCGACGGCTCTCGGGCGTCTTTCAACAGCGGGAACAGTCGCGGACGGCTCTCACACACCTCCAGCAGGTCACGGACCGGGCGCGGCGAGAACTCGACCGCGTACACTCGACCGGCGAAGTCCGCGACGTGACTCACTGTTGTCCCGTTCGCCGCGCCGAGGTACAACACCGTGTCCTCACCCACGAATCCGGTGTCGAGCCCGGCCTCGAAGGTGGCCGCCAGCTTCGACCGACTCGGGTCCCACGCACGCCACTCGCCGTCCGTCGGCTCGCCGTACACCGGCTCTCCGCTGGTTGCCAGTCGCTGCCCGTCCACCTCGGGGAACGTACGCCGCTCGACACCCGCCGGAAGCGTCTCAGTCATCGCTGCCACCACCAGTTCCACCGTCACTTCCACTGCCGCCGCCACCTCCACTGTCACCGCCACTTCTACTGCCACCGCCACCTTCACTCCCGCCGTGGTCCTCGCCGTCGTGACGGCTACGGATCGTAGCGATACGGTCGTCGAGTTCACGTGCCAGCGCCGGGCGGCGGTCGCCGGAGTAGTGGTCGATGCGGGCGGCAATCGTGAGTTTCCCCGCGAGCGCACGGGCGGCAGAGCCGCGCTCTGCGGGGTGGGTGTTGCGGACGTAGTCGTGGGTGTAGATCACGCCGTGTTTCGGCGACGGCGCGTCACCACGCAGGTGAGCGAACAGCGCGTCCTCCGCGCCGAGCACCTGCAGCGTTCCAGAGGGCTGTTTCGCCAGCGACTCCAGTCCCCCAGCCAACGACAGCAGTCGTGCGGCGAGTGTCGGTCCGGCGAGATGCGAGAGGTTCGGCGCGACGGCCGGCGCGTGTTCCGCGACGTACGACTCCAGGGACTCCGCCTCCGCGACGAGGTCGACGACGCGCTGTGCGAGGGAGATCACTCGCTCCGCTGCGGGACCGGCCGGCTCGTGGTCCTCTGTGGGACCGGCCGGCTCGTGGTCCTCCGCGGGGCCGGCTGGCTTGCGGTCGACGAGTTGTTCGGCGTACGCGATTCCGGCGTCGGGCGAGGAGACGTTCGGGTCGTGGTCGAACAGGCTGCCGCCCCACTCCGCCACGCGCTCGGCGAGTTCGTTCGCCGTCCGACGGGTGTCGTCGAGCGCGCGGATGCAGTGCTGGAGCTGGCGGTCGTCCGCACGTTCGCGCTCACGGACTGCCTCGCGTGCCGCGCTCACTGTCGCCGCCCGGAGCCGTCGCTCGTAGTCCGTCTCGTCTGCCGCGAATCCCGACTCGACCGCCCGTGTCGGCCAGTCTGCCGGAGCCGCAGCACTCCCCTCGCGGACCGCCGCGCGAGCCGCTGCAGAGGCGTCTCTCCCCTCCGACGCCGTCAGGGTGTCTCTCCCCTCCGACGCCGCCGACCCGTCCCCGTCCGCCGAGTCAGTCGTGTCGACGCCGCAGAACCACCCGGCGTCCGTCTCGTCCGCTGTCGCGTCGTCTGTCACGACGGCGAGTAGACGGTCGCCGGTAAATGTGCTTGTGGTCCGCGGCCGTGTCCGCCCGTGTGACTATACTGTCGGTCACGCCGAACACTGATACGCCACGGCGACGAGTTGGACAGTCGAACATGACAGACGCAGCACACGCACGCGGAGCTCGGGACCCCAGCGACGCACGCGTGCTCCTCACCGGATTCCCCGGGTTTCTCGGGTCGGCACTGCTCCCGCGGCTGATCGCCCGCGGTGACGGTCCTGTCGCGTGTCTCGTCCAACCGCAGTACGTCGACCGAGCCCGCGAACGGGCGAGTGAACTATTGAACGACGACTCGGTCGACGGCCCAGACGGGAACCCGTCAGATACGACATCGAGCCAGATTCAGGTGTACGAGGGTGACATCACAGAGCCAGACCTCGGACTGGGGAGCGTTCGAGCGTCGCTCGAATCCGTCGACGAGCTGTACCACCTCGCGGCGGTGTACGACCTCGCCGTCGAGCAGTCGGTCGGCGAGGCGGTGAACGTCCGCGGGACGGAACACGTCCTCGAGTTCGCACGCGAGGCAGACATCGACAGGCTCCACTACGTGAGCACCTGCTACGTCAGCGGGCGCTACGAGGGTGTGTTCACCGAGCGACACCTCCGGGAGGGTCAGTCGTTCAACAACTACTACGAGTCGACGAAGTACCGTGCCGAACTGCGGGTTCGAGCGGCGATGGCCGACGGGCTGCCGGCGACGGTGTACCGGCCGGCTATCGTCGTCGGCGACAGCCAGACCGGCGCGACGGACAAGTTCGACGGACCGTACAACCTGTTCCGACTGATCGACGCACAGCCGTCGCCGCTGTCCGTCGTCTCGCTCGTCACCGGCGCGGCGCGGACGGAGCTCAACGTCGTTCCGCGGGACTACGTCGTCGAGGCAATCGCACACCTCTCCGGGCGTGACGACGCCGTCGGAGAGACGTACCAGCTGTGTGATCCCGCGCCGCCGACCGTGCCGGCGTTCGTCGACGCCGTCGCCGACGCGATGGGCCACCGCACGGTGACGGTGCCGGTGCCGAAGACGCTCGTCCGCCGCGGAATGGCTGCACTCCAGAGGCGAGGCATCGTTGTCGAGCCGGCCACGGTGGACTACTTCGACCACCCGACGCGGTACGCCAATCCGACCACCCAGCGCGCACTCGCCGGGACTGGACTGTCGTGTCCGCTGTTCGCGGAGTACGTCGACCGACTCGTCGACTACTACCGTGAGCACCCCGAGGTGCGAATCGACGCGATGCAGTGAGTTGTGAGTCGACCCCACAGTGAGCCGTTGTGAGAGCCGCGACGACGCTGCACCGACTGATAGTGATTACTGCGAGTCTTTACCGCCGTGGCAACTCGTGTCGGTGAGCAGAGCGTCTGAGCCGTCGGTTTCGACGCCCTCCGTGGAACTATTCGCAGTAATCACTATGACAGTCAGTTCGTCTGGTCGTGACCGATCCGACCCCGCCGAAAGTTGTTCCTCTCGTCGCGGTCGAGACTGACGTATGGAGTTCGACGTGATCCAGGGCAACATCGCAACGGAGGAGGCAGACGCGCTGGTCAACGCCGCCGGCACGAGTCTCCGGATGGGGAGCGGTGTCGCCGGCGCGCTCCGGCGGAATGCGAACGGCCCGATCAACGACGAGGCGACGGAGCAGGGACCAGTCGATCTGGGTGAGGTGGCGGTGACGGACGCCTACGAACTGCCGGCGGAGTACGTGATTCACGCGGCGGCGATGCCACACTACGGAGACGGGCTGGCGACGGCGGAGAGTGTCAGTGATGCCACGCGCAACGCGCTGACGAAAGCGGACGAGCTGGGCTGTCAGTCGCTCGTCGTCCCGATTCTGGGGACTGGCGCGGCTCGCTTCGACTTCGCCGCTGGCGTACGACTCGTCTGTGAGGCGGTCTGGGAACACGACCCGCGGACGCTCTCGGACGTGCGTGTGATCGCCTACGAGGACGCACAGTTCGAGACACTCCAGCAGGTGGCGACAGACGTGCGAGCGGAGTGACACGAGGCAGGTGGCGACAGACGTGTGAAGCAGAGTGATACGAGGCAGGTGGCGACAGACGTGTGAAGCAGAGTGATACGAGTCGAGAACGTGCGTGTGATCTCCTAGCTACGTCTGCTGCCTCTGGTGTTCGTCACCAGTCTGCCATTCTACTCGACAGCCTCGGGTATCGGGGTCGACAGCCTCGGGCGTCTGCGTCGACAGCCTCGGGTGTCTACGTCGACAGCCTCAGATGTCGGCTTCGAAGTCGTCGAGCGCGTACGTCGGCTCGGCTCCGCGGCGGTCCAGCGTCTCGTTGGCGAGCAGCCAGTAGACGACGGACAGCGCGCGTCGGCCCTTGTTGTTCGTCGGGATGACCAGATCGACGTTCGCCACCTGATTGTTGGAGTCGCACATGGCGATCACCGGAATCCCGACCGTGATCGCCTCCTTCACGGCTTGTGCGTCGCCGATGGGGTCGGTGACGACCACCACATCCGGCTCGATGTACCCTTGGTACTCGGGGTTTGTCAGCGTCCCCGGAATGAACCGTCCGGTCCGTGCGCGTGCGCCGATGGCGTCCGCGAACTTCTCGGCCGGGAACCGACCGTACTGGCGCGAGGAGGTGACCAACACCTGCTCGGGGTCGTAGCCGGACAGGAAGCTGGCGGCCGTTCGAATCCGCCCGTCCGTCTGGCTCACGTCCAGCACGTACAGCCCGTCGTCGCGGACGCGGTGGATGAACCGCTCCATGTCCTGTGTCTTCTGCTGTGTCCCGATGTGGACACCTGCCGACAGGTAGTCCTCGACTGGGATCAGCAGGTCTGCCTCGTCGTCGGGCATCACGTTCTCGTCGAAGCGTGGCCCGGCCTCCTCGGCGGCCTCGTCCCCGTCGCCTTCGGCGTCTGCACCCTCGCCAGCGCCGGCCGCGTCGACCGGTTCTGCCGCGCCGGCGTCCGGTACGCCCGCCGACTCCGGCGCTGCCTCGGGGTCGACCGCCTCCGGCGCGCCGCTGGTGTCGATCTCCTCGAGCGCCTCGCTCGGATCGACCGGCTCCGGCTGTCCAGTCGACTCGTCTGCTCCCGTCTCTGCCGGGGTCGTCTGTTCCGTCTCCGTCTCCGACGCCTCCTCTTCGGAGTCGGCGTCTGTCGTGTTCTCGCTGTTGCTCATACGGCGTCCTCCGCGATGCGGATCAGTTCGTTCAGCTTGGCTGTGCGCTCGCCGCCGACTGTGCCGGTCTTCACGTAGCCGGCGTCGGTCGCTACGGCGAGGTGTGCGATCGTCGTGTCCTCCGTCTCGCCCGACCGGTGGGAGACGACGCTGTCCATCCCGGCTGCGCCGGCCAACTCCACCGCGTCGAACGCGTCTGTCAGTGTCCCGATCTGGTTCGGCTTGATCAGGATGCTGTTTGCCGCGCCCGTGTCGATGCCGCGCTGGAGCCGCTCGACGTTCGTGACGAACAGATCGTCGCCACAGATCAGTGTCTGGTCGCCGACGCGGTCTGTCAGCTCGGCGAACCCGTCGAAGTCCGTCTCGTCGAGTGGGTCCTCGACGTACGCCAACTCGTACTCCTCGACGAGCCCGGCGATCCAGTCGCGCTGCTCCTCGGGTGTCCGCTCCGTGTCGCCGGCGCGGTACACGCCCGCGTCTGCGTCGTACATCTCCGCGGCGGCCACGTCGAGCCCGAACTGGATCTCGAACCCGCGCTCGTCTGCCACCCGCGAGACCGCCTCGTCGACGATCTCGAACGCCTCCGCGTCGCCGACGGGCGGTGCCCACGCGCCCTCGTCGCCTTTCGCGGCTGCGAGGCCGCGCTCTGTGAGCACGTCTGCGACGGCCGCGTGAACGTCGGCGTTTGCGAACACTGCCTCCTGAACGGAGGGTGCGCCGACCGGCGCGGCGAGGAACTCCTGAATCGCCGTCGACTCTGCTGCGTGTTCCCCGCCGCCGACGACGTTGCCCAGCGGGACTGGGAACGACTGTCGTGCGCCGCGGAACGCGCCGCCGAGGTGTTGGAACAGCGGCAGTCCGACCGTGTCCGCGCCAGCCTTCGCCGCCGCCATCGAGACCGCGACTGCGCTGTTCGCGCCAATCTCCGAGAAGTCGTCCGTCCCGTCTGCGGCGTGTAACGCCGCGTCGACTTCCCGCTGGTCGCCCGCGTACACCTCACCCACGAGCCGTGGGATCGCGTGTTCGCGTGCCGCCGCGATTGCCTCGTGCGGGGGACGTTCGACCGCCTCGTACTCGCCTGTCGATGCGCCCGAGGGAGCCGCTGCACGACCGAAGCCGCCCGCCTCGGTCAACACGTCCGCCTCGACCGTCGGGTTCCCCCGTGAGTCGAGCACGCGGCGTAGCGAGACCGACTCGACGAGGGTCATCGTCCCTCCCGTCTGACGGTGAACGGCAACACGCCGGCGTCGTACTCCTCGGCGGCGATCAGGATCGGTTCACTCTGGTCTGTCTCGACGAGCACCGGCGCGCCGTACGCCACCTGCAGGGCCCGTGCGCCGAGAATCCGCGCCTTCTCGTAGCGGTTGTACCGCTGTGTCGGGTTCGTACTCATGTCTCTCCCCGCGTGACGGTCACTCGGTGGTGCTGGTGTGGACTGTGACTCATTGGTACGGACTCACCACGTCGACGAGGTCCGTGTGACTCACCATCATCCGCCGACAGCAGTGGCGTTCGACGCCCAGCTCGTCGAGCACCGCGCCGGGGTCTTCGTCCCCCTCGCGGGCGCGGGCTTTGAACTCCTCCCAACTGTCGCCGATGACGTTGCCGCACGTGAAACACCGAACCGGGATCATCATGGCTGGCTCACCTCAGCGGTACGACTTCTGGTAGCGGGCCCGTGCGCCGGGGCCGCCCCACTTCTTCGGTTCCGACTGGCGGTCGTCGTTCACCAGCAGCGACCGGTCGAACTGCATGAACGCGTCACGCAGCTCGGCGTCGCCGAGGTGTTGGACCAGTCCACGCGCGATGGCCGTCCGAGCGGCGTCAGCCTGCCCGGAGAAGCCGCCGCCGTCGACCGTCACGTCGATGTCGACACCGTCGCGGAGTTCGTCGTCCGCGATGCGGAACGGCTCCATCATCTTCAGTCGTGCCTGCTCCGGCTCGACGAGCTCCACCGGCGTGGAGTCGATCCGGACGCGGCCCTCTCCCTCCGTGACCGTCGCGCGAGCGACGGCCGTCTTCTTCTTGCCTGAGGTGTTCGTTACCATGTGACGTTGGCTCC